>NZ_WQPL01000042.1 GCF_018785245.1 Collinsella aerofaciens | reverse complement strand
CCCACGAGCCGTCGGCGCGTTCGCCGTTGACGATGACCTTCTCGTACCACTCGGGGAACTTCTCCTTGGCCTGTTCGAGCGTGTACCTCGTCTCCCTCCACTTCTTCGACAGGTCTACCTGCTGTTCCGGGGGAAGGAAGTCGTTCAGCTCTTCGAGCGAGAAGGGGTGCGTGTTGACCGCGAACGCCCTGACCGTGCCGCCGTCCTTCGTCTTGCCGCCGATGACGCGGAACCCTTGGTTGATGCCCTGGTGCTGCGGATGCTCCCATTCCCTCGATGTGTACTTGTTCCACATCCTGTCGGTCAGGCGGTACTTCATGTCCTTCAGCAGGCTCTTGGTGTTCGGGTATAGGTCGGCGGGTTCCTCAAGGACGTAGTACAGATGAACGTTGTGGCCGCTCAGGATGATGTAGTTCGGCTCTGGGTAGATGGGATAGTCGCTCCGGCAGTTGTACAGGAACGCCGTGAGCGTGCCGTCATCCTGCCCGTCGAGGTCGAAAATCATGGCGCACATCTTGCTCTGCGCGTCGGCGGTGTTCGCCCTGCCCCAGTAGGTGAGACCGTTCGTTATCGCCCAGTTCGCATCGCGGAACTCGGCAAGGGTCTCCTCGAACGTGTCCTCGAGCAGGATTCGGCGGCGTCTCCTGTCTCCGACGAGCTTCCCGTCGCTGTCGTAATGCCCGCCGAACGAGCCGAGGATTATCGGGTTGGCCTTGTGCAGCCCGCCCGGCTCGCCCTCCGTCTGGATGAACCCGTACCCGAGCTGAAAGATATCGGAGTAGACATCCATGGCCGAGACCTCGGAAGCCCCGTATTCAAGAAGAACGGACTCAAGAGACAATCAACTCACCAACCCATCCCGGAAGCCCTCATGGGGACGTTATTTTATCAATAGATTTATTGTACACCCAGAGCCGGAAGAAAAGGCTCCCTCTGGAACCCATCCCGGAAGCCCTCATAGGGACGTTATTTTATCAATAGATTTATTGTACACCCAGAGCCGGAAGATACGGTGTATGGCAGAACGTCTGGCATCTCAGACATTCCCCCGATAAAAGCGTCTGGCATTTGTCTGGCACTTGAAGTGCAGGCGTATTTCTCCCGATAGAAAGATATGATATGATTTCATATCATATCGAAAGGAGAGCGGGCATGAGCCAGATAGGGGTTCACCCCAGAATCAGCAGGCGGCACCCCGAGGTGAGCGAAGCGGACGTGATGGCCGCGATGCGGTCGATGATTCGCTACAAGCAACGCGAATCGGGCGAGTGGATTGCCGTCGGCACGGACTCCCGCAGCAGGCTGGTCGAGCTCGTCTACATCTACGATGCCGACGATGACTACTTCTTCGTCTACCACGGGATGACCCCGCCGAGCGGCAAGACGCTCAGGGAACTCGGCTTGGAGAGGTGATTTGGATGAACGTGAACGATTTCATGGCGAAGCACGGCATCACCGATGCCGACCTCGACCGCATGGCCGCGCCCTACGAGGACGGCAGCTTCGAGCCGGAACCCGATGGCGAGGTGTTCAGCGGCTCACACCTCGACGCGGTCGGAACCCGCCGCGTGACGGTGGTCTACGACGCGAAGGATACGCAGAGAGTGGCCATGATAGCCCGCAGCAAGGGCGTGAAGCCGTCTTCGGTCTACAGGGACGCACTCGACTACTATCTGGCAGCACAGGCCTAAAGGACACTGACCATATGGCTGAAACGACAATGGAGCCTTGGAGCTTCACCATCGTCTTCGATGAGGATAAGGCGAAAAAGAACGGTTACGAGGTCGATACCCTCTATGACTACGTTGGCAAGAACGTCGAGGGGCTTGGAAACGAACGCATCGCACGCGGAACTTGGCGTGCAGCCAAGGGATACGATGAGGTCGATGCGCAAACCCTCGCGATTTCCAAGCTCTCCCGTCAGAAGTGGGTCATGCAGAATATCAAGTCACTTGCCTTTCGCGAGGACGATGATGAAATCTATGACGGAATCGAGACCATCCGACGGGTATATCCGGAGCGCGTTTTCGATTCGGAATCGGGCGAGTAGTCGGGTCAATGTAGTTGTCGGTGACTACGGGACGGCGTGTTCCGCGCCCGCGCGGATCTAAGCCGACTCGTTCACCGACGACGGAATTGACGCGACGGTCGAAACAGAAGACCAGACTTGATTGAGGGTCGATGGGCTAACCTGCCCATCGACCCTTTCCTTGCCCTCGTCAGTCGTTTTCGGCACTGTCGAAATCCTCGATTTTAAGATGGACGTTGTTCCGGTCGGCTTCCCTGCGGAGCGCCGCGAGCGCTTCCGCGACTTCCATAAACGTCTCCACCTCACGCGCGAGGACGCGCTGCGCTTCCCCCGCATCGAACACCTTGATGCCATAGGTGTTCAAGAACTTCATGAACTGGTTCAGGTTCGTCCCCTGCTTCGCGAGTTCGTGCGCGGCCTTTCTCAAAGGCTCGGTATCAATGACCCTGATTGTCGCATCGTCGGAATTGGCAAGGAGCGTGCGGGCGTATTCGGAAACCGTCATGCCGTTTTTGGCGGCTTTTCGCTTGAGGGCCTCCTTCTCGTGTTCGGTCATCCGCACCTCGACGCGTGCTTCTTTTCTCCGCATGTCGCTTTCGGCACCTCTCGTTTTTCCAGAATCATCCGTTTGCAAATAGCGCCGCCGCGTTTGCAAACGGTGCGAAATCGAGCGGCAGGGTTGCCGCCCACTGAAAACCGGCAACTCTAAATTGCCGGTTTTCCAAAGCGCAAGCGCTCTCCCGTCAAGGCCGCTAAAGCCGTTCGGGAGCAAGATGGAAGTGAGGGAAAAGTCCACAACAGTGGAGTTTGTCCGTACACTTCCCAAATCTTGCAACTCGAAGAGCGGCCTTGGCCGGTGAGCGCTTGCGCGAGAGTCTTCTTTCTGCGGTGCCGCCGCCGCAGAAAGAAGACGGACAGCCCGACTAGGCGAACGCGCAGTAGACGTACCCGCCCTTTCGGTCATACTCCCAATCGCCCGGAAGCTCGTTGCCGTCTGAATCGACCTCGACCCACCAGCCGTCCTCCGGGTCTCCCATGACGCGCCAGCGGCGCTTGCCGAGCTGCGATACGAGTTCATCGCCGTCAGGCTCGACGAGCGCGGAGTCGCCCACATCGCCGACGCGCTCGACCGACAGAACCCACGCCTTGCCCTCGGCGCTCGCGATTCGGTTGAAGAACTCCGACAACTCAAAGTCAGCCACCTCGGTGCGCTCGCATTCCCCCGACCTGCGCAGCACGGATACGTTCCACTTCATGGCTAGCCCCTCCAAGCCCTCCTGAGCCTTTGCCAGCGGCTCAGCTTCTGCTCGGTCGATTCCAGCGCGAGCGTCTGGGCGGTCTCGTGGTGGAGCGCTTGGGCGCCCTGCACGGCCTTGGTGCTGTCGGCCACGGTCTCCATGAGCTTGGCTATCTGCTCGTCCTTCTTGGCGAGCTGGTCGATGAGGGCGGCGAGCGCTGGCGAATCGGCTCCGCTCGACCGCTCGTCACCGTGTATCTCCTGTGTATCTCGGTGTGTATCACCCTGTGTATCAGGCGGCTCCTCGTCAAGCGAATCGATGAACCCGCGAATCAAATCAGTTTGAGAACATCCTCGCAGCTCGGAAACCTTTTTTAGCTTACAGATTTGCTCATCTGTAAGCCTGAACATCTTCTGCGGCACGTGTATCTCCTGTGTATCTCGGCGTGTATCACCCTGTGTATCAGCCCATTTCATCACCCAAACGCAAAGCAGGCAAGAATCAATCGGCTTTCGGCTCCGTCATATCGACGTGAACGTGCCCGTTTTCGTACCATGCGCCATCCGGCAGGCCGTCGGTATCGCACTTCCAGTCCCTCAGCCACTTGATGACGGTAGACCTCGACACGCCCAGCGCCTTTGCTATGTCCGAGTGGTTGGCATCCGGGTGCTCCCGGGCATAGGAGCGAATCAGCTCGCGCTTCTCACCGCTTCCCTTCGGCCGACCTTGCAACGCATGACCGGCATCCTCGCTCAGAATCTCAAGGTTCGAACGCGCCATTTTGAGGTGCAGCGCCTGCTTCCTGTAGTTCCGCTTGTTTTTCGGGATCGCTATTCCCGATATCCTCTCCAAGTCCTTGATGGGGAACTTCTTGTACCGCAGGTCGAGGCATTCGAGAGCGTTCTCGACCTCATGGTCGTTGCCGAACGGGTGCTCGGTGTCTACCGAATCCAGGAACGGCACCAGCGAATCCATGTCCGCCTTGACGCGTTCGCGGTCGGTGATGCCGCACTTCACGGCGTATATCGCCAGAGCCATCAGGCAGAAGTACCTATGGCTGAACGTCGCACCCGCGCGTATCTTGCGCAGCCACCAGTTGTAGAGGTCTTCCTTGGCATCCCACGAGCCGTCGGCGCGTTCGCCGTTGACGATGACCTTCTCGTACCACTCGGGGAACTTCTCCTTGGCCTGTTCGAGC
>NZ_WQPL01000041.1 GCF_018785245.1 Collinsella aerofaciens | reverse complement strand
CGGATCGGCGACGCGGTCGGAGAGCCCCTTCATGGTCTTGACGAAGTTGTGCCCCTCGCCGATGACCCAGGAGCTGCGCAAGATGTAGTGGCGGGGGCAGCCGGCCACGGCGATGTCGCCGGCGGCCTTGGTCTGGCCGTAGACGGAAAGCGGGCTGAGGGGCTCCTCCTCGTCGTGCACCTCCGCGGTGCCGTCGAAGACGTAGTCGGAGGACACGTGCACGAGCGTGATCCCGTGCTCGGCGCAGGTGCGGGCGAGCAGCGCCGGCCCGGTCGCGTTGGCCTTCCAGGCGGTGGCGCGGCCCTCGGGGGTCTCGGCCCTGTCGACGGCCGTGTAGGCGCCGCAGTTGATGACGGTGCCGTAGAGCGACCAGTCGTACTGCGAATAGGCCTCCGGGTCGGACATGTCGAAGGTGTCGATGTCGCAGAAGTCGAAGTCCTTCGCCACGCCGCGCTCCTCGGCGAGCGCGCGCACCGCGCGGCCCAGCTGGCCGTTGCAGCCGGTGACGAGGGTGCGCTTCGGCGCCATCGGGACGACGTCCCTGAGCATCGGGTGGTTGAGGTCGGCCTCGGAGACGGTGGCCTCCCCCAGCGGGATGGGCCACTCGATGGCGAGCTCGGGGTCGGCGAGGTTCACGAAGGTGTAGGTCCTCTTCAATTCAAGGGACCAGTGGGCGTCCACCAGGTAGGTGTAGGCGGTGCCGTCCTCCAGGGCCTGGAAGGAGTTGCCCACGCCGCGCGGTACGTAGATGGCCCTGGACGGGTCCAGGGTGCAGGTGAACACCTTCCCGTAGGTGGCGCTGCCCTCGCGCAGGTCCACCCAGGCGCCGAAGACCGAGCCGCGGGCCACGGAGATGAACTTGTCCCAGGGCTCCGCGTGGATGCCGCGCGTGACGCCCCTCTTCTCGTTGTAGGAGATGTTGTTCTGGACGACGCGGAGGTCCGGGATGCCCAGGGCGGTCATCTTGGCGCGCTGCCAGTTCTCCTTGAACCAGCCGCGCGAGTCGCCGTGGACGGCGAGGTCGACGAC
>NZ_WQPL01000040.1 GCF_018785245.1 Collinsella aerofaciens | reverse complement strand
GCCCCCATCATCGCGGTCTATGGGGTCAACGATATGGCACCGTGGGGACACATGTATGTCAATCCTGGTCTAACAGAGCCAATAATAAAGCAATGCCCGCCGTCCTTGACGGAGCGGCGGGCACGTTTGCTTAGTTGTCGCTGGGACTACTTAGCCTTGCTGCGACGATGGAAGAAAGCGCCGATCGCGGCGATGATGGCGCCAAGACCACCGACGGCCGCGACGGTCGCCGCCGTCTGGTCGCCGGTATTGGGGATCGCCGAACCGCTCTTCTTGCTGCCCTGGGCCTTGTCGCCTGCGGGCTTGCCCGCCTGGTTGCCGCCGTTTGAGCCATTGCCGGAACCCTGGTTGCCCGAGCCGCCCTGGTTGCCGGAATCGGCATCCTTGAGGCTCTCAATGGCCAGCTTGAGCTGGTCATAGGCCGCCTGGAGCTGGATGTCGGAAGCATTCTCATCACCCAAGACGTCCTCGGCGTAGGTAATGGCATCCGTCAGGGCCTTGACAGACTCGTCCGTCTTGCCCCTGGTGTCAGTCTCCTTCGCCTGCTTGACCAAGGCCTTGAGCTGCTTCTTGGTCGGGTTCTCGACCGGGGTCACCGGAGTCTTCTCAAGCGCGTCGCGAGCACTCTCGAGTGCCTTGAGTGCCTGGTCGACCTCGTCCTGCGTGGCGTTCTCGTCGTTCAGGATGGCGCGGGCGCTCGCCAAGGCGTTCTGGAACGCGGTCCAGGAAGCCTCGGTGTAGTCGCTGGCCTTAAGGTCGCCGGCTGCAACCTCGGCATCAACCTTTTCAATCGCGGCAGTGAGGTCGTCCTTCGCCACCGGATTGGGAACGGCCGTACCGTAGAACTTGAGCTCCGCCATGCTGCAGTAGGCGTCAACGCTGCCACCGCCGGCGTGGAGCACCTTGACGGTCACGTAGCGACCGCGCGCGGCACCAAAGCTCATCTGCTTCCAGTCGCCACGGTCGGTGAGCACGCGGCCGTCGTTGTCGAAGGTAAACGTACCCATCGACGTGGCGGTGCCCATCTCATAACCGTCGGCGGTGTCGGAAACCAGCACCTCGGCCTCAAAGATATCGCCGTTCGTGCCGCCGTCCTGGCGCGGCAGGAACGTGACGTCGGTGAGATCGTAGTCGCGGCCCAGGTCGACGGTCAGGTACTGGGGCATACCGGCCTTATAGGCCCAGTCGCTGTGCCAGAGCGTCTGCTCATCGCCGTCAAGAGCGTTGACGGCGTTGCTGCCCTCATAGTCGGCCTCGCTCGAGAAGCCGGTCACCTTGACGTTCTCGCGGTTCTCGGGCGTGTTGATGAGGCTCTTCTCATCGACGGGGCGCATCTTGAGGCCGTCGATTGCCTTCTCGATCTTGGCCGTGGCGTCTGCGACATCCTTCTTGCTATAGCTGCCCTGGCCGCCATCGAGGAGCTTCTGAGCCGCCTCGACCGCAGCGGTGAGGGCTGCATAGGAATCCTTGGTGTAGACGGACTCGCTGTAGCCCGCGGCCTTGGAAAGCGCTGCCATGAGCGCAGAGGTGTCGACACCAGCCTTGACCTCGACCTCATAGGATGCGGTCTTGGAGGGATCGAGCACCGACGCCACCGTGATCGTTGCCTTGCCGGCCTTGTTGGCGCGCAGGTAGTAGCTCACGCTATCGCCGGCCTGGACAGCGGAGACGCTCACCACAGAAGGATCGGAGCTCTCGACCGTCACATAGGGGTAGCCGGCGCTCTCGGGCGTGGCCTTGGCGTCGACGAGCGTCACATCGCCCTCGAAGAACTCGGTCTGGTTCTTGCCCAGTTCGACACCCTCGATGGCCTCGACACCCTGTGTGTAGTTGAAGTTGATCTCGCGCAGCGTGAGCATCTGGTCACCCGATGCCTCAAGCGGCGTGATCTCGACCTTGGTCGCCTTCTTGCCCTTGTTCTCGGCAGAGAGGCCAAAGGCGTAGCGAGCCTGATAGGAATCAAAGCTTCCGCCCGAGAACTCCTGGGTCGAGCCGTCCTCGAACGTCACGACGGACTTAATCTTCTGCACGGTGCCGTTGCCACCGTTGCGGTTAACGACCTCGACACTATCGAGTTTCGACGGCGTCTTGAAGGCGAACGTCATCGTGGCGGGCAGCTTGACGTAGGTCGGCATCTTGCCGTCGATCCAGTTGGGCCCATAGTTCCACAGGAACTCGAAGTCGTTGCCGCCCTCATTGTTGTCGAACAGTCCGTCATAGCTCTTCTGCTGGATGAGCTTCTCGACGTTGGCGCCATCGTCGGTGGGGAGCTCGTCGTTGGTCATCGTGATGTCAAAGGCGTCGCGGCCGTACTCGGACTTGGTGGGCTGCGGGACACCGGGCATCGTCACGGTGCCATCACTCACGAACTCGAGCGCGTCGCACGCCGGGCCGACGAGCCAAGACGTCGAGGGCAGCTCGACCTTGCCGGCCGTCTTAGCCTTGAGTTTAAAGCTCGCGACCACACCAGTACTGTTGAAGAGCTTGGCGTCGCCGCGGTTGGCGAAGGCCAGGTTGATGGTCTGGTGGCCATCCGTGAACTGCACTTTCTCGCGCGAGAGGTTCTCCATGCCCGCCGTCGACGCATCCTGCGCGATGCTCTCGGAGACATACTCGAACTGGTCGCTGTTGAAGTTGACGAGCGCACCGAGCGCGTTGACGTTCTCGGCGTCGGTGGCGTAGACGTCGACCGTGATCTCGTCGCCGGCCTCGACCTCCATCTTGCTCGGGATCACCGCGAGGGTGCCAGCAGCCTTGCCCTTTTGCTTGGTGCCGCCGTCGAGCGCCGCCATGGTGAAGGAGTAGTCGTACACGTCGTAGACGCCGTTGCCGTTGAGGTCGGCGAAGTGGGCGCGGATCTGGGAGTCGAACGTCGAGGTGTCGGGCTCGCGGTTCTCAAGACCCAGGTAATTCTTCATGTTGGAGTAGTCGCCGTCGGAGACCGTGGCCTTGTTGAGGTTGGAGCCCACGGCGAAGCCGTCCGTGCCGTCGGTCTTGTAGATGGCGATCTCGGAGGCGGAGAAGAAGTTGCCCACGGACGCGAGCGGCGTCATACGCACGTAGCGCGCGGCCACGGCGCCGTCGAACGCCACCGTCTTGCAAGCGGCGGAGCGCTCCCAGTCGACCTCCTGCGTCGTCCAATGCACGCCGTCGAGGCTCGTCTCGATGCGCATCTTGGTCACAGTGCCGTTACCGGCATCATCGCGCGGATAGTACTCGAGCTTGTCGAGCTTGTAAGCGCGACCGTAGTCAACGGTAAGCGCCTTGCCCAGATCGTTGCCACCGGAGTGGAAACCGCCGTCGCCCGACTGGAACTCATGGTCGAAGGCGAGTTCGGCCTTATGGCTACCGTAGAGCGAGCCCTCCCAAGTGATTTCCTCGGCCTCAGGCACGTTCCGCCACGGGTCGAGCGCAGAGTTCGCCTCAAGCACGTCGCTCCATGCGGAGTAGCCATCGGCGTTGCGCGAACGAATCTGGTAGGTATGCTTGCTGTTGTAGGCAAGATCGGTATGCGTGAATTCTGCCGCATCGCCCACGGCGAACACAGTGCCGTCTACCTTAAGGTCGTAGGAGGTAGCACCATCGACCTTCCCCCAGGTGAGCTTAATGCTCGTGGGGGTCGTGGCGTCCTCGGGGGCAGCAAGGTTCGCGGGTGCGGAGAGGCTCTCGTTGAAGCGGTCGGCCGCGAGCGTGGCATCGGCGTTCACGAAATCGCCCAGTTCGAGCGTCTGCGCTGCCGTGGCGACATCGGTCTTCGCGAACTTGACGTAGACCTTGGGATTCGTGGTGATCTTGGTGTTGTTGAAGCTCTCGCCCTGCTCGGCCTCGGTGCTGCCTGCGTCGCTACCGTAGTGGTTGAGGTTGGGGGTCTCGTTGTAGAAGTAGACCGCCTGGCCGGCCTCGGGGGTCGCGGCGTCAAAGGCCTCCTGCGAGTCGACCTCAACCACGTTGAGCGCGGATCCGCCGTTCTTGGCGGAGACGCTCGTGGGCTTGGCGGAGACGTTGGCCACAAAGGTCGTGGTGCGGTTGGAGTCGTAGCCGCTGTAGCCGCCCTGCGAGGCCTCGGCGGTAAAGGTCGCGGTGCCGCCTGCGGCCTCGGATCTGTAGACGGTGCTCACATGCTCACCGTAGGAGATATTGTCGATCGTACCGTAGGAATCGTCCTCAGTCGTGTTGTTCTCGATGGAGGAGCCGTCGTCCTCGTACTGCGTAAAGGTGCCGTCGCCCTCGGTGGCGAAGAATTCGACGATACGCTGGCTGCGGTCGGTACCCTTGGTGTTGGTGTCGCTCACGGCCTCGGGGTTGTTGTTCTCGGCGTACATCGGCACGATAGCGTTGGCCTTCACAAACAGCGGCAGCTTCCAAAGCGGAGCCTCGTAGTTGTTGAGAACCTGGCCGCCGCGATACTGCTTACCCGAGAAGTAGTCGATCCAGATGGTGGGATTCTCGTCGGTGCCGTAGTTGGGGAGGTAAATCCCATTGCGAATGTCGTTGCCGTTCTCATCTGCCTGGGTATCCTGATACACCGGTGCCACTAGGAAGTTCTCACCGAACATATACTGGTACTGCGTCGAAGTGCTTGCGGCGTACTCGGAGTTGTCGGAAAGCAGCATGGCGCGGATCATGGGCAGGCCGGCATCGCCGTTACCCGTGTCGATGTTGGCCGCCGAGGCCGCGCTCGTGTAGATATAGGGCATGAGCTGCGCCTTGAGCTTGAGGTAGAAGCGCGAGATGCCTGTGTAGGGATCGCCGTGCGTCATGGGCGATTTGCGGTAGGTGCCCCAACCGTCCATATCGAGCATAGAGGGCGTGAACGTCTTCCACTGGTAGTCACGCGCAGAGATGATGGGGTCGCCGCCAAAGATGCCATCCATGTCGGAGCCGATGTTGGGGTTGCCCGAAAGACTCTGACCGATATACGTGGGGATATGGAAGCGAATGTACTCCCAGTTACCGCCATACTGGTCGCCGGTCCAAATGCCGCCAAAGCGCTGCGTGCCAGCCCAGCCATCGAGCGTGATGATGTTGGGGCGCTTGTTGGCGCCGGTCGTCACCGTGTCATAAGCTGTCTTGATGCCATTAAGACCAAAGGAGTAGCCAGATCCAACCCAGGCGACGTCGGTCTTAAGGGTAGAGATGCCTCCCGTCTTGACCTCGGCGTCGAAGTCGCGAAGCAGGTGCCACGGGGTCTCGGAGTTGCTGTCGGGCTCAAGGTTGGACTGGGTCCACAAGCCCGTGCTCACACCCTTGGAGTTGGCATACTCGGTGAACTTCTTAAGGTTGTCGACATTGGCACGCACAGCGTTAAGACGGTCAGCCGAGCTCGTTCCGTCGGAGTTGACGCCGCCGGTCTTGTAGTAACCGTTCTGGCCATAGCCGGCGCCGTAGCCGTCGTTCGGCAGGAACCAACCGAGCGGCATGTCGTTGTCCTCGTAGTCATCGATAACCTGCCGAGCAGAGAACTGGCGGTCGAAATCGGTCGCTTTCATGTTCTCGGTATCAACCGAAGGGCCCTCACCGTTGAGCGTCTCGGCCGCAAGTGTGCCGTCGAGCTTGTAGCCCGTCGACATGCCAGACTCGTACTTAACGTCGCCCTTCTCGCTCGAGGACTTGCTGCCCTTGGTCTCCCACTTCTTTTGACCCGAGGTCGTTGACCAGCCATCACGGTTGTAGGCATTAAGATGACCAAGGTAGAACCCGTACTCGGGCAGCAGTACCGGGTTACCGGTCACCTTGTAGTAGTCCTGCAGCATCTCGGTTGCCACGTTCGAAGCGCCCTCGTTGGTCGCCACGAAGTAGTAGGCATCAAACTCATTCTCGCTGTGCAAAGTCGTGACCGTCGATGAGTCCGTGGAACCGAAGTCGTAGGAACCCTCTGCAAACGTGTTTCGGAGTACGCCGTAGCCGTCACTCGTCCAATAAAACGGGTTGGGCGAGGCAACGCCGCCATCGGTCCAGTTGTTCGTGTTGGAGATGGCGATGGTCTGGTTGGTGTGCAGGAAGCGTCCGTTCTGGGTGCCGCCGCCAAAGAAGTTCTCGGACTTCTCCTTGGCGAGCGTCTGGACGGTACCCTTCTTATCAAGGTCGAGGGACGCGGACTCGGAAACCACGACACGGTCGCCTGACTTGATACTCATCTTGCCAGTCGCCTTGTCCAGGATCACGGTCGCCTTTCCGCCGGTGATCTCGATAGTGTCGCCCTTGTCGGCAACCGTCGCGCTCGGCTTGCTGTAGGTGTCCGAGGTATCGGGCTGAGCCTGGATTTTAGCCGTGTGGGACTTACTGCGCGGCGTGGCGTAATCGGAAAACTCACCCTTGGGGTCGACGTTATAACGGAAAATACCGTCCTCGAGGAACGTAATACGGCCCTTGATGCCGTCAGCGAAATCGATGTCGACGACATTCGAGGCAGACTGGGACACGGTCGCCGAGTCGACGCCCTTGAGTGGCGTGGCAATCGCCTGCTGGGGATTGGCAAACACGAGCGTCGCTGCAGTGGCAACGAGGACCGCACTTCCCTTCACCCACCGTTTCGTAAAAATGGAATTCCTGCGCACCTGGTCTCCTTTCTTCCGAGATGCTAAGGCGCCGAGGACGCCCCCCCCCGGCAGCATGAGAAAACGTATCAAACGGGGATGTTCGGTACATTCCGCACAATGGGGCCACCCGTTACCAAGGGGCCAACTGGTAGTAACCAGATAGCCACCTACTAGGTCATATCAATATATGGGAGCACTTGCGCATCCAAGTTCGGAATTCTCCCAGCGACAGTAAAATGAGCGTCAACGGCAAGGTGGGCTTAATAAGCCATACCAATTGGTTCTTCAGTCAAATACCAATCTAGCAAAAATGTACTGTTTATCTGGTATTACACAGACCATACCTTTCCCTCGGGAACTGGGCTTCGCGAAGTTTCCCGAGAGAAAAGCTCGACCGCCGTCCTGCGACCTACCGGAGATTGCTATGACGTACGTTGGCTGATTTGGTTTGGAATGAGAGGTTGACGGAGGGTGGTGGACAGTTAGTTCAGATTTGTATTTTTTGGCCGGGTCCTTACGTGCAAACGTATCGTTTTGAAGCCGTTTTAGACCCAATGACGCCCTTTTCTCATTCCTGACTGCGCATCCTTGTCGCATCAGACCGCCAAGAACGGCTCATTTGAGCTCAAATCGGCCTTTTCCACCCTCACAAAAATACAAATCTGAACTAACTGTCCAGCGGCACTCTCAGCCAGCCACAAAAAGGTCCTCCGGTGAATGCAATTCACCGGAGGACCCCATACAAAACGTGGGCTCTGCCCACACTCTCTTTTTTATCCAGCCCTAGTCATCGCGCAAAGCCCCTTCGGCAGCACACGGTGCAGCCGAGTCACCGCAGGCCGGGGCGGAGGGGGCCGAGTTTCCCACTGAGCGACTCTGCTTGCAGCCGGGGCGAAGGGGGAAACTCGGCCCCCTCCGCCCCGGCCGGACAGGTCAATCTACACCGTGTGCTGCGGCAGGTCCTGCAGGGCGATGACGTCCATGCCCATGTCGTTGGCGCTGCCGTGACCCTGCTGGTCCTCGCGCACCGCCTCGATGGCACTCACGTACGTGTTGGCAGCGGACATCGCGGTCACGCAGGTTACGCCGCGGCGCACCGCCTCGGTACGCAACAGATAGCCGTCGCCGCGCGAACCCGGGCCGTACGGCGTGTTGATAATCACCGCGATCTTGCCATCGGCGATGAGGTCGCCGATGTTGGGGCGCTCGCCGTCGTGCGGGCCGCTAATCTTCTCCACGATCTCGCACGTCACGTTGCCTCCACGCAGCACGCGCGCCGTACCCTCGGTGGAGCAGATGTCAAAGCCCAGGTAACGCAGGATACGCGCGACCGAAAGGATGTGGCGCTTGTCGCGGTCGCACACGCTGATGAATACCTTGCCGGCGCTCGGGTCGGGCAGCTTGTAGTCGATCGCCAGCTGCGTCTTGGCATATGCCTCGGGATAGCTCTTGGCGATGCCCATGACCTCGCCCGTCGACTTCATCTCGGGCCCCAGGATGACGTCGGCGCCCGGGAAACGACCCCAGGGCATGACGGCTTCCTTCATGCAGAACCAGTCCAGCTGACGTTCGTCGCTCGGCAGGCCCAAGCTCGCGATGGAATCGCCTGCCATGATGCGCGC
The DNA here is from genome assembly GCF_018785245.1 of Collinsella aerofaciens. Classification (GTDB taxonomy): domain Bacteria; phylum Actinomycetota; class Coriobacteriia; order Coriobacteriales; family Coriobacteriaceae; genus Collinsella; species Collinsella aerofaciens_AD. Next base: position 4,475 of record NZ_WQPL01000040.1, on the reverse strand, counting down.
CGCGCATTTGGCCAGCGGCACACCGGTGGCCTTGGAGATAAACGGCACGGTACGGCTGGCGCGCGGGTTGGCCTCGATCACGTAGACGGTCTCGCCCTTGATGGCATATTGCACGTTGACCAGACCGCGGACTCCCAGCGCCATCGCGATGCGGCGCGTGGTCTCGCGGAGCTTCGCCTGCAGGCTCTCGCTAAAGCTGAACGGCGGGATGCAGGTCGCGGAGTCGCCGGAGTGAATACCGGCTTCCTCGATATGCTCCAGGATGCCGCCGATGTATACCTCTTCGCCATCGCACAGGGCGTCGACATCGGACTCTATTGCGCCCTCCAGGAAGCGGTCCAGATACACCGGGTAGTCGGGGCTGATGCGCGCAGCCTCTGCCATGTAATCGCGCAGATGCTCGGCATCGTAGGCGATCATCATGCCGCGGCCGCCCAGCACGTAGCTCGGACGCACCAGCAGCGGGTAGCCGATGTGCGCGGCCACGGCCTCGGCCTCCTCAAACGAGGTTGCCTGGCCCGCCGGCGGATACATAATGCCCAGCTTGTCGAGCAGGGCGGCAAAGCGCTCGCGGTCCTCGGCAAAGTCGATGGCGTCGGGCTTGGTGCCCATGATGTTCACGCCGCTCTCCTCGAGCATGCGCGCCAGCTTAAGCGGGGTCTGACCGCCGAGCGTCACCACGACGCCGTCGGGGCGCTCAACGTCGATAACGTCCATGACGTCCTCGTAAGTGAGCGGCTCAAAGTATAGACGGTCGGATGTGTCGTAGTCGGTCGAGACGGTCTCGGGATTGCAATTGACCATGATGGTCTCGAAGCCGCGGGCCGCCAGCGCGTAGCTCGCGTGCACGCAGCAGTAATCGAACTCGATACCCTGGCCAATGCGGTTGGGGCCGGCACCCAAAATCATCGCCTTGGGCTTGCTTGCCGGCGTGGTCTCGTCGGGGGCAACGCACTTCTTGGCGACCGGGCTCGTGCGGTAGATGTTCTCGTAGGTCTTGTAGTGATATTCCGTGGCGCTCGAGAACTCGGCAGCGCAGGTATCGACCGTCTTCATGCTGGGAACCACGCCCAGACCCTTGCGGTAGGCGCGCACAAAGCGCTCGTCCGAGCCGGTCAGCGCGGCAATCTCGGCGTCGCTCGTGCCGTACTGCTTGAGCAGGCGCATCGCGTCGGCGTCGATATCCTCCACACGCAGGCCACGGATGCTCTCCTGGACCTGCACCATGTCGTTGATACGGTTGAGGTACCACGGATCGATACCGCAGATGGCATGGATGCGGGCGATGTCCCAGCCACGGCGCAGGGCCTCGACCACAAAGAAAATGCGGTGCTCGGTCGGCGTTGCCACGGCCTGAGCGAGCTCATCGTCGCTCAGCTTGTCGGCACCTTCCTTGCCACCGGCACAAATGCCCTGATGCCCGTCCTCCAGCGAACGCATGGCCTTGCCGAAGGCTTCCTCAAAGGTGCGGCCAATCGCCATGATCTCGCCCACTGCCTTCATGCGCGTGGTGAGCGTGGGGTCGGTACCCTTGAACTTCTCGAAGGCAAAGCGCGGCACCTTAACGACGCAGTAGTCGATCGTGGGCTCAAAGCAGGCGGGCGTGGCCTTGGTGATGTCGTTGACGATCTCGTCGAGCGTGTAGCCCACGGCCAGGCGCGCGGCGGCCTTGGCGATGGGAAAACCCGTGGCCTTGGAGGCCAGCGCGGACGAACGGCTCACGCGCGGGTTCATCTCGATGACGATCAGGCGGCCGGTGTTGGGGTTCACGGCAAACTGCACGTTGGAGCCACCGGTCTCGACGCCGATTTTCTCCAGAATGGCGAGCGAGGCCACGCGCATGCGCTGATACTCAAGGTCGGAGAGCGTCTGCGCCGGCGCCACGGTGATGGAGTCGCCGGTGTGCACGCCCATGGGGTCGAGATTCTCGATGGAGCACACGATGATGCCGTTGCCGGCGTGGTCGCGCATGACCTCCATCTCGTACTCTTTCCAGCCCTCGATGGACTCCTCGACCAGCACCTCGTGGGCGGGCGAGAGCTCCAGGCCCTGGCTCACGATGGAGACGAGCTCCTCGTGGGTGTGAGCGATGCCGCCGCCGGCGCCGCCGAGGGTAAAGCTCGGGCGCAGTACGCAGGGATAGCCCACGCGCTCGGCGATAGCCTCGGCGTCGGCCACACTGTAGGCATAGCCCGAGCGTGCGACCTCCAGGCCAATCTCGGCCATGGCCTCGTTAAAGAGCTTGCGGTCCTCGCCACGCTCGATAGCGGCCAGGTCGCAGCCGATCATCTCGACGCCGTACTTGTCCAGCGTGCCGTCTTTCGCCAGCTCGACGGCGGCGTTCAGACCGGTCTGGCCGCCCAGCGTGGGCAGCAGCGCGTCCGGGCGCTCTTTCTTGATTACGCGCTCGATAAACTCCGCGGTGATAGGCTCGACATAGGTGCGGTCGGCAAGACCCGGGTCGGTCATGATGGTCGCCGGGTTGGAGTTGACCAGGATGACCTCAAAGCCATCCTCCTTGAGCACCTTGCAGGCCTGGGCGCCGGAGTAGTCGAACTCACAGGCCTGGCCAATAACGATGGGGCCCGAACCAATGACGAGGATGCGCTTGATGTCAGTACGTTTCGGCATGTTTAAAACCTCCTAGAGAGGCTGACTCAATGTTTTGGAAAAGTCAGCGAGGGTGCAGCTGGTGCATCAGGTTGCCGTGATGCGAGGACGCGCTGGGCTTATGCCCGCGCGTCCGAAGCAGAACAGCAAGATGATGTGCCAGATGCAGCCGCAGCGTCGACCGGTCCGCCGTTCGGTAGAACGGCGGAACCATCGTCGGCAAAATTCCAGCCGGCAAGGCGGTCCTTCGCGGTGTCGATGTCCAGGTAGTTCTCCTCGCCGTCCATGAGTCGCGTAAAGGCGGTGAAGAGATAGTGGGCATCGGTGGGGCCGGGCGAGGCCTCGGGATGGTACTGAACCGAGAAGCACGGGGCGTCGAGCAGCTGGATGCCCTCGGCGGTGCCGTCGTTGAGGTTCACGTGCGTCAGGCGAATGCGGCCGAAGCGCTCGTTCATCACGACCGGCGCGATGCCGCGACGCACCCAGGCGCGCAGGTCGCCATCGGCCGCATGCTCGGCCTCGCCGCCGGAAAGCTCCGGGATCAGTTTGCCCAGACTGGGGAACAACAGGCCAAAGCCGTGGTTTTGCGCGGTGATCTCCACGCGACGGCTCACCAGGTTCATAACCGGCTGGTTACCGCCACGGTGACCGAATTTAAGCTTTTCCATTTGGGCACCGCACGCCAAGCTGATCATCTGGTGACCAAGGCAAATGCCAAAGATCGGCACCTTGCCGATCAGCCGCTGCACCTGCTCGTAGGTCTCCACCACGGCATCGGGGTCGCCGGGGCCGTTGGATAAAAAGACGCCGTCGGGATTCATGTCGAGCACCTCACCCGCGGGCGTATCCCACGGCACGACAGTAAGGTCGCAGCCGGCACGGACCAGACCCTCCAGGATGCCGCGCTTGACGCCGCAGTCGTAGGCGACCACGTTGTGGCGGGAAGGAGCGGCAGGGGCAAGCGCAAAGTCATGCGTAGCAGGCAGATCGCTCGCGGCAAAAGTGTGGGGCTCAGAGCAGCTCACGGTCTTGACCAGGTTCTCGCCCACCAGCGTCGGCGCGGTGGCCAGACGCTCGGTAAGCTCGTCGACGTCAAAGATTTCCGTCGAGATAATGCCCATCTTGGAGCCGTTGTCGCGCAGGTGGCGCACAAGAGCGCGGGTGTCGACGCCCTCGATAGCGACGATGCCGTGGGCACGCAGGTACTCCGGCACGCTGACGGCCGAGCGCCAGTTGGAAGGCGTGGCGCACATGTCGCGGACGATCATGCCACGCATGGCGGGAGCGCTCGCGGGGCGGGCGGTATCACCGGGGAAGGCCGACTGGACGTCGGTCTCGTCGATGCCGTAGTTGCCGATCTGCGGATAGGTCATGGTTACGATTTGGCCGGCATAGCTCGGGTCGGTCATGACCTCAAAGTAGCCCTCAAGCGAGGTGTTGAAGCAGACCTCGCCGGTCGCGGTACCCTCGGCACCGCATGCACGGCCATAAAAAATGGTCCCATCCTCAAGGTACAGGATGCAGGGACCGCAGGTGCCCTTGCTGGTTTTGGCCAGCATGCGCTGGCAAAGCTCGCTGGGCGCGAAGGTGCGGGCAGCAGTGCCCGCAGTATGGTTGTTCGCCATAATTCTCCTTCCCGGTCTCTCCGGACCGGCTTAAAGGTTGGTAGTTAGGCCTTGCGGTATTTTAACCGCAAGTATGCGCCATGGCGTTAATTTCATCGAAATGTTTACGAAATGATAATTATGACTTTCTATGCATATTGATTTTTCTGGGACGGGGATTAAAAAAGGCTCTGTTAGACCAGGATTGACATTCCGCCCCGTCATCTTCTTGCGATTGCACAATGGTCGCCCCTTGTCGAA
>NZ_WQPL01000039.1 GCF_018785245.1 Collinsella aerofaciens | reverse complement strand
AGATTCGACAAGGGGCGACCATTGTGCAATCGCAAGAAGATGACGGGGCGGAATGTCAATCCTGGTCTAACAGAGCCTTAAAAAATCATCGAGAGGATCGCCTGTTCGAAAAGTTGTCAAAATAGCCGCGTCCCAAAAAGACTGGTTATTGGGCGTTGACAGTTGGCGAGCCGTAGGTAAAATATCGACTTGTCCTGGGGACGTAGCTCAGTTGGGAGAGCGCTGCCGTCGCATGGCAGAGGCCGAGGGTTCGACTCCCTTCGTCTCCACCCATGGATTTGATAAGCCGCTGACATTGTGTCGGCGGCTTTTTTTAAAAGAAAGGGCTATACCATGGCCGAGCTTGAGTCCCAACCATTGTCCGACGAGGAGCGCGCCGAGTTGGAAGAGCTCCGCGCTGAGAAGGCCCGCCGCGAGGCTCGGGAAGAGGCCCGTCGCGAGCGTGAGGAGCTGGCTGCCCTGCGTGCCGAGCGTGCGAAGGCCGAGGAGGCCGCCGCGAACGCCGCATCCGCATCGGCGCCCGCGCCCGCACCCAAGCCCGCTGCTGCGAAGCCTGCACCTGCCGCGCCCAAACCTCAGCCTAAAAAGGCCGCCCGTCCCAAGTCCGTCGAGCCCAAGCCGAGCCGTGACGAGATGACCTTTGCCCAGCGCATGGTTACCTCCAAGGAGCCTATGGGCGAGAACGAGATCCCTGGCATGGCGCCGGCTCAAAAAATCATCATTGTCCTTGCCCTCATCGCGTTTGTCATCTTTATGGGCTACACGATCCTGACCAGCATGGGCCTGCTCTAACCGACTCGCATCGGGCGTCATGTCCGCATGCTCTGCTCTCGTCCAACCCTCAAATTCTGCACCACACATCCGAAAGGTCGCCCCATGGCTTTGACCGACATCTCGCATCCCACCGACATTGCAATGCTCACCGATCTGTACGAGCTCACTATGGCCCAGGGCCTGTGGGAGAGCGGCAAGGCCAATGAGCAGGGTTGTTTTACCGCGTTTTACCGCGACCATCCCTTTGGCAGCGCCTATGCCGTCATGTGCGGCACCGCCGAGCTGCCCGAGCTCGTCGAGAACCTGCGCTTTACGCCCGAGGATATCGACTACCTCGCCTCGCTTGAGGCCCCTGCCGGCGGCGCGATGTTCAAGTCCGCATTCCTCGACTACCTGCGCGATTTTCGTGCGCATGTAAATATCGACGCCGTCCCCGAGGGCGAGCTCGTCTTTCCGCGCGAGCCCATGGTGCGCGTCACCGGTCCTGCGCTCGAGTGCCAGCTGCTTGAGACGGCGCTGCTCAACATCGTCGGGTTCCAGACGCTTGTCGCCACCAAGACGGCGCGCGTGGTGCTCGCCGCCGACGGTCGCCCCGTGGCGGAGTTTGGCCTGCGCCGCGCCCAGGGTCCCGATGGCGGCCTGGCCGTTGCGCGCGCGAGCTACGTTGCCGGCTGCTCCTCTACGTCCAATGTGCTCGCCGGCCGCCGCTATGGTATTCCCGTCTTTGGCACGCATGCGCACAGCTGGGTGATGAGCTTCGATTCCGAGCTCGAGGCCTTCCGCGCCTTTGCCAAGTCGAGCCCCAAGAACTGTACGCTGCTCATCGACACCTATGACGTGCGCGAGGGCTGCGAGCATGCCATTACGGTTGCCAAGGAGATGGAGGCGGTGGGCGAGCGTCTGTCGGCTATTCGCATCGACTCCGGCGACCTCGCCAAGCTCTCCAAGTATGTTCGCGGCCGTTTTGATGCCGAGGGCCTGCCCTATGTGGGGATCTCGGTTTCCAACGATCTTGACGAGTACACGATTCAGTCGCTGCTGGACCAGGGCGCGCCCATCGATAGCTTTGGCGTGGGTACCAAGCTCGCGACCTGCTATGACCAGCCGGCGCTGGGTGGCGTGTACAAGCTTTCCGCCCGCCGTGCGAGCGAGGCAGATCCATGGACGCCGGTGGTCAAGCTCTCCGAGCAGCCCTACAAGCGCACGATCCCGGGCGTGCAGCGCGTGCGCCGTTATTACGACGGCTTTGGCGGCCCGGTCTGCGACATGATCTACGACGAGGACCATCTGGCGGGGGAGGGCGCCGCGCGCGGCAATACCCTCGTGGCCGTGAATGATGCCGCCCTGGTGACCGATGTGTCGGAGCTTGAGTATCGCGAGCTGCTGGTGCCGATCGTGCGCGATGGCAGTGCAGTGGCTCCGCGTGAGAGCATCCAGGACGCGCGCGAGCGCTGTGTTTGGGCGCTCGATCATCTGGACGCAGCTTTCAAGCGCTTCCTGTACCCGCAGACCTATGTGGTGGGCATGGAGCAGGGCCTGGCTCAGGTACGCGACGAGCTCGTGCGCAAGAACATGGCCGCGGCCTCTGCCTTTCCCTGGGCAAAATGATCCGCATGCGACGGAGGAAAACGGATCATTTTTCTCGCTTGCCCGTTCGTCCGTTCGCTGAACAGTCGATTGGTTTGACGTATGACGACTTCTTATAAAACGATGGTGGTAAAGATCGGTTCGTCCACGGTGGTGGGCGCCGACGGCAAGGTCAACCGCACCTTTATCGGCGGGCTTGCCGATCAGGCCGCAGCCCTGCGCAAGCTCGGCTGGCGCCTGGTCGTGGTGAGCTCGGGCGCTATCGCCTGCGGCTATCCCGTGTTGGGCTTCGACCGCAAGCCGGTCGGCGACCTGCCGAGCCTGCAGGCCTGCGCCTCGGCTGGTCAGTGCATCATCTCGTCGGCCTACGACGAGGAATTCCATGCACGGGATCTGCTCACCTCGCTCGTGCTGCTCACGCGTCACGACACGGCGCGTCGCACGTCCTACCTGCACGCGCGCGACGCCCTGCTGCGCCTGGTGGAGCTGGGCGTGGTGCCGGTCGTCAACGAGAACGACACCGTTACCGTCGACGAGATCAAGTTTGGCGACAACGACACACTGGCGGCGCTTGTGAGCTGCCTGGTTTCTGCCGATCTGTGCGTGACGCTCTCGGACATCGATGGCCTCTATACTGCCAATCCGCATGAGGACCCCACGGCCGAGTTTGTTCCTGTCGTGCATAAGATCGATGCCAAGATTATTGCCTCGGCGGGCGATTCTTCCACATCGGTGGGCACGGGCGGCATGATTACCAAGATTCGCGCGAGCCGCATCCTGATGACGGCGGGCATTCAGAGCGTGATTTGCTCGGGCGAGGAGCCCGATGCGCTCGTGCGCCTCGCCCGCGGCGAGAGCGTGGGCACGCTGTTCGATCCGCCGGCGGAGCGTCTGGACATCGCACCCCGCAAGCTGTGGATCGCACTGGGCGACAAGGCGCATGGCTCGGTGACGGTCGATGATGGTGCTGCGAAGGCGCTGGTCAGCCGTGGTTCTTCCCTGCTTGCGGTGGGTATTCGCGAGGTCGATGGCCAGTTTGCCGAGGGCGATGTGCTCGACGTGTGCGACCCGAGCGGTATGGTTGTCGCCCGCGGTATCGCCGAGGCCGATTCGGACGTGCTGGAACTTGCTGCCGGTCGCCGCCAGGACCAGATCGCCAGCAACCGCCTGCTCGCTAACCTGGCCGAGAAGCCGGCGATACACAGGGATAATTTAATCGTCTTCGCATAACCAATTGACGCTGCAAACGCCCCTAAGCGGCAATCTGACGTTCAATCGTCGGGCATGACCAAAAGGTCAATGCCCTCCTCTTTCACGTCACCTTGCTCGCTTAGGGGCGTTTTCGCTTTCCGTTCTCTACCTGCGGCATTGTCGTTGCCGGCACTTGTTCGGCACTTGGGGACGTTCTTTTTGTGCCGGCAGGTGGGGACACTCCTTTGCTAGAAGATCTGGCGCAGGTCTCCTCGGTTGAGGGCTTCGTTGAAGAGGAGCTTGAACACCACGCTGCCGTGCAGGCCATCGTGCTCGAACTCGTTAGTCACCCAGGCATGCGAGTTGCCCACGCGGCTGAGCGTATCAAGCTGCAGGCCCGAATCCACGTACATGTCGTCGAAATACACCGCGGCCTGCAGGGGCACCTCGTTGCACGCCAGTCGCTGCGGGTCGTAGATCTTGTCCCAGCTGGTGTCTTCCATCAGCAGGTCCATGGCGGGCTTGAAGGGCTTGAGCTCGGGCATCTGCTCGAACATCCACGGGAACATGGCCTCGCCGGTAAACATGAGCGGGCGCGCGAGGGTGTCGAACTCGGCGCGGTGAGCCTTCTCCTCTGCTGCGGCCCAGCGAATGGGCATGGTGTCGCCGTCGGCGTAGATGAACTCCTGCAGTGTCCAATACAGCGGGTTTGTACGCGTGTTGGTGCGCTCGAAGGCGCGCATCGAAAAGCTGTCAGATACCGAGGCGCCGCAGGCCAGCGTGCCGTCACCGTCAACAAAAGCATGATCGATAATCCAGTGCATGCGCTCAAAGCTCGGCTTCATACCAAAGTCGCTGCCCATGAGCTGTAGGCGCTCGACCGTCATCGGCGAGCCGTCGGGTAGCACGGGCTTCTGAGCCTCGAGCGCATCGGCCAGGGCTGCCACGCGCTCGACGTCAGCGGGGTAGCGGTCATAATACTGCTGCGTCTTGGCGGCCATGCGCGGGAAGGTGTGCGCGTAGACCTCGCGTGCGTTCGCCGGCACGTGGGGGATTCCGCCGCAGGTAAAGCTCGCCGCCACGCCCTCGGGGAAGAGCGACAGGTAGCTCAGCGTCAAAAAACCGCCGTAGCTTTGGCCGAGCGTGACCCACGGCTTGCCGCCAAAGCCCACCAGTCGCAGGTATTCAAAATCGCGCACGATGGAGCTGGCGAGGTGGCGCTTGAGGAAGTCCGCCTGCGAGCGTGCTGTATCGGCGCCGGCGGCCGTTGCGCGATCACCCAGTGCCTTGATCCTGCGTCCGTCCACGCAGCTACTGCGTCCGGTGCCGCGCTGGTCGGGAAGGACCACGCGGAAGTGCTTGACGGCCTCCTCAATCCAGCCGTCGCTTGTGGGCGACAGCGGACGCGGGCTCTCGCCGCCGGGGCCGCCCTGCAAAAACAGGAGCAGTGGCAGATCGTCGTTGATGCGGTCGGGCGCGCAAACCACGCGGTAGAAGAGCTTGATGCTCTCGGGCGCGCCGGCGATGGGTGCCGGCATAGCGCCGCGGCGCATAGTGCTGCCGACGGCCAGGAGCATCGGCTCCAGGCCGCGCCAGTCAAGGGGGACGTCGATGCTGTGGTCCTCGACGTAAAGGCCGGGGACGTGGTATGAAGTGATGAGGGCCATGTGAGTCTTCCGTTCGTTGCGGTGTTTCGGGTTGACCAATTCTACCGCCGCGGGCGAGGCCATGCGCAAATCGGCTACCATGGTTGCAAACTTCTAGGAGAAAGGGCCGCCCATGTCGGTCGATATAGCCACGTATGTCCACGATCTTGCCGTTGCCGCCAAGGCAGCGTCGGCCTCACTTGCCACGGCGAGCGATGAGCAGCGCCAGGAGGCCGTGCGCGCCATGGCCGCAGCACTGCGCAACGGTGTCGACTCCATCGTCGCCGCCAACGAGCTCGACATGTCCGCCGCGCGCGATGCGGGTACCTCGGCCGGACTGCTCGATCGCCTGCTGCTGACGCCCGAGCGCGTTGAGGGCATGGCCGCCGGCCTGGAAAAGCTCGCTGAGCTGCCTGATCCCGTTGGCCGCGTGCTCGACCACCGCATACTCGCAAGCGGCGTGGACCTGACCCGCGTGAGCGTGCCGTTGGGCCTGGTCGCCATGGTTTACGAGGCGCGCCCCAACGTGACGGCCGACGCCGCGGGCATCTGCATCCGCACCGGCAACGCCTGCATTCTGCGCGGCGGCTCGCTGGCCTATCACTCGTGTGCCATGATTTCTGAGCTGCTGGCCGATGCGCTCGAGACCAAGGGCTTCCCGCGCGAGGCCGTCTCGATGATTGAGTCCACCGATCGCGAGGCCACCGGCGAGCTCATGAAGCTTCGCGGCATCGTCGATGTGCTCATTCCGCGCGGCGGTGCGGGCCTGATCCAGCGCTGCGTGCGCGAGTCGCTTGTGCCGGTGATCGAGACGGGCACGGGCAACTGCCACATCTACGTGCATGAATCCGCCGACTTTGATAAGGCGCTCAACATTATCGTTAATGCCAAGACCCAGCGCGTAGGCGTGTGCAATGCCGCCGAGTCGCTGCTGGTCGACCGTGCTGTGGCCGATGCGTTTTTGCCCGCGGTCGTGGCCGTGCTGCACGACCACGGCGTGCTCATTCACGGCGACGAGGCAACCTGCGCCGCATGCGCCGATGCCGGGCTTGCCGAGGGTGATGACTACGTCGCCGCGACTGAGGAGGACTGGGGTCGCGAGTACCTGGCGCTCGAGATGAGCGTGAAGGTCGTGGCAAGCGAGGACGAGGCCATCGCACACATCAACCGCTACGGCACGATGCACTCCGAGGCCATCGTTGCCGAGGACACGGATGCTTGCGAGCGCTTCCTGGATGCGGTCGATGCCTCGGCCGTGTACGCCAACGCCAGCACGCGCTTCACCGACGGCGGCGAGTTTGGCCTGGGCGCCGAGATCGGCATCTCGACCCAAAAGCTCCACGCCCGCGGCCCCTTTGCCGCCGAGGCCCTCACCACCTACAAATACAAGCTCCGCGGCACCGGCCAGGTCCGTCCCTAAACCTACCAAAAAGGGACAGGTTTATTTTGGCAGGTTTTATCTGCGGTTTTGCCGGGTGACACGTTCGCCCGGCTTTTTTCTCCGCATACCTTTTCTGTCTTTCGGCTTGAGCCGTGGCGATATACGATAGTGACACCGTGTCCTAGCACCGACTCACCTGGAGGTATTGCCATGTCCCAGACGCTTTCCGCCGGAATCACCCGCGACCGCGCGTTTGAACTGCTTAACGAGCACAACAAAGACCCGTTCCACATCACCCACGGCGAGACGGTCGAGGGCACCATGCGCTACTTTGCGCGCGAGTTCGACCCCGAGAACGAGGAGTTTTGGGGCATCGTCGGCCTGCTGCACGACCTGGATTGGGAGGAGCATGAGGACGACCCCATGAACCACACCATCTATGCTGCCGAGATTCTTGAGGGCGAGGGCGCATCGCCCGAGCTCATTCGCGCCATCCAGACGCACACGTCCGACTTCAACACCTCGCTGCCCAAGCCCGAGCTGCAGATGGAGAAGATCCTGTTTGCCTGCGACGAGCTCACCGGCCTGATCGGTGCTGCCGTCATCATGCGCCCGAGCAAAAGCGTTATGGACTTTACGACCAAGTCGCTCAAGAAGAAGTTCAAGGACAAGCGCTTTGCCGCCGGCTGTTCGCGTGACGTGATTTCGCAGGGCGCCGAGATGCTGGGCTGGGAGCTCCCCGAGCTCTTCGACCGTACCATCGCGGCCATGCAATCCTTCGCGCCCGATCGCGATACCTTCCAGGCCTAACCTGCCAAAAAGGGACAGGTTTATTTTGGCGGGTTTTATCTGGGAAAACGCCTCCGTTTTAGCTTTAAGCTGCGGAGGCGTTTGTCGTATCTGCGGATGTCGCGGGCTGACGGCCGCCATTGCCGACCGACGGCTAGGCCGCGTTCTTGATAATCCATGTTCCCAGTCCGGTCAGCAGCTGAACCTGCTTAATCGTTAATCCTTCTTTTCGAAGCGCGAGAATCGCCTCATTGCGTAGCGCCTTAGAAATGGATTTGAGCTCCGTCGGAGCACATCCTGCGACACTCTGCACGATTGCTGTGCCAAATTCGCATAGATCTTCCTCGCGCACCTTAGCTGTTGCGCTGGGGCGATAGGGAAGCGACGGCGCACTTTCCATGAGCTGAAGGTACGAGCGAGGTGTTGGAAATAAAATATCGACAACGCTGCCGGTGACATGCGGCCGTGACCTGGCACTCATTAGGTACTCGCGATGGCTGCTCCATGGATATTCGTGGTATGCCGCCAGTCCTGCCTTTTGGGGATTCAGATGAATGTATCGAATTGCCTCGAGTAAATATTCTTCCGACTTGATGGGCGAATCCCAAAATCGCTCCTGAAACACGTGGCCGATATGACCCGTCCGCGCATTGTACCTGCCCGCATACGATACGGCTATCGCATGCATCGCGTCGCTCTTGCGGTCGTCCGGATCGTCGATGAGCAGATGAATATGGTTTCCCATAAGGCACCAAGCGATAAGCTCAATATTGTGTTTGGGGAGGATCGCATCAAGGATCTGAAGCAAGGCGATTCGGTTCTCGGCATCGTCAAACAGCAATTGCCCTCCGTTTCCACGCAACGTGACGTGGAAATAACCGGTTGGTGACTTTGAACGAGGCTTTCTCGGCATGGTCCCTCCTTTAGCTTGAATGAGCTGAAGATACTGCATTCGGAGACCACGGTTGTCGAGATTCAGTTCACCGACTATAGCTGCTACCTGCCGAAATGTTATTGCGTTTTCAAATTGATGCTTTTAAATGGTAATTGAGCAAGACGGGCGCGCTTGTTGTTGATGTGAGCGTTGGTTGCATCGATTTTGATGGCCCTCGAGTGATGTTATCGCAAATGGACTTCATGTATTTCTGCGGCGATGGAAAAATAGCCGGGCGCTCAAAAACAAAACGGAGCACCCGGCCATTTACTAATTGTTCGTTAACGTTTGGCCAGATAAAACCTACCAAAATAAACCTGTCCCTTTTTGGCAGGTTAGTTGAGGGCGGCTTGGGCTAGGCGGGCTTCGGCGGCCTCCTCGGTGACACCAAGGGCCACGGCGAACTCCTCGATGGAGCGGCGTTTGGCCTCCTTGAGTACGCGCATGTAGTAGGAGCTGGGTTTTTTATCAGCTTCCTCGGCCTGGCGAATGCGGTGCATCATGGTCTTTGCCACGCGGACCGTCTCAGGCGCGCCCAGCTTGAGCTGCTGCTTAAAGTGTGTCTCCTCAAGTGAGCTGTTGCGCTCGGTAAAGGTGTCGCACTCCAGCTCGTCATAGTGGCTCAGCAGGTGCTCGGCATCTTGCTGCGAGATGGCGGCGTGCAAACGGTCGGCCTGCGCCACGGGGTACATGAGGATCGTCTGCGCATGTCCCTGCTTGGTCTCGAGCAGTAGCATGGGCTGCGGCGTGTCGTCCCTAAAACCGACGACGGTGCAGACTCCCTGACCCGGATGAATGACGTGTTGACCGATTGAGAACATGCTACCTCCAACTTATACGAATTTACGTATGTCTAGAATAACACGCTGACGTGCGCAAACCCTTACTTTATGCAGGAAAAGCACACAACTCTGATAGGTAAGAGTATTCGATAACAGACGCAGCTCATTCACACCTTTATACATTTTCAACGCCTGCATAATCTGCAGGCAGACCGGCATCTTTGAGTGACTCCATACAAGCTGTAGTCATTTTTGTGCATATGCAATATCTATTAGCTTTACCCTGCGACAGTGCCCGTCGCTTGTGATAGAGTGCTACAAACTCTGGCTTTTGCCCTACGAGTGACCAAGAGCTCGGGGGCTTTAACACAAGGAGGATCTATGCCCGAGAAGATTGAAGAGCTGGTACGCGCTGCGCTTGCTGCGGCCCAGGAGGCCGGCGACCTTTCCGCATTTGAACTTGACGATTGCGCTATCGAGCGACCGGCTGACACTTCTCATGGCGAGTGGACCTCTACCATGGCCCTGAAGTCCGCCAAGCTGGCCCACTGCGCCCCGCGCAAGATCGCCGAGGCCATCGTTGCCCATATGCCCGAGGACCCCGCGATCGAGAAGGTTGAGATCGCAGGCCCCGGCTTCATCAACTTCTACCTCTCCGTTGCCGTCAAGAATGCCATCTTTGGCGAGGCTCGCGAGAAGGGTATGGACTTCGCTAAGTCCAACGTCGGTGGTGGCCTGAAGACCCAGGTCGAGTTCGTCTCCGCCAACCCCGTCGGCCCCATGCACATCGGCCACGGCCGCTGGGCCGCGCTGGGCGACTCGCTCTGCCGTGTTATGGACCACGCCGGTTACGACATCCAGCGTGAGTTCTACATCAACGACCACGGCTCTCAGATGAACACCTTCGGCAACTCCATCAGCACGCGCTATATGCAGCTTGCCGACATCATCGCCAAGCAGGGCGTGGATATCGACGAGGCTCACAAGCTGCTGATCGCCGACCGCGACGCCTTTGTTGCCGACGAGAACGACGAGCATCCCGAGACCCATCCGTACCAGGACAACTTTGCCGAGACCCTGGGCAAGGACTCCTACGGCGGCGACTACATCATCGACGAGGCTGCCGAGTTCTGGCGCACCGACGGCGACAAGTGGGTCAACGCCGATCCTCAGGAGCGCATGGAGAGCTTCCGCGAGCGCGGCTATGTGAAGATGGTCGACAACATGCGTGACCTCTGCCACGCCGTCAATTGCGACTTCGATCGTTGGTTCTCCGAGCGCTCGCTGTATGTGAAGGACACCGAGGGCGAGACCGCCGGCACCTCCGCCGTCGACCGCGCCTTTGAGAAGCTCGACAAGATGGGTTACCTCTACACCAAGGACGGCGCCCTGTGGTTCCGCTCCACCGACCTGGGCGATGACAAGGACCGCGTCCTGATCAAGTCCGACGGCGAGTACACCTACTTCGCCTCCGACGTTGCCTATCACTGGGATAAGTTCCAGCGCGTCGATCACGTCATCGACATCTGGGGCGCCGACCACCACGGCTATATCGACCGCGTCCGCTGCGTCTGCGACGCTCTTGGCTATCCCGGCAAGTTTGAGGTTCTGCTGGGCCAGCTCGTCAACCTGCTGCGCAACGGCAAGCCCGTCCGTATGTCCAAGCGCAAGGGCACCATGGTGACCTTGCAGGAGCTCGTCGACGAGGTTGGCTCCGACGCCGCTCGCTACACGCTCATCTCCAAGAGCTCTAACCAGATGGTCGACTTCGACATCGAGGCCGTTAAGAAGCGCGACAACTCCAACCCGGTGTACTACGTGCAGTACGCTCACGCCCGCGTGTGCTCCATCCTGCGCCGTGCCGCTGACGTTACGCCCGAGCAGGCTGACGAGATGGGCATGAAGGCCGTCGCCGCCAAGGCCATCGGTGAGAACGTCGATTACTCGCTGCTGACCGATCCGACCGAGCTCGCCCTTTCGCGTAAGCTCAACGAGCTCACCGACCTGATTGCCAGCTGCGCTCGCGACCGCGCCCCGTTCCGTCTGACGCACTTTGCCGAGGAGCTCGCCGGCGACTTCCACAGCTTCTACGCTGCCTGCCAGGTGCTGCCGAGCGAGGGCCGTCCCGTCGACCCCGAGCTTTCGCGTGCCCGTCTGGCCGCTTGCGACGCCGTCCGCGTAACACTCGCCCTGGTGCTCACCCTCGTTGGTGTCTCCGCTCCCGAGCAGATGTAAGCTACGGGTCATTTGACCGTACAGACTTGGTTTAACTAAGCCTTGAAAGCCCGATCTCCCACGGAGGTCGGGCTTTTTTGCAAACGCCGACGTATTGACGAATTTGGAACTGCTGGAAATACGAAACTATGTCGGTTTACTACGATGAATTGAGGTATTCCAACCACGCCGGCTTTTCGCTAAAAAGTGCAAGGCATCTACCTGCGGTTTTAGTTCAACAAGTTTCGGAGTGGTCGCGGTTGAGCGATTCATCGTAGTAAACCGCCATAGTTTTGGCGGAGGCAGTCAGATTTGTGGGTGTTAAACCAAAGAGTGTCCCTTTTGACTAGTCGTTTAAGAACGTCCATTACAGTCGAAATTGTCAGCCCGGGACCGTCTCGGGCTACGATTGAGGCGCGCCCAGAACG
>NZ_WQPL01000038.1 GCF_018785245.1 Collinsella aerofaciens | reverse complement strand
GCCGGCCGATCCGGCCCTCAGGGTATCGGGTTCCCACATTCATCCGCACATGTGCGGATGAATGTGGGAGGTGTTCGGATAAAGTCGATAATCAAGGTAGTGCATTTAAAGTGAGAAAAGCCCTCAGAACACTTGCGCGGATGTGCGATGTCCCGTATCATAGACAGCCGTTGACGCCTCAGTTGCGTCACCACATGGCCGCCAGCGTAGCTCAGTTGGTAGAGCACCGCTCTCGTAAAGCGGGGGTCACCGGTTCGAGCCCGGTCGCTGGCTCCATTGCACAAGATAGCCGCCTTCGGGCGGCTTTTTTGTTGCCGATTTCGGGCGCGCATCCGCCAATCCAAGCACAACGCCGCCGGAAACTCCCCTACTCAACAAAAGCCCCGCCAACCGCAATCCCCAAAGGAACCGCGTTCAGCGGGGCCCAAGCGAGCTCCCCCAAGGGATAACGCTCGCAACACGAACAGCTCAGCCGAGCAGCGCGCTACTCCTCCCAGTAAGCATCTGCAAGCAGCTTAAAGCAAATCTTCTTGACCGGCTGCGCGCCATCGCCCGGGAACTCGAGCGTGGGCATGTGAGGCTCGCCGGCAACAAACAGCGCAAACTTGTCGTCAGCAAGATCGCCGGCGATCGAGGCGTCGGAATCGACCAGATCGTAGTCGTCCTTCTCGTCGAACTCCTGGACCAGCGTCAGGCTGCCCGTGGCAACCTTAAAGGCCTCGCGACCCTCGACGTCGATCTGCAGGTCGTGATAGCGCTGATGCGTCTCATAGTGAGCCTCGGCTTCGGGACGCGTCGTGGGAGCCATGACGTTCGCAAAGACCTTGTCGCCCAGAATCGGATGGCTGCCGACCTCGAGCTTCGCCGGATCGTTCTCCTCGAGCCAATCGATCAGCACGTCGAGGCCCTTGAGCATTCCACGGTACTCCTCGATATCGCCCAATGCACCGTAAATCATCTAAATCCCCTCTCGGATCGTTTCTTTGGCGGCTACTCGGCAAACGCATTACCGACGCTGTTGCCACCCACATGCGTCTCGACCAGGGTAAGGTCGGGATTGAACACGACAGTGTCGGCGTCGCGCCCCGGCATAATGCTACTGCACTTGTCGTCGGCTCCAACCACAAGCAAACAACCGATGCCGAGGCCGCTGCACAAGCTCCTACAGCTCGGTCACGACAACGCCGTTGTAAACCTCGTCCCAACGATCCATAACCAAGTGGCCAGTCATGGGATCCATGGCATTGAGCTTGCCGCAGGTGTTGGCGGTACGCAGGACCGTCTCGTCATCCGCGCCAGCAGCGATCGCATGTGCGAAGCCGGCAATGGTCGAATCGCCAGAGCCCGTGGCGTTAACGGCAGGGATATCGGGCGTCTTCGCGCGGAACGCACGGCCATTGTGGAAGCCCACGGAGCCGGCAGCGCCCATGGACACGACGACCCAGGGGATATCGGAGAAGCGGGCGTCAGAAGCGAGCGCGGCGCGGAGCTCGTCCACATCGTCGGTGGTAAAGCTCGTGCCCAGAAGGCCGTTGATCTCGGTCAGGTTAGGCTTGACCAGCTCGGGCTTAATTTCGGACTTAAGGGCGGCCTCGAGCGAAGCACCCGAGGTATCGAGCAGCACCTTGGCGCCGGCGTTCTCGGCAATGCCCGTGATCTTGGCGTAGTAGTCCGCCTCGACGCCGCGGGGCAGCGAACCCGAGATGGTAACGACATCGGCCTTACCCGCAAGCTCGGTAAACTTGGCGGTAAAGGCATCGAGCTCCTCGGGGGCAATCGTCGGGCCGCTCTCGAGCAGCTCGGTCTGGTTGCCAGCATGAAGGATGTTGAGGCAGATGCGGGTCTCGCCCTTGATGGGCACAAAATCATTCTTAATGCCATTGGCATCCATGAGCTCGGCCATATAGGCGCCCATATGACCACCAAGCAAGCCGGTTGCCACGACATCGTCGCCCAGCTGGCCCAGGACGCGGGCCACGTTGAGGCCCTTACCGCCGGCGGTCTTTTCGGGCGTCACGCGGTTGACGTCGTCGATCATGAGCTCATCGAGCTGATAGCGCGTATCGACAGACGGGTTCATCGTAACGGTGAGGATCATTTCTAGCTCCTTATCTCGCAGGCTCCTTATGCCTTGCAAAACGAATTGGCTACATGCGACTACAGAATCTCAATCGTGAACGAGCGAACGACGGTCTCCTTGGGCTTGGCGACAAGGCAGCCGCGCTTATGCTCAAGCACGTCGTCCTCATCGGAGCAGGTCGAAAGGCCGCCCCAGGGCTCAACCGCCACAAAATCGCCCTCGGGCTTGCTCCACACAATGAGATATGGGAAACCCTCAAAGCTTAGGCGAACGCCCTTGTCCTCACCCTTCTTGGAAAGCGTGACCTGACGACTCTCGAGCACGTCAAAGATGGTCTCCGCAAAATCGAAGAGCTCATGCGACAGAGGCAGCGTCTTTCCCACCATGGGGTTCTTGGAGCGGTTGGTCACGTCAATCAAGCCAGTCGAAGGGACGGCAGTGCAAAGCTCAGCAGCTTCGTCCTTCTCAAAGCGCAACTCGTAGTCCGTATAGGCCTCGCCCTCATCGAGCGGACACCTAAAGCCGGGATGACCGCCGATAAAGAACGGCATGTCCTCGGTTCCCTCGTTGGTGACCTCGTAGGAAACGCGCACGGCAGCGTCCTCGAGCGTATAGCGGGCGACAAGCTTAAACGGGTACGGATAATCGCTCAGCAGCGCGGCGTTATCCTCGGATGCCAGGCACATAGCCAGCTCGTTTGCGCTTTGGCTCAACAGCTTCCACTCCTGCTTGCGCGCAAAGCCGTGGCGAGCGAGCTTTACATGATGCCCGGCAAACGTCATGGCGTTGTTATCGCGCAAGCCTCCGCAAATCGGGAAGCAAATCGGTGCCTGGCCGGACCACACGGCGGGATCGCCCTGCCACAGATACTCGCGACCTCCGGCCTCGATCGAGGTAAACGAACCACCGGCCGTGGACACCTTAATAGAAATCGAATCGTTGGAGAGAGCGTATTCCATTGCCCATCCTTTCGAACAACTGCTTTTTGCTCGCAAGTACCCGTCTCGGCCCTAACCAAAGGACAAACCCGCACGTTCATCGATGCGTTCGGTATCCCAGCCATGTAACGGGGTACCATACAGACATTGATGCAATTACAGCTGAAAGGCCTTCTTATGCGAACTATCATCCTCTATGCCTCGCGCCATCACGGCAATACGAAAAAGCTCGTGGACGCCATCGTCGAGGCACACCCCGAGATCGATACCCTCGACGTCAAGGCGCTCGGTAAAAACGAGTACCCCGACCTGCACGAATATCATCTGATCGGTGTCGCCACGGGCATCTATTACTCCGAGATCGACAAGGACATGGCACGCGTGCTCACGAACGTGCTGCAGCCGCAGGACAAGGTGTTTGGCCTTATGACCTACGGTGGCAAAAACAAGTGGTACGGCAAGGATATCGATGGCATCTGCCGCATGAGGCAGGCCATCTTTATGGGTGTCTACGGCTGCCCCGGCTTTGATACGTGGGGGCCGTTCAAACTCGCCGGCGGTGTCCAAAAGGGACACCCGACCGCTGAGGAAATTAAGGGCGCCGTCGACTTTTTCGACAAGATCGAAGACGAATATGGCGATATCATCGTCGAAGAGTACGCCAAGCGCGAGAAGCGTCTAGCATACGAGAAGGAGCATCCTGCAGGAGGCCTGGTGGCCGGCGTCAAGCGCACGGCAAAGAAGATCGCTAACAAGCTGTAACTGTGAAGGTGCTTTTGAGCGTTTAACCCATACGGCGGGTCCGAGCAGATTCGGGCCCGCCGTCTTTTTCTATCGTTACTCGGTAAAGGCGTTGCCGACGCTCTGGCCGCCAACATACGTCTCGACGAGGGTAAGCTCATGGTCGAACACGACAAAGTCGGCGTCGCGACCCGGCATGATGCTGCCGCACTTATCCTCGATGTGCGCGGAGCGTGCCGGCACCTCGGTTGCCATGCGAATGGCGATATCGGCGCTGGCGATGCCCCAGTCAACGATGTTCTTGACGCCCTGGGCAAGCGTGAGCACCGAGCCGGCAATGCTCTTGCCGTCGGCGAGCCAGCACAGGTTGTCCTTCATGATGACGTCCATGCCACCACTGGTGTAGCTGCCCTCGGGCATGCCGCCGCAACCCAGGCAGTCAGTGATGAGCACCGTGTGTTGCCAGCCCTTTGCCTGCAGCAGCGCCTTGATGGCGGCAGGGTTAACGTGCTTGCCGTCACAGATGATCTCGGCGTAGGTCTCGGGCGTGGACATGGCAGCGCCCACGACACCGGGCTCACGGTGATGCAGCCCGCGCTGACCGTTATAGGTATGCGTAAAGCAGCTGGCACCGGCGTTGATGGCGGCGATGCACTCATCGTAGGTGGCGTCGGAGTGACCGATGCTGGTCACCACACCCTTGGCATTCAGAGCAGCCGCATAAGCAGCGGCACCGTCGCGCTCGGCCGCCATGGCGCTCTTAACGATGCGACCACCCGCAGCCTCCTGCCACTGATCGAAGACCTCCTCGGAGGGATCGATCAGGTAAGCGGGGTTCTGCGCACCCACGTGCTTCATGGTAAAGAAGGGGCCTTCCAGGTAGATACCCTGAATGCGAGCACCGCAGAAGTCGGGGCCGCGACGCTCGTCCGCCTGAGCGATGGCGGCGCAGGCGTCCTTGATCTGCTCGACGCCATCGGTGAACGTCGTGGGCAGCCAGCTGGTGGTGCCGCGACGGGCGAGCTCGGTCGAGCTGATATCGATGCCCTCGGGATCGTTATCGGTAGTTGAGTGGTTGTAGAAGCCATGGATGTGAGTATCGACCATACCCGGTGCGATCCACGATCCCGTGTAGTCCATAATCTCGCAAGAGGGCTCGTCGGCCTGCCAGGCGCCAAAGACGCCATCCTCGACCATAAGATAGCCGCCCAGTTGCGGGCCTGCTGGCAAGAAGAACTTGTCAGCCTTAATTGCGTACGTGCTCATATGCACTCCTTGCTTCTAAAGCAGTTGACTGTAGTGATGCTTATACCCAGCTCACGTAAAACAAAAAGCGCCCGCCCGCCGTTATGAGCGGACGGGCGCCCTTACAGGGGGACGCGATTAAGCGGT
Organism: Collinsella aerofaciens; assembly: GCF_018785245.1. Classification (GTDB taxonomy): domain Bacteria; phylum Actinomycetota; class Coriobacteriia; order Coriobacteriales; family Coriobacteriaceae; genus Collinsella; species Collinsella aerofaciens_AD. The sequence goes on along the minus strand of NZ_WQPL01000038.1, from coordinate 52,443 downwards.
GAAGGGGTGAATCGTCACGCCCTTAACCACGCGGTTGACCGTGCCGGTGGGGCTCGGCGTATCGGGCGTGTTGCCCACGCGCACGGAGTTGAGCAGGCTGATAGCCTGGGCAAACATCACGAACGGCAGCGCAAGGTAGCCCTCGGGAAGCGCCTCGTAGCCCTTAAAGGTGAAGGACTCACCCTCATAGACGGTGGCACCTTCCTGCTGAACGGCGATGGTGTGCTGAGCGATATCGTCGCCACCGATCTCATTGAGGATGTCGATGTCGTACTGACGGGTGTAGGCGTCGTTGTTGACGAACACGAAGACGAGCGTCTTATCGTCGACGAAGGACTTAGGTCCGTGACGATAGCCCATGGAGGTGTCGTAAGAAGTAGCGACCAGACCGTGAGCAAGCTCGAGGATCTTGAGCTGGCTCTCCTGGGCAAGGCCACCGAAGGAGCCAGAACCCAAGTAGGTCACGCGGTTGAAGTCGCCAGCGAGGTAATCGGCGACCTCGGACTCGCGAGCGATAACCTCCTCGCCCATCTTGGCGATGGTCTCGACCCACTCGGCCTTCTGCTCGTCGGAGGCAGTGTCGAAAATTAGGGTGGAGAGCAGGGTCATGCAGGAATAAGAGCCGGTCATGGCGAAGCCCTTGTCGTTGGCGCGCGGAATGAGCAGCGTCAGCGCGTTAGGATCATCGGCAGACTCGACGGCGAGCTTGCCCTCGGGAGCGCAGGTGATGTTGAGGAACTTGACGTTGTGGACGAGCTCCTTGGCAACGGCAACGGCGGCAAGGCTCTCGGGGCTGTTGCCAGAGCGGGCAAAGGAAACCACGAGCGTGGGATCCTCGGCGCGCAGGAAGTCGCGCGGGGCGCTCACGATATCGGTCGTGGCGATGGGCTTAAAGTCGTAGAGATCAGTGTTGCCAGCGTGACGCAGGTACGGGGCGCAGGTATCGCCAACGTAGTCGGACGTACCGGCACCGGTGAAGACAACGGACAGACGGCCCTCGCCCATAGCGCGAGCCTCGGCCAGAAAGGCCTCGATGGCCTCCTTGTTCTCGCGATAGATGTTGAGCGTATCACGCCAAAGCTCGGGCTGCTGAGCAATCTCGGCCGTGGTGATCTGGGCGCCGAGCTCGGTGAGCTCCTCGACACTCTTCTCGAACATTTCTAATACCTCTCTCTAGAAGTAAACCTCTGACGTGCAATTATACACTTCGGTTGGTTATCTGGTAGTAACCAGTTAAATGCAAAGAATCATCATATGGAAACAATGCGAACACTAGTCGCTACGCTGGTGGTAAACCTTGTATTTAAACTGATCGGCACGAGCAACCGAGAGTGTATACTCCACAACCTCGTTTGACTCGTTATATGTAGTCCTGACCAAATCGAGCACAGGCGAGCCCTCGACAATTCCCAAAAGGTGGGCATCGGTGGGACGGGCTATGCTCGCATAGAACTCCTCTTCGGCCACGCGAATCTTTTGCTGAAAGTCCTGCTCAATCACATCGTAAAGCGGCTTACGCTCCAACAGCGGTCGCTTTAGGGACAGAAATTGACGAACCGGTAGATAGCTGCGTTCGACCATCATGGGCATATTGTCGGCAGAACGAAGGCGCTTGAGCTTAAAAATGCGATCACCGATGCGCAATCCCATATGCTCGGCCAGATTCTTATCGGCCTCCATCTCGCAAAACTCGAGAATCGTGGTCTCGGGTTCTCGACCCATCGCGCGCATCTGCTCGGTAAAGCTGTAGGACTGCATAAGATTGGTTGCTTTTGCCGAACGGTCGGTCACAAAGGTACCGCGACCGTGCTGCCGAACCACCAGTCCTAAACGCTCCAGTTCCTGCAGAGCCAGGCGTACCGTAGTGCGCGAGAGACCATAGCGCTCCGAAAGTTCGCGCTCGGAAGGAATCATGTCACCGGCGCGATATTCATGGTCAATCTTTTCGGTCAGAATATCGACCAGCTGATCGTACAGCGGTTGCTTACGCGCTCCGATCGCCATCCTATCCTCCCATTTTCTCAAACTCGGCTACCACCTTGGGTGTTTAGCATTATCTGTCTGCCACACCCGAATCAACAAGAAAACAAAAGCCGCGCGCTCTTTCGAGCACGCGGCTTTTAACATACACATGGCTTAAGGGGTCGGGGTGTGAGCCGCGTAGGGACACACCCCTCAAGCTAGAGCCTTACCAGATGCTCGGCCAGAGACCAAGCGGGCCAGCGCCCAGGATGCCAAGGACGAAGAGCAGGAGAATGCCCTTGGTCGGGGTCCAGCTGTGCTTAGCGAACATGTAGTAAAGCAGCAGCGTAAGCATAAGCGGGACGAGCTTCGGGACGATGGTGTTGAGGGTGTCGGCAACAGAGAAGTTGACCGGATCCTCGGTGACGGTGCCGTAGGTAACGGACTCCATGCCGTTGCCCAGATCGGTGACGCCGCACTCGACAGCGTTGCCGTCGGCATCGGAAGCGGTGAGGGCGTTGCCGTCCTCATCGGTCATGGCGATGGTACCGGCCTCAGCGGTCTCGGTATCAATACCCTCCATACCGGTGAAGTTCTCGGCCTCCTTCTCGGAGACGATCACGGTAGTAGCGGAGAGGCCACGGGTGGTGCCGTTGGGGATCTGGAGGTTGATCTGGGTGCCACCCATGGTGACGACCAGGCAACCGACGACGAAGACGCCCATGATGGAAGCGGCACGCGTGAAGGCCTGCATGTTGGCGGTCAGAGCGTCAATAGCGCTGGTGCCAAGCTTGTAGGACCAGTTCATGAGCCAGAAGCGCAGAGCGAACTGGACGACGTTGAAGATCACCAGGAAGATGATCGGTGCAGCGGCGTTGCCGTTGATGGCCATGTTGGAGGTGATGCCGGCCGTGATAGGCACAAGCGTCAGCCAGAACAGGGCGTCACCGATACCACCGAGCGGGCCCATTGCGGCGACGCGGACGGCGCGGATCGTGGGGATGTCAACCTTGTTCTGCTCGAGCGAAAGCACGATGCCCATAACAAAGGTGACAAGGAACGGGTGGGTGTTGAAGAACTCCAGGTTGTGGCTCATGGAAGCCGCGAGGTCGTTCTTGTTGGTGTGGATCTTCTCCAGACCGGGGATGATGGAGTAGAGCCAGCCAGCGGCCTGCATGCGCTCGTAGTTGAACGATGCCTGCAGGAAGCAGGAGCGCCAAGCCATCTTGTTGAGGGTCTTCTGGTCGAGCTGCGGAGCAGGAGTGAGATCCTCGTAGTGCTCCGGGATCACATACTCATTAGATGCCATCTTCGAAGTCACCTCCGTCAGAAACAGCTGCACCCTTCAGCTCGGTCTGCTGCTGGAAGTCCCAGAAAGCGATGCCGAAGCCGATGAGAGCGAGGATGAGCAGAGCAGGGGTTGCCAGCGAATCGTTGGCAACGGTGATGAGCGCGAGGCCAAAGCCCATGAGGAAGAAGCCCCACATATCGCGGTTCATCATAACCTTGAGCAGGACGGCGAAGCCGACGAAGCGCATCATGCCGCCTGCAGCGGACAGACCGGTCTGCAGCCAAGTCGGGATGGCGGAAGCGATGGTCTGACCAATGGTAGCGCCAGCGATGAAGAACAGGGTGACGACGACAGCGAAGATCAGGCCGAGCAGAGCCATGGCGAAGTAGTTCAGGCGCTCGATGCCCTTGGTGTCCGCGTTGTGAGCCATGTTATCGGCCGTGGACATAAGCGGGGACATAAGCGTGAAGACCAGGGTAACGCCAAGCTGGCCAAGCAGAGCGAACGGAATGGCGAGACCGACTGCCGCGTTGGGCTCGAGGCCCGTGGCGATAGCGAGAATGGCTGCCATGATGCCGCCGATGACGGCGTTAGGCGGCTGAGCGCCTCCGATCGGCATGTTGCCGATCGTCATGAGCTGATAGGTACCACCCACGAGAAGACCGGTGTTGAGGTCGCCAAGGATAAGACCGATGACGGCGCCGGTGACGATGGGCTGATAGAGAGACTCGAGGAAGTCAAACTGGTCGATTGCCGCGATGAACGTGACGACGAAGACCAGAGCGATCTGGATGATCGAGTATTCCATCTTGCTCCTCCTTTCAAAATGTATGTACGCACTTTGGATTTCACGTACAGAACGTCAGGGTTTCACTCCTGACAACGTGGATCACGAGGATTACGAGAAGAGCTTGCTCGTGTCCTCAACAGGCGTGCTCGGAACGCGCCTGATCTCCAACTCCACCCCCAATTCCTGCAGCTCTTTAAACGCAGCGACATCCTCGTCGTTAACTGCGACGGAGGTGGCGACTTGGCGCTTTCCTTCCGACATGTGCATGTTGCCGATGTTTACCTTCTTTATAGGCACACCGCCCTTGACGAGCGTAAGCACGTCTTCCGGTGTTTCGGCCACGATGAAGATCTTCTGGCGCGGGCTCGCCTTGCCAATGACGTCGATGGTCTTCTGCAGAGAGAAGAAACGCGTAGCGACGCCGGCGGGAGCGGCCATCTTCATGAGGTTCTGGCGCATGGTGTTGGACGCCACGTCGTCGTTGGCGACGAGGATGAGGTTGGAGCCCAGGGTGGAGTTCCACTGGGTGGCAACCTGACCATGAACCAGTCGGTTATCGATGCGGGTAAGAAGAATGTTGGGTTCTGCCATGTTGATCAGCTTCCTTTCGTTATTTGCTGACGACAGTTACTTGATCTCCTGAATCGCGTAACGCGAAACATCTACGACGGCTCCGGATCGGACTTTGATCTGGACCTTCTCGCCTTCGATGCCTTTGACGGTTCCGTAGATACCGCCGGCGAAAAGAACCTCTTGACCCGGCTTGAGCTCGGTGTGCAGCTCCTTGAAGTACTTCTGCTTCTTCTTCATGTTGATTTGCGACCAGATGGTGTAAATCAAGCCCATGATGACAAGCAGGCCTAAAAGGGCGACCGAGGAGCTCAGGACGTTGGCTCCGAAATCGGCCATTAGATGCCGTCCTCGTCGCCGAAGATATCCTCTTCGTCGGAGCCGGCAACGGATGCGACCGTCTGGGCGGTGATGCCCGTCTGGCCAACGGTCACGGCCTGCTCGCCAAGCTCGGCGAGCGTGGCGTTGCCGCGGAGGAACAGAAGCTCAATAACCATGGGAAGGTTGGTGCCGGTCAGAACCTCGACGTTGTCGACATCCTGGGCAATCATCATCGCCTGGTTGAACGGGGTGCCACCAAGCAGGTCGGTAAAGACGAGCACGCCATCGCACTCCTCGCGCATGGCGGTAATAGCGGCGCGGAGATCCTCACCGTAGGAAGCAGCCTGGTCGCCCTCAAAAGGAACGACGGTAAAAGCGGGCTGGTCGCCAGCAACCATAGCGATAGCGCTTGCGAGGCCGGGTGCGAACTGTCCATGACCGGTAAGAATAAAGCCAACCATTCAAATTTCCCTTCCGAAGGTGTGTACGATCTGAGTCCGATGATTTTCGGAAGCCAGCGGGCGCTCGCCCTTAAAGCTTCTTAGAAAGCGTACTTTGAAGACCAGTGGTTTCTAAACTGGTAGTAACCACGTGACGTGTTGTTGTCACTATATCACCCCAGAAGAGGTCGCTTTCGTTGATTCATACGGTAAAACGTTTTTGCACCGCTCACGGTGATAAATCGACCGTTTACCGGTCGTTAACACTTCTACCTGCGGTTTTGAAACCGTTCCGAAATGCTTTGGCAAAAGATCGGATCTTTTCCTGTGTCTAAACAACGCAGGGCGGCTAAAAATAGCGTGTAGAAAAATTGCAGGTCATTGTGAAGATATGTGAATTGGTCTTTTTGACTTAATACCAGTTAGAACCAGTTTTGAGATTATCGGTGAACGGTAGTTTTCGACCGTTCACCGGTTACTTGCAATCGTTTGCAGTCGTTTTCCCAGATGAATTAGGGAAACACAATGGAGCGCTTGCGCGATCAAGGGAAGTTTTGACATTTGTCCTCATCCCCCGCGCGCCAAACTCCGACACCCAAAATGAGCCATAGCTCTCGCTATTCGTCTCACAAACATTACTTACTCTAATCTGTAATTGTTTATCGTTTATCATTAAATATGATATAAGATACAAGTATCATCCAAGACATTGGTTGGAGGAGCTATGATCCGCTGGAACGTATCCAAATCGAATGAAGCCATCGACCGTGAACAGGCAATAGCCGATCTGAGGAAGCTCACTCGCATCTGCAAATGGGCCACAATCTGCACCACCGTGGCGCTCGCTCTGGGACTTCTCGCAGTCATTGCGATTGACCTTCTACTCGTATTGCCTAGCCTCTCCCAAGGGTCGTGTCTCCAATCCGTAGAACTTCAAGGCGGCGAAGGGCCGTGCCTGGCTATCGTCGGTACCGATGCGCAGACCCCACTTATGCTCGTCGCACACGATGGTCACACTGCCATAGGGAGCCTCTTGATGACATGCCTCGCGCTTACCATCGCGCTAAGCGTGCGCAGGCTTTTCTTAAACATTGAAAAGGAAGGCAGGCCCTTTGACCTTGAATGTAACCAGACACTTCGTCGAGTAGGACATTTATTCCTTATCGGCGGCGTTGCCGTGAGGCTTCTTGGTGCCGTAATCACGGGAATGATACTCTCAGGATTTGGCGGCAGCTTTACGGATGCGTTCGCCGGCCAGTTATTCGAGCCCTCCATGCTCTTTGCGGGCCTGATTATTTGCCTGATTGCCAGCATCTTCCGCTACGGGTATATCCTGCAAAAACAAGATGACGAGTTGCTCTAGGGGGAATCCATGATTATTCTGCGGCTTGACCGCATGCTCGCCGAACGCAAGATCTCATCCAAAGAGCTTGCGGGACGCGTGGGCATCTCCCAGGTCAATATGTCACGCATTAAGACGGGCAAGGTTTCTGCCATACGTTTTTCAACTCTTGACGCGATATGCCGGGCACTCGACTGCCAACCGGGCGATGTACTGGAATATATGCCTGACGATGAAGCCGATAACCTTTTTGGACTTAAAGATTGATAGGCATAATTTAGCCACCAGCGCCTAAACGCAAATAGCCCGCTAGAACGTTGTCCGTTCTAGCGGGCTTAATCAGGTGATCGGTCAACGCGCAGTAGTGCAGGCAAACCTTACGCAAACAGGCCGTAGATGCTGATGTTGGCCTTGGCGTAGAGGCCGTTAGCATACTCGGTCCACTTGGAGCTGGCGCTCGAAGCCTGCGAAGAGTACTGCTGGTAGGCGGTGTAATAGGCGGTCATGGCCTGCTTGTAGGTAGCGCTATCAGCCGTAAAGGCATCGTCAGCGAAGGCCTTAGCGTAGGTGCTATCGGCGTCCTTCCAGGTGCCCTTTTCGCTATCCCACTCGTCGCCGGCAAGTTTGATGATGTAATCGGCGTAGTCCTTGCTCGCGGTCTCCTCGTTGCCGTCAGCAGGCTCGGTCGGGGCGGTCGGCATGCTTGCGGAGCTGTCGCCGACCTTCTTCTTGTAGAGCTTCTGCAGCGTCGCGGACTGACGGACGATCTGCTTGGCCTGGTCCTTGGACACGCCATACTGCTTGGCCATGGTCTTGTAGTCCGAAGTGCCGATGGAATCCTCGGCGTACTTCTTCATCTCCTTAGAAGAGACGGTGATGCCCTCGTCCCCGGCAGCGTCGAGCAGGATCTTGTTGCGCACGTAGGACAGGATGACGTCGGCAGAGGGAGCGGTGTAGTTGCCATCGCCATCCTTGACGGTGTCGAGGCTGTACTGGCTCTCAATGGCCTCGCGCGCGGTGATGTCGCTCTTCTTGCCGTTGTAGCTGTAGCTTGCCACGGTCGAATCGAGCTGGTCCTCGGTGAGGGTCGCCGAGCCGACGCCCTTGCCGCCAAAACCACCGTTGCCGATAAAGAAGCCGACCACAGCAGCGATCACGACTGCAACCACGAAGGCGGCAATCATCGTCTTCTTGTGCTTGGATGCGCGGTCGTCTTCGTCGGAACCCAGGATATCGTCGTCCTCGTCCTGCTCCTCGGGCATGAGGTTCTCGTCGGCGGCGTCCGCGGCGATCTTTGCCTCCAGGCGAGCGTCCTCCTCCTCGGCCGTCGTACCGGCGGCAATATGTTCGGCAGACGTACCGGCGACCAGATCGATCTTCTCCTCCTCATCACCATCGGGGCCTTCGCCGCGCTCGATGATCTGGATGCCGTCGATCTCGTCCTTCTCGTCCTTCTTTTGAATCAGACCCATATCAGTTACTCCTTGTTAGGAAACATAGTCCGCAATAGAATACGCCCGACAAAGCGCCGGGCGTATTGATTCTTAGGTTATACGCAAACACTTAAGTACTATTTAGGCGTTTGCAGCGTGCATACCTTAGGCCAGGTGCGCGATAACGGCATCGGCAAAGGCCTGCGTACCCACGGCCCCCTCGACGGAGCCGGTCTGGGCACGACGCACGTCACCGGTAACCTGCTCACCCTCGTCGAGCGTGGTAGATACGGCGGCGCGAATGCGATTGGCAGCGTCGTTCTCGCCCAGGTGATCGAGCATCATCGCAGCAGAGAGGATCTCGGCTGTGGGGTTGGCGATATCCTGGCCAGCGATATCGGGTGCGGAGCCGTGCGTAGCCTCGAAGATGGCGCAGTCGGCACCGATGTTGGAGCCGGGGGCCATGCCTAAGCCGCCCACCAGGCCGGCGCACAGGTCGCTCACGATGTCGCCGTACAGGTTGGGCAGTACAAGGACATCGAAGTCGTTGGGGTTCTGGACCAGGCCCATGCAGGTGGCGTCGACGATCTTGTCGTTGAACTCGATATCGGGATACTTGGCGGCCACCTCGCGCGCCACGCGCAGGAACAGGCCGTCGGTCGCCTTCATGATGTTGGCCTTGTGCACGGCCGTCACCTTTTTGCGGCCGCAGCGGCGGGCATACTCAAAGGCATACTCCACAATGCGGCGGCTCTTGGCGATAGAGATCGGCTTGATCGAGATCGCGGAATCGGCGGCGAAGGTCTTTTGGCCCGAACGCTCGACAAGCTGCGAGAGCTCCTCGACCTCGGCAGTGCCCTCATCGAACTCGATGCCGGCGTAGAGGTCCTCGGTGTTCTCGCGCACGATGACTAGGTCGACGTCGCGGAAGCGCGAGCCGTCACCCGGCTGCGACAGGCAGGGTCGCACGCAGGCGTACAGGTCGAAATGCTTGCGCAGGGCCACGTTGACGCTGCGGAAACCCGTGCCGACCGGCGTGGTGATGGGGCCCTTGATGGCAACCTTGGTCTCGGCGACCGCATCGAGCACGTGCTGGGGCAGCGGCGTGCCAAACTCGTCCATGACGCCGGCGCCGGCCTCCTGGACGTTCCAGTTGATCTGGACACCGGTGGCCTCGACCACGCGGCGCATGGCCTGCGTAATCTCGGGACCGATACCGTCACCGGGAATCAGGACTACATCGTGCGCCATAATCTGTTACTCCTCGTCTTCGGCGTCGTCAGATTTTTTAACGCTAGCACGCTTCTTCTTTTTGGAGAGATCCAGGCCAAAACGTTTAACAAGCATTTCGCAAATCTCGCTCGAACGGGCCTTGAGATAGCTGCCCTTACCGTTCTCGGCATCGAACTTAAGGCGCAGCGCAAGCTTCTCGGCAACCTCGGCGTCGATCTCGCCCTGGCAAAACTCGTACAGGCAACCGAGCATGTCGCGATACTCAAGGTCGCCATGGTAGCACTGGATGGCCTCGTCCAGGATGGGCCAAGCCTCGCGCGAACGCTCGACGCTCGTGGCGCCCCACACGCACAGCAGGCGGAAGGCGGCATAGCGCAGCGTGGAGGAGATCTCGTCGAACAGCGCGGTCTCGGCGCCCTCAAAGGCATCGCCCAGCTGCTCGGGGCAGGTGGTGGCGAGCGCCGTCAGGGCATCGAGGGCCTCCCAGCGGGTCTGAGCCTCGGGGCGGTCGAGCGCCTCGATCAGCGCGGGCACGCAGGGCACGACGCGCTGCGGATCGCGCTCGGCAAGCAGGTGCAGCACGCGGGCGGCAAACTGGCGGATGCGGCGCGTGGGGCAGCCGAGTTCCTTGACCAGACGGTCGACGGCGTTCTCGTTCTCCTCTGCCAGCTGAAGCTGTGCCAGCTCCTCGTCGGTGAGCTGTTCGTCTTTGTTTTCTGCCATAGTTACCTCTTCTTACTATTTCTTAGCGTGCTTGCCAGCACCCTTGCTGTCATCGGTGACCGAGATGAGCTGTCGGTCGGCCGCGCCATTGCGACGCGCACGGCGGCGCTCCTCGGCGTCGCCCGCGTCGGCGGCGGCGCGATGGGCCTTGTTGACGTTAAAGACCTCGTCGTGCTTGCGCCACGGACCGACGGACTCGCCAAAGCTCATCTTAAGGCCGGCGATAAAGCCGCCGAGCCAGCCGATCGGCGCAAACTGCACCAGCGGGAACAGCGAGAACACCCAGGTCAGCAGGACGACTGCCGCCGCACCCGCAAAGTTGGCAATCCAGTAGTCGCGCTTGGTGATCACGCGCTTTTCGCACGCCCACTGGCCGCACAAAAAACCGATGTAGATCGCAAAGAGAAAGAGCGCCAGCGCAAGCACCACGAACGTCCAGCTCATGGGCGTTACTCCTCGTGATGGTGGCCGCAGCAGCACTCGTGGCCGTCGTCATGGCCGTGGCCGCCGCAGCACTCGTGGCCCTCGTCGTGGTGGTGGCCACAACCGCACTCGTGATCGTCGCCATGCTCGCCGCACCCGCAGCCTTCCTCGTGAGCACCATGCTCCTCGGGACGATACTGCGACCAGTCCAGACCGGCGGCGATGGCGTCGGCCTCCTCCTTATAGAGGACCGTGACGGCCTGGGTACCCAGCTTGGCACCACCGATGGCGTCGAGCATGTCGTAGAGCGTAAAGGCCACGTCGGCACCGGGCAGCGCAAGCTCGCGGTCGTCGGCATAGGCGAGCGCCAAGCGCAGGTCCTTGATGAAGTGCTCGACCATAAAGCCGGGCTTGTAATCGCCGTCGAGCGCCTTGGGCGCCAGGCTCTCCATAGCGCCGGACTTGCCGGTGCCACCCAGGATCATCTGACGGGTCTTCTCAAGATCAAGGCCGCTCAGCTCGGCAAAGGCCAGCGCATCGGCCATACCAACCATGCAGGCGCCCAGCGACACCTGGTTGGCAAGCTTGGCAGCCTGACCCTTGCCGGCGCCATCGAAGCAGCAGATGGTTGCCGCAAAGGTGGAAAGGATGTCGCGGACCGGCGCGATGTCGTTCTCGGTGGCGCCCACGATAGCCGTGAGCGTGCCGGCGATAGCTCCCGACTCGCCGCCGGTGACGGGGCAGTCAAACGCCATGCGGCCGGAGACCTGGGCGGCCTCGGCAATGTCGCGCGCCAGCTCGGGCGAGCTCGTGGTGAGGTCGATCAGGACCGCGCCGGGCTTAGTGCACGCGAGCAGGCCGTCGCCCGCCAGGTAGAGCTCCTCGACCTCGGAGGGATAGCCCACCATGGTAAAGACAACGTCGGCGTTCGCCGCGGCATCTGCCGGCGTATCAGCCCAGACGGCGCCGCGCTCAACGAGCGCTGCAGCCTTGGACTTGGTGCGGTTGTTGACCGTGACGGGATAGCCGGCATCCAGGATGTGACCGGCGATGGGGGCACCCATGATTCCGGTGCCGATAAATGCGACGGAGAGCTTGTTTGCCATGAAACCTTTCCTTTTGGGTTGGGTGTTGTTACCAGGTTGAATACTCAGTGCCAGCGTTTGGGCCGTGGCTTGAGGGCGCTTGCAACCGCAGCGCCCGCCTACTCGCCGCGCACGCGACGCGCGATGCGGTCGGAAAGCGAGGCTTTCTCGGCGCGATTCTTGCCCCAAAACGCGCAGGCCACCATGCCGGGGCCCACGTGCGAGCCAATGGTGGGACCCACGGAGCCGCGAATGATCGTGACGTCGGCGCAGCCTTCCTCCTTGCGGATGGCGGCTTCGAGCCAGTCGCCGTCCTTTTCGGCATCGGCCGTCATGATGGCGATGGGCATGGTGCGGTCGGGCACGTAGTTCTCGCGGAACGACTTGAGGATGGACTTGAGCGCCTTCTTGCGGCCGCGGTTGACGCCAATCAGCGACAGCGAGCCGGCAAGGTCGTAGGAGAGCTCGGGCTTGACATCGAGCTTTGCCGTGAGCTGCGCCGCCGCGGGCGGAATGCGGCCGCCGGCAGCCAGCGCGTCGAAGCTCTCGAGCGTAAAGTAGCCGTGGACGTAGGTCTTTGCCTCGTTTGCCCAGTCGACCAGCTGCTTGGCGGTGAGTCCCGCCGAGCGCTGGCGCACGGCCTCGAGCGCCAGGAGCGCGCCGGTCGCGCAGGGCAGAGCGTTGTCGACCACGTAGAGCTCAAAGTTGGGATACTCGGCGCGCACGGCATCTGCCGCCTGGCACGCGGAGTTGTAGCTCGACGACAGCGCCGAGGTAAAGCACAGGTAGACCGTGGGCGTACCCTCTTTGGCGCACTCGGTAAAAAACTCGATATAGCGACCGAGCGACACGGCGGAGGTAGACACGCGAGCGCCGGCGCGCATGCGGTCGTAGAACTCCTTGGGTGTGATGCTCGACCAGATGTCATCCGTGCGCTCCTCGCCATCGATAATGAAGGGGAAACCCAGGATATCGACATCGAGGTTCGCGGCGACCTCGGGGCTAAAGTCGCAGCAAGTATCGACGACGATGCGGCAACGGTCCGAATGACCGGCGGATGCGGCCTTGTCCATCAAAGCGACTCCTTACGTAAAAAGGCGGCCACCCGCATGGGATGGCCGCCAACCGTTAACTCATGCAAGTTAACGTATTTTACTCGTCAAGTGTTTCGATGCGGGGCTTGATGATGCCATATCCACCATTCTTACGGTGATACACCACATTGATGAGGCCAGTCGTCGCGTTCTCGAACACGTAGAAGTCGTGGCCGAGCAGATCGGTCTGCACCAGCGCCTGCTCCTCAGTCATCGGGGTGACATCAATGACCTTCTCACGGACGAGCAGGTCGTCCTCCTCCTCGGGCAGCAGCAGGTCGGCCAGATCCTCGACGCGCTCGACCGGTGCGACATCCGCTGCGCTGGCACCGCCCTGGCGGTTGTCCACGACCTTGGTCTTGAACTTGCGCAGCTGGCGGGTGACCTTATCGGCGGAGAGGTCGATGGCGGCGTACATATCTGCACCGTGCTCGGCAACGCGAATCACCGAACCGCGAGCGCGAACCGTAACCTCGACGATTGCCGGGTTGGGGTTCGAGGGGTTCTTCTCATAGCGAAGTACAACGTCGACCGTCATGGGCTCGATATCGAAAACCTTGAGCGCCTCGCCGATCTTCTCATCCACATGCGCACGCAGAGCATCGGTTACCGTCGTCTTGCGTCCAGAAACCTTGATATCCATACGTGGCTCCAATCTGCCTCGGGGACTTACTGTACTGGCTATGTACCCATTGCCGTGCATTTAATCACGCGGATTCCCAAAGACCCGAATAACGATTGCTTGATACCGCATACCGAAGTCTCGCACTTTTCTGTGGCAAAGTGCGCTATAGGAGGGAGCTGGCGGCTTTATATTTGGTCCCAAAAATTGGCTTTGACCTGCTGGTTTTATAGGGATGAAAAAGCCGGGCTCTCCTATTGGGGAAGTCCGGCAGTGCGTGTTGAAACCGTGAAGAGGTGTCCTTTCCAACGTATAGGAGACACCACCCCTAGCAATAACTAGCTATTGAGTTTGTTAATGTCGTCGTCGGTGATGGTGGCTTCCTGGCTGGACGATTTGTCCTCGGAGGATGCGGTCTCATTGTTGGAATCGGAGGACTCGCTGCCGGAGGACGTGGTCTCACTGGACTCAGAGTCGCCCGGCTGCACGTTAGCGCCCGAAACCGTCTTAGTGGTGAGGTCGTAGGGCATCGTGCCATACCAGACGCAGTGGACTGCCTCGAGCGTACCGTCGACCGTGATGCCGTCGAGGGCATCGCTCACGGCACGGCACAGTTTGTCATTGGACGAGAGGCCCGCAACACCAAGCGTCGAGGGCGCCTCGAGCGCACCGACATAGGAGATCTCGCTCATCAGGCGTGCAAGGTAGCCGCCGGCCGTGGAGTCGCAGATCACATAGTCGACCTCGCCGGACTCGAGCGCCTCAAAGCACTCGTTGATGTTGGAGTAGGTCTTTTGGTTGGCGGTAATGCTCTGCTTGGCAAGCGCCTCCTGCGAGGCCGAGGACATCTGGACACCCAGGGTAGACGTGTTAAGGGTATCGGTGGAAACGCTTAGCGACCCACCATCGCTAGTTTTACCGAACACGGAAGTGGCATCGTACAGGCAGGTGCCGAGCGAGCTAATGTCCCCGTCCGTGGAGTTAATCTCGCCGATAAAGATATCGGCCTTTTTGTCGCCGAGCGCGGAACCTGCCGAGGACGCGTCGACGAAGGCGACCTTAAGGCCCATGCGGCTTGCGAGGGCGCGGGCGGCGTCAACCGCATACCCCGTGAGCTCGCCGTCGGCGCCCTGCATGGCCTGCGGCGCATCGGAAGTATCGAGGGCGACCGTCAGGGTCCCGGGAGTGACCAGGGCATCGTCCGACACCGCCGGCGTGACGGTCTCGTACTCGATCTGGTCGATCGTGGGAGTCGTGAACGTAGACAGCGGGTTGAACGCGCATCCGCTCAGGCCCAAAACGGCAATGACCGCTGCGGTCCCAGCACCTAACCGAGCCGCGTGCATCAAGCTGCCCCTCACCATGTCCACTACCCTGCCTTCTGTGTCGTATACAATCCGTGCGTTGCGCGGAATATCAGGTTGTTCCCACCAGCTGACCTGGTATTTGACCCCACACTTGCGCACCGGGGTGTTTGCTCGGGAGGCCGCAGCCACCTTCACGACTGACCCGCTCGCCCGCGAGGCGGTATTGCCCCAAAGAAAGTAGAACGGACGGTGCGGCTTACATCTAGGACGCGCCATGATCGCGCCGCGCGCACGCGGTCGCTTACGTGGATCCCTTTGACCGCGTCTGTCTTGGACTAGGACGGGCATTTCGTCCGTCCGCAACCACAGCCTGGTAGGAACGAAGCGCATTATAGCTAAGTTCAAGCTAAAGTTTAAGGTTAGGGGCGTCATTCGCATCGCGAGTACAGATTTCGCAGGTCGGAGCGGGCTATTCGTGCCCCCATGAAGCCCGGAGCTCCCCCACGGGGAGCTCCGGGGCACCCGTCTCAGGGCGCCCTGTGCAAAAAACGGCAAATATGAGTACTGTCACCAATTTAGTAGCAGCGTATTACCGCCTCACGAGCCCTTTTTGAGTTCCGCACAGCCTGCTTGGCGCCAAGATATTCCACATTCGTTTACTATCTCTTCGCTGAATCCAGATTTTCGGCCCAAGTTTCTTTGTTTTTGCTGTCACTAATCTAGTAACAGTACTCATATTTGCCGTTTTTTGCACAGAGCATATAAACAGACCCCCTATAAAGCCATAGTTTTACGCTGGCTTGAGCCCAAAGCACGCTCGGAGCGTATTCAGCAGAGCATCTTGCCTCTTTCGACGAGCCTCTACGCGATTCTGATATCGCTTACCCATACGCTGGTGGATGCGCCATGCGAGCGCTTCCATCGCTTCCATGTCGCGGAGCATTTCGTTGTTGACCGTCGCGACCTCGATTCCCATAGTAATCAAGCCCGTGTTGCGTTTTTCATCATGGATACGTCCCCTCCGGGAGGAATGGCCCAGCTCACCGTTGTATTCCAGGTCAAACCGGGCTGCTTCCTGATACGCATCGCAAACTGCATGCGGCATCCCCGAGATTGCCTGCGCGCGGTCATCGAACTCAATCTTGTAGTCGGTCTTAAAGGGACCACAGGCAAATCCGCCATAGGAAAACGGAAGCGAAAACAGGGCGAGCATGATGCACTCCATGGGTGAGCGCAGGTTTTCCGAAAGATAGGGACACAGACGCTGCAGCTGTTTGGCCGCGTTCCCCTTGCATACCGCGAGGTAATCTGCCAGACGATCGGGCGTCAGCACCGGCTCAACCTCAAAGTAGCCCACGTCTGCTGGCTGGTCCTTGTCCTTTGCAAGTTTATTCGTAACGGGCGAGGTGTAGGGAGGCAGATACTTCCCGCGATCACTCAGCGAAATCTTAGAGCACAGCTCCTGGGCCAGGGCAAATGCCTGGATACAGCCGACCTCGCGGGCGACGACAACACAAAGGGCCTCGGGAGATAGACTGTACACCCCCGGTTCCACCTCTAGAATCGAGCCGGCGGGCAACCCGGAGCATACGGACCAGCCCACGCCAGGCATGCGGCGGCGCTGCGCCGCAGATCCCACCAGCAAGCAAAGATCTTCTTGCACCTCGCCGCTTGCGGCCCCAATCCGCACCAAGTCGGGAAGATAGATGTCCTCGGTCGAGGGCGACGACGTGCGCAGCACACGGCGCTCTTCATCGGGATCGAGGTCCTTCCAGCTTATGTAGCCCATCTGCCGGCGTTCGGCGCGCATCATGCGTAGCGCCGAGGCGCCCGTTAGGATTACGGAAGCCGCTAGCTGTTCGTCTGTCGGCTCGTTGCGCCGCTCAATCTTCACTGCCACAAAACCACCCCTACCAAACGCGTGCGATAGCGAGGCCATCGACCGCTACGGCGCCGGCGCGCTTGAGTTCCGCCGAAGCCGCTGCCATCGTCGCGCCCGTGGTGATAACGTCATCGATAAGCAGCAAGCGGCGGCCGTGCACGTCCTCAACCGTCTCGTACATGCCTTGGGCACGCTCGCGGCGCTCCTCACGACCGAGTTCGCGCTGGTCGCCATGCCCGTACTTGACGAGAGCATCGAGCAGGGGAACACCCGACAGCTCGCAAAATGGGCGCGCAATAGCCTCCATATGATCAAAACCACGCCGCCGAAACGCTGCCGCCGTCGCAGGCACAAACACCACCGCATCCGCACCGGACAGCACACCTCCATAGCGATCGGGCGCTACGACCTGGGCATGCAGGGCGGTGTCGTAGAGCAGCTCCGCCAGATACGGAGCCAGACGTCGCTCGCCCGCATCCTTGTACGCTTTAATGATGCGCGGCAGCGGATGCGCATAGACGGCGCACGCCAGGCAGCGGTCGAGCGCCTCCGCCATTGCCGAGGACGTGCCCTCGACCGAACACTCAGTGCACAGCAAATCCCCAAACGGGGCGCCGCATCGGGTACAGCTATGACGTGGGTCGATGAGCGTGAGCGCGGCCAGGCAGTCTTGGCAAATAAGCGCACCGGCGCGCTCGCAGCCGGCACATCGTGTTGGCGACAATGCCTCAAGCGCCTCGCGTGCCGCCCACTCGGCAAACGGTAGCAATTCGTCCGCAAACGGTAGGGCACCGGCACCCTGCAGACGGCTCAATATGTTCAGATGGCTCTTCAAGACACAACCCTCCCTACGTTCGGTCGCAGGGAGGGTTGTTGATTCGGCGCTATGATACCCCGATGCGCTCGGGGCAAGGCGGGCTAAATCCGCTCGCGGGCGTTATTCGCCGGCGGGCGGTTGTGGTGCGGACGAAGACGGGGTCGAACCCTCGCCACCATCCTGGCGCGGCTTGCGGGAACGGCGACGGCGACGGCGCTTTTGGCCCTGGTCGGCCGAGCCCTCGCCACCGCGATCCTCGCGCGGCTCGCGCTCATCGCGAGCGGCGCCACGCGAAGCCTTGGCAGCCGCTCCCCCGCCATCTCCGGGACGACGGCGCGTGACCTTGACCTCGCCCTCCGAGACCTGATCGGCCACGGAGGGCACCGAGGGCTTCTGCTGCGCGCCCGAGGAATGGCGACGGCGCGGACGCGGCGCGCGCTCGTCATCGTTGCGTTGCTTGCCACCCTTGTCGGCAGGCGTATCGGAACCCGAACCACCCTTGGAAGCGGCACCAGCCTCGCGAGCAGCTGCGGCGCGGAAGGCGTCCTCGCGCTCCTCGCTCGACAGATGACGGCGGCGGCGACGTGTGGGGTTCATGCCACCGCCGCGGTTCTGCTGCTGGGGCTGCTGGACCTCGCGCTCGCGAGAGGCGTTCTTGCCCGCGGCTGCAGCCTCGGTAGCATCGCCCGAGCCCGCGCGCTTGCGGCGACGACGGGCACCGGCGGCCTCCTCGGACTCGGGTGCCTCGGCCTTGCCGCGGCCCTTTCCGCGGCCACGGCCCTCGCCCTGACCCTGACCGGCGCGAGCATCGGATTCGGCATCGCGACGACGGCGCTTGGGCATCGACGTGCCGGCCAGACGGTCGGCACTCGACAGGCCATCGCCCACGTCGACGCCGTTCTCGCGATCGAGCTCCATGAGCGCCAGGCGCATCTCGGGCGACTCGATGCGCTCGAGCACGTCGCGCGTCACGCAGTCGGGGCGGCAGTTGCAGCCCTGCTCGGCAGCCTTCTTTTTGCAGCCCTCCGAGCACGTCATATCGGCTAGGTTGACCTTAAAGACTTTGCCGTTCTCCAGGCGCAGCACCAGCTGCTCACGCGGCGTGTCATACTCCTGGATACGCGCCTTGCCAAGCGGCGTATCGATGAGCGTCTTCTTTTTGGGCGCACGGCTCTTAAAGTCCTTGTACGCCTCGAACTCGTAGCGCAGGCAGCACATCAGGCGGCCGCACACGCCGCTGATCTTGGACGAGTTGAGCGGCAGGTCCTGCTCTTTTGCCATGCGGATCGAGACGGGCTCAAACTGTCCGCCAAAGCGCGTGCAGCAGAGCTCCTGTCCGCACTGGGCATAGCCGCCCACCAGGCGGGTCTCGTCACGCACGCCGATCTGGCGCATATCAACGCGAATGTGCAGCGTCGAGGACAGGTCCTTGACGAGCTGGCGAAAATCGACGCGCTCATCGGCCGCAAAGTAGAACACGGCCTTCTCGCCGCCAAACAGGTACTCGACGCCCACCGGCTTCATCTCGAGGTCGAGCTCCTTGACCAGGCGGCGGAAGTCGACCATGGCCTCGTCGCCCTGGATGGCCAGGTCGTCAGCAAGCTGCAGGTCGATGTCGCTCGCCACGCGCAGCACGGGCTTGAGCGGCTGACCGATCTCGTCTTGCGGCACCTCAAAGGGATCGGCCGTGACCAGGCCGATCTCGGTTCCGCGCTCGGTGGAGCAAATGGCATAATCGGCCTCGAGGATATCCAGATCCTGCGGATCGAACCACAGGTCGCGCGAGGCGTAGGTAAACTTAACGGGTACGACTAACGGCATTTCAGTGCCTTCCTGATATCGAACAGCATGACCTCGATGGCCAGCTGGGGAGTAACGTTTCTGGCGATGTTGCGCTCGGCGGTTGCGACCGCCTCGAGCGCCCGCGTGGCACCCGCAACATTCGTCGCGGCGGCAAGCCGCCCGATCGTGTCGCGCACGTCCTCGTTCACAACGTCTGCCGCCTCGTCCCGAAGCGTCAGAAGCACGTCGCGCATGAGCGTCCGCGCGCTCGCCAGCGCTTCCATAATACCCGAACGCTCGCGCGCGTTGAGTTCGCGCTTGTTGCGGTCCTCAAGCTGCTTCAATGCTCCACGCGACAGGTAGTCGGCGTTTTGCTCGAGCACCTTTTCCTGCGTGGACTTGACCTCGGCGAGCGGCGCCTTAACGGCGACGATGAGTGACTTGGCGCGGCTGAGCACGTCGGCCTCGTCGGCGGCGATAAGCGAATCGATGGCGCGAACCATCTGACGGCGGGCGTCCTGGCGCTCGGCGCTCTTGAGGAACTCGATGCCACGCGTGGGGCTTCCCGCCACGGCGACGGCCATGCGGCAACGCGCAGGGTCCTGACCGGTGGCGCGGCTCACGGCCTGCGCGGCGACGGCGGGCGATACCAGCCGAAACGGCACGCACTGGCAACGACTCACGATAGTGGGCAGCATCACGTCGGCCGAGGTACCCAACAGGATGAACATGACGCCCTCGGGCGGCTCCTCGAGCGTTTTGAGCAGCGCGTTGGCGGTGTTGGCGCGCAGCTGCTCGGCACGGTCGATGATATAAACCTTTGCCTTGGCGCGGATGGGCGCCAGGGGCACGTCGTCGAGCAGCTCGCGGGTCTGCGCGATGAGGTAGCCCGTAGCACTTTCGGGCGTGTAATAGTGCACGTCGGGATGCGTATGGCGGGCGACGCGCACGCAGCTGTCGCACGAGCCACAGCCGTCCCGCTCGCACAGGAATGCCTGGGCAAGCGCCCATGCGGCGTCAAGCTTACCGGCGCCGGGCGCGCCCAAGAACAGGTAGGCGTGCGATGCGCGGCCGCTTGCGATGGCGTTGGTCAAAAAGTCGCGCACGCGCTGTTGGGTGTCGAGCTTGGCCAGCAGACTTGCCTGAGCGGGGGCCATGTTACTCGGCCCCCTTGGCAAGCGCGGCGGTGACGGCGTCCTGGGAAATGTCGAGGCCGTAGACGCGAACCTGCTCAACCGTCTTCTCGAAGACTTCCTCGACGGTCGCAGTGGCGTCGATGAGCTTTACGCGGTTTGGCTCCTCGGCGGCAATTGCGCAAAAACCCTGGTAGACACGCTCTTGGAAGGCCATGCCCTTAGCCTCCATGCGATCTGCCGCGCCACGGGCTGCCATGCGCAGCGCCGCCTGCTCGGGCGTGATGTGGTAGACGAGTGTGAGCGCCGGGTGCGTCCCCGCAACGGCCAGGTTGTTGGCATCGCGCACCATCTGGCGATCGAGGCCGTCGGCAAACGCCTGATAGCAGGTCGTGGAATCGTAGAAGCGGTCGCACAGGACCACCTTACCGACAGCAAGGGCGGGCACGATGACCTCGTGCACCAACTGAGCGCGCGCCGCCTCGTAGAGCAACAACTCGCAGGTGTCGCCCATCGCTGTATTGGCGGGGTCGAGCAGCAGAGCACGGATCTTTTCGCTGATGGCGGTACCGCCCGGCTCGCGCAGGCTCACAACCTGGTAGCCAGCGAGTTCAAGAGCGCGGGCAAGCAGGCGCGCCTGCGTGGACTTGCCGGCGCCATCGACGCCCTCGAGCGTAATGAAGCTATGTTGAGCGGGCTCAAAAGCCATGGGCGCAGCCCCTTCCTACAAGGCGCGTAAATGCAGATATATATCAACCAAGCCATGATACCCCAGTGCTCGGTGCGTCCCCAATGGCTAAAGGTGCCTTTCCAAAGTTGCGGTGAAATAGGGACTGATTGAAGCTCTGAGACCGCCAAACAGTCCCTATTTCACCGCAACTTATGATGGGGAATTTTGGACGCTGGGTATAATCGTCGTATTGCATTGAAATGTGGCGAAAGGAGTGGCAATGTCTCGGTATTGCGCCTCGTGCGGCAAGCTTCTTGCAGATAATGCCAAGTTCTGCACCTCGTGCGGTGCACCCGTTGAGCAAACAACCGCGAGCGATAGCCAGCCCGCTTTTGAGCAGACCGGCTCCCTTGATGCGCCGCAAGCCAAGGCGGACGACCCCCTCGCCTATCGCCCCGACCCCGCCGCAAGCCCCGCGGCCGTCGAGACCACGCAGCGCATACCCATCGCGAGCGGCTCGCCCCAACAGCAGCCGGCTCCCGCATACGCGCCCGCTTCGCCACAGACCCCCGCTCCCAAAAAGAGCGGCGCCGGGCCGCTTATCGCCGTTATCGTTGTGCTGGTGGCGATCATCATCGCCCTGGTCGTTTTCTTTGTGATCAAGCCTTTCGACAGCGCCGCCACGCAGACGACTGCCGAGGTAGCTAAGCTGCACCATGACGTCGACGACGATGACCTAAAGCCTCTCGGCGATCCCAACAGCCTGTACGACGATGATGACGATGACGACGAGGATGGCGGCGAAGCAACGCTCTCCGAGCAGAACCTCTACCGTCGCCTGAGCGAATACTACGACTTGCTCGAAGACCTCGACAACTACGTCCGTGGCTGCGCGCAGAACTTCAACGGCAGCTATCTGGAAGAGGATCGGACCACCCGTCAAAATCTCGCCGACGTCGCCGAGCGCACAGAGGACACCATCGAGCAGTATTACGACATCGTCGAGGACCTAGACGTCCCGACGAGCTCCAAGAACTATAGCTCCTGGAAGGACATCATCGCCCTGTACGACGACCTGGATCACCGCATTGACGCAATCTGTGATGCCTGGGAGATCAGCCTGAAATACGCCAAGCCTGCGGACCACAAGAATGAGATCGTGGCGCCGCTGTCGCGCGACAACGTGGCGGGCACCAATGACAATAAGTATCGCCTAGACTTTGAGGAGCGCTATCCCGGCGCCAAACCCGTCGAAGTGAACTAGCGCTTTGTCGTTCCCGAGCCGGCAGTTAGGGACGTTCCTAAACTGCCGGCAGAAAAGGAACGTCCCTACCTGCCGGTCAAAAAACGAGCGAGGATCGTGGGGTCCTCGCTCGTTTTTTTTGGGCAATGTTTCGACTGCGCCGTTACTTGTCGGCGGCTGCTTTCTTGGTAGTCGACTTCTTCGCGGTCGTCTTCTTGGCGGCAGTTGCTTTCTTGGCCGTCGTCTTCTTGGCCGCCGTCGCCTTCTTGGCCGTGCTCGCCTTGGTCGTAGTCTTGCGGCCGCGGGCCGGCTTCTTCTCCTTGGTCGGACAGTCCATGTTGACGCAGATACGCCACGGGCCGCGCGCCGTGTTGACCACCACGATGGGGGCGCCGCACTCGGGGCAGGTCTCACCCGTCGCCTCGAGCTTACCGCGCGCCGGTAGAGGATAGCTCACGCCGCAGTCATCGTAGTTGGTGCAGCGGATAAAGCGCTTGCCGCTCTTCTCGCTCTTGTGCGCAATCAAGTCACCGTGACGCCCGGCCTCGGCGCACACTTTGCACTCGCCCACCTTAAGGTCAGGCTCGTAGTTGGTGGGGCACGTCGGGTTCACGCAGATCTCGAAAGCCTTCTGGCGGAACGGCTGGCACTTAATGCGCGGCGCGCCACACTCGGGGCACACGGCCGCCTCGCCCTCGAGCGGGCTTACCTTGACGCCGCTCGGCACCGGATAGGTCACGTCGCAGTCGGGCCAGCCCATGCAGCCGATAAAGCTGCCGCGGGTCTTGGCACTCGTCTTCATAACCAGGTCCTTGCCGCACTTGGGGCAAGCGCCCACGCGCGCATCGGCCGTGACGGCGTCGCTGATGGCGTCGCCCAGCTCCTGCGTGTGCTTGAGCAGCTCGTCGAGCACGCCGGCCAGCAGCGCGCGCGAGTGCGTCACGACATGCTCTTCGGTATCCTCGCCGCGCTCCACGCGGGTCATGTCGCCATCGAGCTCGCTGGTCATATCGGGGCTCGTGATGCGCGGGGCAAACTGCGTCAGTGCATCGATGATGGCGATGCCCAGCTGACTCGGCTCCACGGGATCGTTTTTGAGGTAGCGCACGGCGTACAGGCGCTCGATGATGCTCGCGCGCGTGGACTTGGTGCCCAGGCCGCGCTTTTCCATCTCCTGCACGAGCTTGCCCTGGCTGTAGCGCGCGGGCGGCTCGGTCTGCTTGGCCTCGAGCTTAATGTCGAACACGTCGACCGTATCGCCCTGCTCCAGCGGCGGCATCTGCTCATCGCGCTTAAGGCCGTACGGATAGGCCTCGCGGAAGCCAGGGGTCACGAGCACGTCACCCGAGGCCACGAACGGCTCGCCGTTGACGTCGAGCTCGAGCTTGGTGTTCTCAATGGTCGCAGGACCCATAAGCGTCGCCAGGAAGCGACGGGCGATGAGGTCGTAGAGCTTGCGCTGACCGCCGTCGAGCGTGGACGGATCGCCCTCGCCCGTGGGATAGATAGGCGGGTGGTCGGTGGTCTCGACCTTGCCGCGCGTGGGCTTCATGGGGCCGGCGAGGACCTTTTTGCATACGGGCGCCAGCGCCGGGTTGATCTTTGCAAGGTCGCTCACCACGGCGCCCAGATCAAGCGTCGCAGGGTACACGGTATTGTCGACACGCGGGTAGCTGATGAGACCGGCCATGTAGAGGGACTCGGCGATGCGCATGGTACGCGCAGGTGAGATGCCCTCGGCTGCGGCGGCAGCCTGCAGCGAGGTGGTCGCAAACGGCGTGGGCGGCTGCTGCTTGCGCGAACGCTTGGTCACCGCGGCGACGGTTGCCGTCGCAACGCCGTCAACGTGGCCGTACGCTGTCTCGGCAGCATCCTTGTCGGTAAAGCGCGCCGTCTTGTGCGCAATCTTAAAGCGGTCGTCCTCGGCAGCACCCTGTGCGGCGCCCATGCCGCGGATCTGCCAATAGTCCTCGGGCACAAACGCCATGCGCTCGCGCTCGCGCTCGACCACCAGGGCAAGCGTCGGCGTCTGCACACGGCCGGCAGAGCGCACGTTACCAAAGCCGCCAAACTTGGCGAGCGTCAGGTAGCGCGTGAGCACCGCACCCCAAATGAGGTCGATGTGCTGGCGGCTCTCGCCGGCGTCGGCCAGATTCTGGTCGAGCGAGACGAGATTATCGAAGGCCTGCGTGATCTCGGCCTTGGTAAACGAAGAATACTGGGCGCGGGCGACCGGCAGGTCGGGCGCAACCTCGCGCACCTTGTTGAGGGCGTCCGAACCGATCAGCTCGCCCTCGCGATCGAAGTCCGTGGCGATGATGACACTGTCGGACTTCTTGGCGAGGTTCTTGAGCGAACGAATGAGTTCCTTCTCGGCCGGTAGCTTAATGACGGGCGCCCAGGTGAGGTAAGGCAGGCTCTCGAGTTTCCAGCCCTTGATTGAGATGCCATCGGCAAGAAACGGCTTGCGCTTGGTGTCGTAGGGCGGACGCGCCAGGCCATCGGGTATGTCGGCCGGCAGCATCTCGCCGTCCTCGGTGACCGAATACCAGCCCAGCTTTTTATCGAACAGCACGCTGTCGCAAAAATCGGGCGCTAGGATGTGACCGGCAAGGCCGATGGTCACGCACTCCTCGCCCTTCCACTCAAAACGGTAGATGGCGGTGTTGTACACCTTGTCCTTTTTGGGCTTGCCCGTGGACAGACGCTCGGCAATCTGACGCGCGGCGTCGTTTTTCTCGGCGATGATGAGCTTCAAAAGAGGCTCCTATCTCGTATCTCTGCGGCTACGCCCGCCCGTATGGCGGCCGACTTACGCCCTTGCTTGCTCAATCTGCCCGATGAGCCAATCGCACCAGGCATCCATGCCCTCGCCCTTGCGCGCGCTCACGGCAAACCGCGGCGCCTGCGGATTGAGGTCATCGAGTGTCTTAGTATACCTATCCATGTCAAAATCGAAAGCCGGAGCCACGTCGACCTTGTTGAGCAGCTGCGCGCCAGCGTGCTGGAAGATGCCCGGGTACTTGATGGGCTTGTCGTCGCCCTCGGGCACCGAGAGGATCATGATGGACAGGTTCTCACCCAGGTCAAAGTCGACTGGGCAGACCAGGTTACCCACGTTTTCGATAAAGATGACGTCGATGTTTTCCAGACCCACGGCCTGGTCGAACGCGTCAACGGCCTCCATGATCATGTTGCCCTCGAGGTGGCACAGGCCGCCCGTGTTGATCTGGATGGCAGGCATGCCGGCTTCCTTCATGGTGATGGCGTCGACGTCCG
Source organism: Collinsella aerofaciens (assembly GCF_018785245.1). Classification (GTDB taxonomy): domain Bacteria; phylum Actinomycetota; class Coriobacteriia; order Coriobacteriales; family Coriobacteriaceae; genus Collinsella; species Collinsella aerofaciens_AD. The sequence continues at coordinate 27,001 of NZ_WQPL01000038.1, read as the reverse complement.
AGGCGATGTCGCCCTCGATGACGGCGCAGCGCAAGCCGGCCTTGTCGCGCAGGCGCTCGTTGGTGCCCAGGATCGTAGTGGTCTTGCCCGAACCGGGACTCGACAAGACGTTGATCACATAAGTGTTTGTCTCATTAAATCGTTGACGCAGTTGATCTGCCAGGCGCTCATTGCGCGACAGAATCGGCGACGCGATATCAATCGTTTTCTCGGCCATACTCGGCACTCCTTACTTTGGCCCCTTTATACCCCATCACCAGATGGCTAGCGGGCTAATCGTCGGGGGTTTCGATTTCGATACTCGCGATATCGAGCTCGCGGCCGTGCAGTAGGCGCACGTTGGCGCCGCCACATTGGGGGCAGCGGCAATGGAAACGGTCGTGATCAAAGACCTCGCCGCAGTCCAGGCACTCGCTTTGTGGATGGACTTCCTCCACGGCAAGCTCGCAGCCGCGCGTGAGCGGGTCCTCGTCGCGAAACGTCTCCCAGGCAAAGTCGAGCGCCTCGCGCACGACCTCGGTCATATCCCCGATACGCAGCGTTACCAAAACGGCGCGCGAGGCCCCCGCCCCACGCGCCGCGCGAATCACTGTATCGAGTATGCCGTTGACAATGCCAACCTCGTGCATACCGATTTACTCCTCGTCGTCCTCATCGTCCGAGAACAGGTCCAGACGACTCACAAACAGGCCCTCCTTGCCCTCGCGCGCGGTAATGACCACGCGAGCGATGGCAAGCGAAATCTCGTAGAGCGAGAGCAGAGCGCCATACATGAGGCCCAGCGTAACGGGCGAGCCGTCGGGCGTGATCACAGCAGAACCCACGAGCAGGCCCACGTACACGTAGCGCCAGGCGCTGCGGAAGGCCGCGTAGGACACGATGTGGAAAACAGACAGGTAGAAGATGATGAGCGGCAACTCAAACGCCACACCAAAGCCGATCATAAAGAGCAGCTCCATGTTGACGTAGTTCTCCAGGTCGGGCAGCGCCGTAGCGACGGCCGAGGTCTCGCCGATGAGCCACTCAAAGCCTGCAGGGATGATGATGAAGTAGCAAAAGATAGCGCCCAGGAAGAACAACACCGTCGAGGCGAGCACCGTGGGCACGACCCACTTGCGCTCGTTGGGGCGAAGCGCCGGCAAGAAAAACGCCAAGATCTGCCAGATGATCATGGGCGTGCACATGACAACGGCCATCTTGATGGCCAGCGAGAAGCGCAAGCCAAAGCCGCCGAGCGTGGTAGTGATGTAGAACTTACCGTCCGGCACAAAGGAGCGGATGGGATCTTCCAGGATGTCGAGCACAACAGGCGTGGCGAAATACAGCACGATAGCGGCGGCAAACACCGACACGACCACGATGGTCAGGCGGCGACGGAGCTCTCCCAGGTGATCGAAGAGCGGCATACGCGCAGGTCCGATAGGCATTACTCATCGCCTCCCTTCGGTGCATCGGCGGCAGCGGCGTCGTCCTCGGCCTCGAGCTCGCGGGCAAGTTGGTCGACGACGGCCTTGCGCTTGCGGGGACGACGGGCGTAGAGGTCGGCCGTCGTGGGCTCTGCCGGCTCGGGCTCGGGCTCCGGTTCTGCAGCAGGCTCAGGCTCGACGACAGGCTCAGCGGCAGCGGCAGGCTCGGCACCCTCGGCCTCGGACTCCTCAGCAGCACCCTCGCCCTCGGCGGCAGCCTCGCTCGCAGCCTTCTCGGCAGCAAGACGGGCGCGACGCTCGGCAAAGGTCTCCTTCTTGGCGGGCGCTGCCGTCTCGGCGGCATCCTTGTCCGCATCGGAATCGTCATCGACGGCAGCCTTCTTGGGCTTGACCGGGGCCGACGCGGCCTCGCTCACCGGATCGATTATCTCGGACTGAACAACGGCCGTCATCTTCTCCTGCGTCTCGCGGAACTGACGGATGGCACGGCCGATCGTGCGGCCCATCTGTGGGAGCTTATCCGGGCCAAACAGCAAAAAGCCGAAGACCACGATGATCGCGAGCTCACCCTCTCCAATACCAAACACACATACCTCCAAGGCTCGATGTGAGTCGAGCCCGCACCGCGCCATTCGGCCGGAACTCGTCTATTCATTCGGTCAAGTATAGCGCCCGGACGCCAAAACGTCCGAGCGCATCACAAACATATGCCAAACGGCACGCCCTTTTGGGGGCAAAGATTATGCAGCGGTGATCGAAATCTCCTGGTCGACACCCAACAGCTGAACCACGCGCATTACCGGGGGCTGCACATTGGTGCAGCCAAAACGCTTGCCGTGGTCGACCGCGTGGTGCGCGGCGCCCACGAGCACGCCAATGCCCGTTGAATCGATGTAGCTCACCTGGGCAAAATCGAGCTCAACGGCCTCAGTGGGCTGCTCGAGCGCCAGGTCGATGGCATTGCGCAGGCTATCGGCGTTAGAGATATCGATCTCGCCGGTTACCTTAATGGTGTAGAGCTCTGGCGTGGGGTTGGTGGAAATACCCAAATCCATGTATATGCTCCTTTACGTATCGAAGGTGCGGATAGTACGGGAAGCCGCGCGTTAGGCGCGCTCGGCACGCGCGAGCTCGGCAGCGACAAGCTTAACGGCCAGCACCAGCACATCGAGCGCGGCCTCCAGGTCCTCGACCGTGGGATAGCTCGGCGCGATGCGGATGTTGGTATCGCGCGGATCCTTGCCATAGGGCCAGGTAGCACCGGCCGGCGTGAGCTTAACGCCCAGGTCGGCGCACAGCGCGGCGACCTTTTGGGCCGAGCCCTCGGGACCATCGAAGCTTACAAAGTAGCCGCCGCGGGGATGCGTCCAGGTGGCGCAGCCCGTGCCGCCCAGGCCCTCGGTGAGCTTGCGCTCAACGGCCTCAAAGCGCGGACGCAAAAACTCGGCATGCTTTTTCATGTGCTCCTTGACCGCCTCGATGGTGGGAAGGAAGCGCACGTGACGCAGCTGGTTGAGCTTGTCGGCGCTGATGAGGCCGGCCTTCAGGCGCTTGGAGAACTCGGCGATGACCGCGGGGCTCGCACCGATAAAGCCGATACCGGCGCCCGGGAAGGTGATCTTGGACGTCGAGGCAAATGCCACCACGCGGTCCTCGGTGCCCGCCGCGCGAGCGAGGTCAAAGATGTTTGCGAGCTCGTCGGTCTCGTCGTACAGGTCGTGCACGCAGTAGGCGTTGTCCCAGAAGATGCGGAAATCGGGTGCGGCCGTGGGCATCTCAATCAGGCGGCGCACAGTGTCCTCGCTAAAGGTGATGCCCGTGGGGTTGGAATACTTGGGCACGCACCAGATGCCCTTGATGGAATCGTCGGCGGCGACGAGGCGCTCGACCTCGTCCATGTCGGGGCCGTTGTCGGTCATCGCGACGGGGACGTTCTCGATACCCAGATCGGCGGTGATGCCAAAGTGGCGGTCGTAGCCGGGAACAGGGCACAGAAACTTGACCTTCTTGCCGTCGTGCGCTGCCTCGTAAGCCTCCCAGGGCTCGTTGCCGCACGAGCCGCAACGCCAGAACATACCGGCGATATCGTGCTCGATCAGCAGGCTCGACGAACCCAGCACGAGCGTCTGCTCGGCGGGGCAACCCAGGAACTCCCCCGCTAGCTTGCGTGCCGAGGGAATGCCCTCAAAGCAGCCGTAGTTGGAACAGTCGACGTTGCCGTCGTGCAGATCGGCATCGGCATTGAGGATATCGAGCATGGGTCGAGAGATGTCCACCTGGGAGGGCGACGGCTTGCCGCGGGCCATGTCGAGCGCCAGGCCCTTGGCCTTGACCTCGGCGACCTCGGCCTTGAGCGCCTCGATGGCGGCATCGAGTTCGGTGGTTTCCATCTTCTGGTAGATCGTCTGCATGGGTGCGACCTTTCACGAAGCGGTACGTTGCAATTCTTCTAAGTATAGACCGCTACCGTCGCAACGTTATGAAGCCGTGATAGATTAAGTCCATCGCAATGAATTACGAATCGCCGCGCATGCCGGCATGAAGCGCCCAAGGAGGCACTATGGAGTACGGATCGTTCCAGGCCGAGGAATTCGGCGACCTTCAGCGCCTGGTCGACGGACTGTTTTACGACCGCCACGCCATCGACCGCCTGGATCTGATCGTACAGGCCGAAATCTTGGACCTGGCACCCGATCTCATGGAAATCGTGAACCTTTTGCCGCCCGGCTATTACGACCGCCAGTCACTTTGCGACCAGCTCAACTCCGCCTTGGCCGCCCACGGCTGGGGCGCCGTCTACGGCACCGTGGAATAAACCTAGTCATTTAAGAACGTCCCCAATGACTAAAACGCCGCTTGTGATGGTGTTCACAGGCGGCGTTTTCAAACTTGTATGTGCTTTTACTTGTCCTTGGGCGCGGGGTGCTTGCAGATCACACTCATGTAGATCATGCCAAGTACGGCCGCGGTGACAGAGCCGGCGAGAATAGCGGCCTTGGCAGCCAGAACCTCAAACTGGGCCGTCGGGAAGGCGAGGCCGCTGATGAGAATCGACATGGTAAAGCCGATACCGCCCAGAATGCCCACGCCGGCAATCATATGCCAGTTGACATTGTGCGGCAGCTCGCAGGCCTTGAGCTTGACCAAGGCGAACGTCATGCCAAAGATGCCGATCGGCTTGCCCAGCAGCATGCCAAAGTACACGCCAAGCGTCACCGGATCGGTGAGCAGCGTGCTCATGTCAACGCCCACTAGGCGAACCTGCGCGTTCACGAACGCAAAGATCGGCAGGATCACAAAGTTGACCGGCGTGGAGATCAGACGCTCCATGCGGATAAGCGGCGGAGTCACGCGGTGCATGACGCGCTCGACCTTGGTGGTCGAGACGGTAAAGTCATGCTGGCCCAGGATGTGCGCCTCGTCGTCGTAGCGGTCATCGAGCAGCGGCAGGCACTCGCCCAACCAATCGGTGAGGCTATCGAGCTTGACGCCGCACTTGGCCGGGATGGTGAAGGCCAGGATGACGCCGGCAAGCGTAGCGTGTACGCCGCTCTTGAACATGCAGAACCACAACAGCAGGCCCAGTACCGAATACGGGGCAAGGCGATAATGCTGCGTCTTGTTGAGCCACACGAGCGCACAGGTCACAAGCGCGGCGGCGCCCAACCAAAACGGATTGGGGCTCTGACCGTAGAAGATGGCGATGGCGGCGATGGAGATGAGGTCGTCGGCGATGGCGAGCGTCGAGAAGAACACGCGCACGCCGTTGGGCACGCGATTGCCCAAAAGCGACAGCACGCCCAGCGCAAAGGCAATATCGGTTGCCATGGGGATGGCCCAACCGTTGCGGGCGCCGGCATGGTTAAAGATCAGGTAGATGCAGGCGGGAACGACGACGCCGCCCACGGCCGCCAGCATGGGAAGCATGGCCTGACGCGGATTCTTGAGCTCACCGACCGTCATCTCGTACTTAAGCTCGATGCCCACCAGCAAAAAGAAGATCGCCATAAGGAAGTCGTTGACGAAAAGCTCAACGGTGAGACCGGCCGTAAGGTTGCCCAGACCCACATACAACGGGGTCTCCAAAAAGTGATGGATGGCCTCGTAGGCATCGGTGTTGGCGCAAATGACGGCGGCGATGGCGGCGAAGACCATGACGGCGGCGGAAATCGTGCCGTTCTCGGCGATGCGCTCCCAAATGTCATGGCGCTCAAAACGCTTGCGCTCACGGACGTTAAACAGCTGCTCGGGTGCTGCCATGGGCGGCTCCTTTCACGGGAAGACTCCCGTCTTAAAAAAGCACGGCCCGCCCAGATGGCGGCGCCGCGCTCCAACGAATTACGCTTGCATCTAGCCTACCCTGCACGACAAGCACGCAGACGTGGCCGAAAAGCGGAACCACAGGTTGAACATTATTTGCTCAACGGCACGGGCGCCCCTGTCCAATAGACAACGCGGTGCCGTGCACAAAAAACGACCGGAGCGCGGGGCGTCCGCGGTCCGGTCGTCGGTGTTAGGCCAAAAGAACCTAGCAGGCGGCCATGATGGGGGCAGCAACCTGCTTCTTACGGGAGAGAACGCCCGGCATCCAGACGCCGTCGTGCTCGTCGGCGATGCCCAGGCCCTTCTGAGCGGCCTCGGTCTCACCCTCGAGCAGGACCTGCGAGCCCTCCTCCATGATGTCGGTGATGCACAGGACAATGCCGTCAGCGCCCTTCTCGGCGGCGTAGGCGCGCATGGCCTCGCGGACCTCGTCGATCATGCCGAGCGCGCGGCTCTTGTCGACGGTCTCGTACTGGCCGATGAGCAGCTTCTTGCCGGCGGGCTCGAACATCTTGATGTCGTTGCCGACCATCTCGGCAGCGGTGAAGGAGCCGGACGGACGGGTGAGGAAGACCTCCATGCCAAACTTGACCGGGTCGACGCCCACCTGCTCGCCGAGCTTGGCGGCGACGGCGCGGTCGACATCGGTGGTGGTGGGGCTCTTGAGCATGAGCGTGTCGGTCATCATGGCCGAGAGCAGCAGCTTGGCCTGAACGTCGGAAAGCTCAACGCCGAGCACGCCGGCGAGCTTGGTGACGATGGTGCAGCTGGAACCCCAGGGCAGGCAGATGTAGTGCAGCGGGCCGGCGGTCTCGAAGTCGCCGATGCGGTGATGGTCGACGACACCAAAGACTGTGGCGTCCTTAAGACCGGCAACGGACTGGGCGGACTCGTTGTGGTCAGTGAGGACGACGAGCTGACCGGCCTCGACGGACTCGATCACGCGGGGCTCGGCGATGCCGGCGTCGGCGAGCAGCTTGGCGGACTCGGCCGGAAGCTGGCCCAGGGCGCAGGCCTCATAGGTGTTGCCGGCATACTCAACCTGGTTGAGCAGCTGGGACAGAACGACGGCGCTCATGATGGCGTCGTTATCGGGGTTCTGGTGACCAAAGACAAGAACGTTTGCCATGGATATCCTCCACTTGATATGTGTACTTAGACGTAGCTATGGTAGCACGCCGATGCCGAGCCTTCGCAGACGGAAGAGCCACGGCATATTTTGGGGCAGGTATGGGGGCCAAGGCTGTCCCTTTTGCACCATGTTGGTGCAAAGTAACCCGCCCCCCTGCACCAGCTATTTGCCAGCGGCGCGCAGAGCTACGTAGGCGGCGCCGATGATGCCGGCGTCGTTGCCGAGCGAAGCGACCTTAATGGGCGTCTCGCGCGAGGCGGAAAGCGCGTAGCGCTGGAAGTACTCGCGAGCCTTGTCGAGGTAGACATCGGCCGAGGCGGAGGCGCCGCCGCCGATCAGGAACATCTCGGGGTCGACCACGTTGGCGATAAGCGCCAGGGCGCGACCGAGATAGTCGGCCATGGTATCGGCCGCGGCCAGCGCAAGCTTGTCGCCCTCGCGGCAGGCCTGGAACACGTCCTTGGAATCTGAGGGGCCGGTGAGCTCGATGGGCTCGACGCCCGCCTTCTTGCACTCGGCAAGGTAGTTGCTCACCACACCGGTGGCGCTGGAATACTGCTCCAGGTGGCCATGGCCGCCGCAGCCGCAGGTGCGCTCCTCAGCCGGATTCAGGCACATGTGGCCGATCTCGCCGCCGGCACCCACAACGCCCGACACCACGTCGCCGTTGACGATAACGCCGCCGCCCACGCCGGTACCGATGGTGACCATCACCACGTTCTGTACACCCTTGGCAGAGCCGAGCCAGGCCTCGCCCATGGCGGCGGCGTTGGCATCGTTCTCGTACTTAACGACCGCGTCGGGGCAGTGCTCCTGAATGGCGACCCTCAGCTCGGGCAGGTTAATGGCAATGTTGGCCTTGACCTTGGCATCGCCCGACGCCGGGATGGGACACGGAACGGCCAGGCCAATGCCCGCCACAAAGGCACGCGGAATCTGTGCCTTGGCGACCACCTGGTCGATAGCCTCGGTCACCGCGGCAAAGCCCGCAGCGTCAACGATAGGAGGCGTGGGCACGCTGGCCTTGGCAAGCAGGTTGCCGTCCTCGTCGAACAGGCCCTCCTTAACCGAAGTGCCGCCGACGTCGATGCCGATGTAGTACTGCTTAGGTTCCATGGGAGCCCGCCTTTCTCGTTTAAACATTGCCTGTATGGTACCGCTCCCAAGGCAAAAACCTACCAAAAAGGGACAGGTTTGTTTTGGCAGGTTTTATCTGGGGTAACGCAATTGGCTGCCCAACAGGCCGCGCAAGACCATCCCCAAAAATAAAGGCGCCGGGAGGCGGAGGCTCCCGGCGCCCGTCAAAGGGACTATGTTGTCTGTTGGACCGCACGGTCCGTCGCGGCGATAACGCCGACTAGGCCTGAAGTGCCTGCAGCTGCTTGTGAACCTCGATGAGCTCCGTCGCCATGACGCGCATGGTCTCGGTGCCGGCCATCTGGTCCTCGGCATGCAGCAAAATCAACGGGGCCTCGCCGTTACGTTCGCCGTTGGCCTCCTTCTTCAGAAGCCCCATGTGAACATCGTGGCCACCGTTATAGGCCTCGTCGCCCTGCTTGATAAGCTCCTCGGCGGCGTCAAAATCGCCCTCCTTGGCCTTTTGCACGGCATTGATGTACATGCTCTTGGCGGTACCGACGTAGCTGATGATCTCAAAGCAGGTCATCTGCAGTTCGTTCATATCCTCCATGCAGAGCACCTAGCCCATCACGCTGACGCAGTGGTCGATGATGCCGGCAGCGTTCATGCGGCCGTAGTCGACCATGTTGATGACCTCGACCGGAAAACGACCGGCGGCCTCCTTCTCAAAATCGCCCTTGGTGTAGCCGATCTGCGGACCAAGCAGCAACATGTCGCACTCGTCCAGGTGATCGTGGGCCTCGTTCATGGGACGAGCCTCGACCTCAATATCCAGACCACGGTTTGCAACCTCGGCCTGCATCTTCTGGACCAGCAGGCTCGTGGACATACCGGCATTGCAGCAGAGCATGATCTTCTTCATGGTTTCCTCCTTATAACTGCGCGGCGCGCAGACGACAACTGGTTTTATTCCTTGCGGCTATTGTGCCCACCCCCCCCGCATCTTTACACAAGGGAGAGAGCTGCGGGCACCGGCGCCGCGTACCGGCGCCCGCAAAGGTGAAAGGGACGAACGTTAGGCGTTCTACTCGGCGAGAGCCTCCTGCTTGGCGATTGCCTTCTCGGAAATCTTCATAAAGGGCAGGTAGACGGCCATGCCAATGACAATCTCGATAGCCTGCCACACGCCAGCGCGCCAGTCAAAGCCCGTAGCGAGCAGGGCATTGATGACGGGAGGCATGGTCCAGGGCACCTGGGCGATGCAGGGGCTGATGATGCCTGCGCAGGTAAGGCCATAGGTGATGCCGATGAACAGGTCGGGAAGGAGGACAAACGGGATCATGAGCGGCAGGTTGTACACGATGGGGTAACCGTAGATAACCGGCTCGTTGATGTTGAACAGACCAGGCAGGATAGCCATCTTGGAAACGGTCTCGGAAGCCTTGTTTTTGGAGAACAGGAGCGTGTCGAGCAGGAGCATGAGGGTGCAGCCCGAGCCGCCGATGAGGGCGAAGCTGTTAACGATCTGCATGTTCATGTAGTGATCGGGCTGGATGGTGCCACCGGCGGCAAAGGTAGCCATGTTGTCGACGATGAGCATGGTCAGGATCGGCTCGACGGTAGCGCCAGAGATGGTGGACTGGTGAATACCGACGCAGAACAGCAGGTTAGCAAGGGTGTAGATGAGGATAACAGCCCACGGACCAGCGTTCATGATGCTCTTGAGCGGGTTGGAGATGCACGTGGAGATGATGGTGCACAGATCGGTGCCGGCGCCCACGGCGAGCAGGGCTGCGGCAAGAGCGAAGACCGCGAGGTTAAGCAGCATCGGAATCATGACGTTGAAGGAGTTGGAGACCGCGGGAGGCACGCCCTCGCCCAGCTTAACCTTGAGCTTCTCGACGCCAGAAATCTTGATGAAGAGCGAGACGGAAAGCAGGGCGATGATAATAGCCGAGAACAGACCGTTGGTGCCGGTGTTGGCAGTCGAAAGGGCGCCCGTGACCTCGGCGGAGGTGATCTTGTCGGTGAGCAGTGGGCTCGTGGCGGCAAGCGTGGCGGTGATCTGCTGCGGCATCATGATGACGAAGGCAGAGATAGCGACGACCATGCAAGCAAGCGGATTATCGAAGCGCTTGTTCTTAGCGAGGCTGTAGCCAATCAATCCGGCCAAGATAATAGCAGAGACGTTGAGGGTGCCCAGCGTAATCGCCGAACCCCACGTCTGAAGGTTGGCAAGGCCCGCCGCATCGAGCGGGAACAGAGGGAACACGACGTTGTTAATAAGAACCGCGATACCCGCAAGGATATAGAGCGGCGTGATGGTCGCGAAGGCGTCACGCAGGGAACGCAGGTGAACCTGGTTTCCCACCTTCGCAGAGACCTCGGCAAACTTGTCGAGGAAGCTCTTTCCGTTGTCACTGGCCATGATTGCTCCTAACTTTCAAATCCGGCCTTTTCCTATGCGCACGGTGGTCTGTCGCCCTCTGCCACCAGATGTGCCATGTGTTGCGCGCGGCGGCGCGCGGTCTGGACGTTCGTCCGGTCGCTAAACAACCACGTGGGTCGTGGCGACCTGTTTGAGCCAGGCCGCCGACTTCTTAAGACGGCGCTTATAGCCATCCATCAGATCGACCTCGACAAAGCCATAGCGATTCTTAAAGGCATTGGCCCAAGACCAGTTATCGATGACGGCCCAATAATGGTATCCGCGGCACTTGGCGCCCTCGTCGATGGCCTTGGCCACCCACTCCAGGTGCTGACGTACAAAGTCGACGCGGTAGTCATCCTGGATGGTTCCTTCGGCGTCACGGTTCTTGTATTCGTCCATGATGCCGATGCCGTTCTCGGAAACGAACCACTCAAGATCGGGATAGTTCTTGGCGCAGTCCATGCCAAAGTCGTAGAGGCCCTGCGGGTAGATCTCCCAGCCGCGGCTCTCGTTCATAACGGCGTCGGGCCATACGTACTCGTCGGCAAAGTGCGGCAGGCCGTACTGGTCAATCTTGCTCGCCGGCGCCTGAACGCGCGTGGGGTGGTAGTAGTTGCAGCCAAGCCAGTCGACAACACCCTGCTTGAGAATCTCTTGGTCGCCGGCACGGAACGGGAGCTTAACGCCGCCCTCGGCTAGGCTGTCGAGCACGTCGGCAGGAAGCTCGCCCTTGGTAATGAGGTCGAGCCACCAGCGGTTGTTGATGCCGCTGGTCATACGCACGGCCTCGAGGTCTGCCTCGCTGGGGTTCTCCTTGGTGTAGACCGGGGTAAAGCAGTTGATCATGCCGATCTTGGCATCGGCGCGAATAGCGCCCTCGTCATAGGCGCGACGATAGTTGGCCACGGCCAGCGCATGCGCCAGCGAGATGTGATACTGCACGGTGCGGGCGCGGGTGAAGTCGTGGAGCTGCGGGAACCACACGCCCTCCTGATAGCGCTGCTCGGGCTCGACGATAGGCTCGTTAAAGGTGAACCAGTACTTGATCTCCTGGCCAAACTCGTGGAAGGCGACGTCGGCGTAATGCGCGTAAGCCTCGACGACCTCACGGCTCTCCCAGCCGCCACGGTTAAAGAGGTAGGTGGGCATGTCAAAGTGGTACAAGTTGACAAACGGCTCCAGGCCGGCCTCGCGAGAAGCGCGGAACAACTCGTGATACCACGCAGCGCCCTCCTCATTAAGGTTGCCGTCGGCATCGAGCAGACGGCTCCACTGGATGGAAGTGCGATAGGTATCCAGGCCCAAGTCCCTCAAAATGCGAAAGTCTTCCTGGTACTTGGCCATAAAGTCATTGCCGGCATAAGAGCCAACGCAGTTGTAAAACGAACCCAGATCCTGGATGGACCAGGTGTCCCACAGGTTCTCGAGCTTGCCGCCCTGGTTCCACTGACCCTCAGTCTGCGGGCCGGACATAGCAGCGCCAAAGAAGAAGTCGTTGGGCAGCTGATACTGTGCCATCAAAGTCCTCGCTTTCGTGTTCTAGAGCTTCCGGTTGGAGACGGGTTTGCTTTGGCAGGTTATCCGGCGCGGGCGCGCACCGGTTATACCGATATCCAACCCACCAAAACAAAACCGGCCCCAAACAGTCAATCCTGTTCTGCGGTAGGATTCCGTTTGTTGCTTAAACTATAGCGCTCTAATTTTAAAAGTAAAGCGTCTTTTTCTTTTTTCTTTCTCGAACTTCTTAGATAAAAGTAATATGGGTGCCCTGTTGAGGGTTATACTTACTTTTGTATTCAAATATGTCGGAAAGGAGGTTCCATGATTCCCAAATACGAGGCGATAGCTGCAGATATTCGTCGGAGTATTGAGGATGGCGCTCTTAAACCGGGCGATAAGCTTCCCACCGTCGTTGAGTTCTGCGAGCTCTATAGCGTTTCCAAAATCACCGTCAAACGAGCTATCGAGCAAATCACCGAGGAAGGTCTTATTACCAGCCGTCGTGGATCGGGTACCTACGTTAAGGACACGGCGGGACTTCCCGGCCAGGCGTTTTTCCAGGGAAAAAACGACCGTGCCCAGGGTTTTTCGTATGAGCACCGCGGGGAGAAGGTGACCTCGGTGGTCTACGATTTCTCGATTGTTAATCCACCAGCGGACATCGCAGCCCAGCTGGGAATTGCCGAGGATGACTTTGCCTATCACGTCGTGCGCGTGCGTCAGGCCGATGAGAAGCCCATCGTTATCGAGTACACCTACATGCCCCTCGAGCTGATTCCAGGGCTGAAAAAGAAGGATCTGTACGGATCGGTCTACCGCTTCATCCGCGAGCAATGTGGGCTGAAGATTTCGAGCTTCCACCGTACCATTCGCGCCGTGGCAGCAACCGAGGAAGAAGCCGAGCGTCTGGACACCAAACTTGGCTCTCCCCTGCTCGAGCTCACCCAAATTGGCTTTTTGGACAGCGGCGCCGCCTTTGAGTATTCGATCTCGCGCAACGTTGGCGACCGCTTTGAGTTGCACAACGTAACGTTGGCATAGGTTTTTGTAGTCACGCGGGCGCTCGTTTTGAGCAGTTTTACGCGGCGCCCCGCGCAACACAATGGGGGTATGAATATGTCCGATTTGATTAAACTGACGCCGATCTTCCACGAGAAGATCTGGGGCGGCCGCCAGCTCGAAACCGTATTTGGTTACGACATTCCCGAGGGGCCCATCGGTGAGTGCTGGGCCATCTCGGCCCATCCCAACGGCGACTGCCAGATCGCTGAGGGCCCGTACGCCGGTCACACGCTGTCATGGCTGTGGGCCGAGCACCGCGAGTTCTTTGGCAATTGCGAAGGCAGGGAGTTCCCGCTGCTCATTAAGATTCTGGACGCCAAGGACGACCTTTCAATCCAGATTCATCCCAACGACGAGTACGCCGCCAAGCACGAGAACGGCAGCCTGGGAAAAACCGAGTGCTGGTATGTGCTGGACTGCAAGCCCGGTGCCACGATCATCGTCGGCCAGCGCGCACATGACCGCGCCGAGGCCGCGCAGATGATCGAGGACGGCCGCTGGGACGACATGCTCAACGTACTGCCGATCCACAAGGGCGACTTTTTCCAGATTGATTCCGGTACCGTTCACGCCATCAAGGCCGGCACGCTCATTTTGGAAACGCAGCAGTCGTGCGACGTGACGTATCGCCTGTATGATTACGACCGCCCCGGCACCGACGGCAAACTGCGTCCCCTGCACATTGAGCAGAGCCTCGACTGCATAAACTTTGATGCTCAGGCTCCGACCGACGGCACGGTGACCGCACCCGAGGTGGACGGCGTGACCGAGCTCGAATCTTGCCCCTGCTACACCGTCGATCGCGTGCGCGTTAACGGCAGCAAGACCCTCGACCAGCGCTGGCCCTTCATGTGTCTGTCGGTCATCGACGGCGAAGGCACCATCTGCGGCGACCCCGTCCACAAGGGAAGCCACCTGCTGGCTCCGAGCACCGTCGGCTCCATCGACCTCGAAGGCAAGATGGAACTGATCGTCTCGCACCTGTAAGCTACCGGTCCCCGAGCGCTCGCCGGGACGGGGCGCGGGGTTTGGTCGCCTGCTCGGACAGTCCTGCTCGCACGGAGAGCACATTAAGTGCTCTCCGGCTCGTGCGGAACTCGCGATCGACCAAACCCCGCGCCCCGTCCCGGCGAGCCTTTGGCTAGTAACGACAATCAAAACGCAACAAGGGGCTCTTCCGTTCATCAACGGAAGAGCCCCTTGTTGTATCTATCCATCAGCCCACCCGGCTTTCCAGATCAAAAAGCGAACGAGCAGAGCAGCGATCGTCCAGCAACGTTACCCAAGGACCTAGGCGGGCGTATGGGACAACATCGATCGCGAGTTCCGCACGCAAAGGAGAGCACTTAATGTGCTCTCCGTCTTGCGCAGGACTGCCCGAGCAGGCGATGTTGCCCCATACGCCCGCCCAGGTCCGCCGGGATCACGACAGTTTGACGATCGGTGCAAAACCTTTCATTAGCTTTTTGGTCTGGCCGGTCTTTTCGAATTGAACCTCGATCATGTCTCCGACGACCGAGATCACGGTACCCGTGCCAAAGGTCTTGTGGCTCACGGTATCGCCTGCGGCAAAGTCCTGCGACGCGCTAGCGCGATCGACCTTGCGCTCCACTGTCGGCGACACCTTAGATGACGGCTTTTTGGCTCGCGGCGCACCCGAACCAAAGGTCGAGGCAACACGGCCGGCGTCGGGCGAGACCCCACGATGGCGCTCGGTCCCGTAGCTGCTGCCGCCAAAGAAATCGTCAAAACTCGATCCACCGCGCGAACCGGAACCGCCGGTCGAGCGCGTATGCGAACCAAACACCTTGCCGCCGTACATATCCGAGCCCATGCCCGAGCCAAAGGTGCCGTGACGGTCGCCGCGTTTCTCCCAGCCCGTGCCCTCAAAACCGGCAGAACCGATGCCGCTAAACTCGATATCCTCAAACGGAATCTCGTTGAGGAAGCGCGAGCGCGGGTTGGCAGAGGTCGAGCCGTAGGTGCGACGCGTGGCCGCATAGGTCAAGAACAGGCGCTTACGGGCGCGCGTGATGGCGACGTAGGCCAGGCGACGCTCCTCCTCGAGCTTGCCCGGGTCATCGCCGCCGCCAAAGTCGTGCACGTGCGGGAAGATACCCTCCTCCATGCCGGCCACGAACACCGCCGGGAACTCCAGGCCCTTGGCGGAGTGGATGGTCATCATGGTGATGGCATGCGTCTCGCCGGCCAGGGAATCCAAGTCGGAGCGCAAGGCCAGCCACTCCATGAGCGCCGGCAGCGCCTTACAGGTGAGCGGACCGTAGGTGCGCTCGATCTCGTCGGCATGCACGGCACCCGCCGGCAACTCTGTTGGCACGGCATACGCGTTGCCCGCGATGGCGGCGGCCAGGGCATCCTGCGGAGACAGCGCCGGAGCGGCCAAGCTATCGAGCGGATTGGAGCCCGCGGCGTCACGCGCACCAACGAGCGCCTCAAACGAGGATACCGGGGCAGACGGCCCCGGTTCGGGCGCAGGCGCGCTCACCACGACGGGCTCGGGCTCGGCGCTGACAGGCACATCGGCAACACCGGCAGCGCGCAGCTCTTCCAAGCTCTCGAGCGTACCTTCGATATCCTCATGCGTCTCCTCAAATTCGGCAGCGACACCCAGGAATTCCTGGATGTTCTCGGCGCGGCTCTCGGACTCCATGGTGCCCTCGGCGCGGAAAGCCTGCAGCAGGCCCGTCTTATCGACGATCATCTCGACAACGTCCTTGAGCTCGCCGTCCATGCGGCGACCCTCGCGCACCAGCGCCACAAAGCTCGACAGGCCGTTGCGCACCTTGGCGCTAAACATGCCCGTCTCGGCTGTTGCGATCTCGCAGGCTTGGAAGAACGAGCAGCGGTTGTCGCGTGCCAGCTGCTCAATCTTTTGAATCGAGGTGGAGCCGATGCCGCGGCGCGGCGTGTTGATGACGCGCTTGACGCTCATCTCGTCGGCCGGGTTCACAATCATCTTAAGATAGGCCATGACGTCGCGGATCTCGGCACGGTCGAAGAATCGCGTGCCACCCACGATCTTGTAGGGCACGCCTGCGCGCAGGAACATATCTTCGAGAATACGCGACTGAGCGTTGGTGCGGTAGAACACGGCGATGTCGTCGTAACTCGTGCCCTTGGAGTGCAGCTTCTCGATCTCGCCGGCAATCCAGCGGCCCTCGTCGCGCTCATCGCTTGCCTGGAAGGCCTGGATCTTCTCGCCATCGCCCTCGGCCGTAAACAGGCGCTTGTCCTTGCGCTGCGAGTTGTGGCGCACCACGGCGTTGGCGGCGCTCAGGATATGGCCCGTGGAGCGGTAGTTCTGCTCCAGCTTAACGGTCTTGCAGTTTTTAAAGTCCTGCTCAAAGTCCAGGATGTTGGTGATGTCGGCGCCACGCCAGCTATAAATGGACTGGTCATCGTCGCCCACGACCATGAGGTTTTGGTACTTGGCGGCCAGCAGGTTAGCGATCTCGTACTGGACGTGGTTGGTGTCCTGATACTCGTCGACGCTAATGTAGCGGAAGCGCTCCTGGTACTTGTCGAGCACCTCGGGGCGGGTGCGCAGCAGCTCGAGCGTGCGCACGAGCAGGTCGTCGAAGTCCATCGCGTTGGCGGCGCGCAGGCGGCGTTCCAGCTCCAGGTAGACCTGCGCGGCCTTTTTGTCGTTGGGGCTGTCGGCGGATTTGAGCATGTCCTCGGGGCCGATCATGGCGTTTTTGGCCGAACTGATCTTGCTGCGGATCATATTGATGGGGAATTGCTTTTGCTCGATACCGAGCGCCTGCATAATATCGCGCACCATGCGCTTGGAATCGTCGTCATCGTAGATGGTGAACTGACCGGTGTAGCCCAGCAGGTCGGCGTCCTCGCGCAGCATACGCACGCACATGGCATGGAAGGTGCACACCCACATGCCACGGGTGCCGCTGGGAATGAGTGCCGCCAGACGCTCACGCATCTCGGCCGCGGCCTTGTTGGTAAACGTGATGGCAAGGATCTGCCAGGGCTTAACGCCCAGGTCGCCGAGCATATGCGCGATGCGGAAGGTCAGGACGCGGGTCTTGCCCGAGCCGGCGCCGGCAAGGACCAGCAGCGGGCCCTCGGTGGTCAGGACCGCCTCGCGCTGGGCGGGATTAAGGCTGTCGATGTCGACGAGCGGCTTGGCGGGCTTGGGCGCCGGCGCGGGAGCGTCGTAGATGTCGAGCGGAACGAGCTCGGGCTCCGGCGCAGCAGGGGTGGTGTATGCATCGAGCGGCACGGGTTCCGGCGCGGGCGGCACAGGTACCGCGACATTCTTTTCCCAGGGCAAGGGCTGGGTCATGGGCGACTCCTCATCTGACGGACGGCGCGCCTGCGGGCAGCGCCATAGTTTGAGCCGTACCAGTATACCGAGCCGCGCGGACACCGACGCAAATCACACCACGACTCCGTGCGTCACCGTCAGGCTCGCCCCAGCGGATTTGGTGCAATGGGGTCAGGTTAGTCTGCACCAATCTATTGACAATCACGAAACCGCCGATGTCATGGCAGCAGCAGCGAGCGACGGTCAGGGCGAACAAATTGGCATGAAAAGGGGGCGGCATAGACCTTTTGGTCATGCCACCCCCTTTGAATGACAAGTTGTCGCCCTGGCCGCCGCGCAGCGTCGACTAAGTTAGAGGCCGAGCATCGGCTCCAGAACGAAGAAGTATGCGAGCACTACGATGCCCAGGATGATGCGGTAGGCACCGAAGCACTTGAAGTCGTGACGGCGGACGAAGCCCATGAGCCACTTGATGGCGATGAGCGAAACCACAAAGGCCACAACGCAGCCCACGCCCAGGATAGCGACCTCGTTGGCACCGAACGTGCCGCCCTTGATGAAGTACTTGACCAGCTTGAGCGCACTCGCGCCAAACATGACCGGGATGGCCAGGAAGAACGTAAACTTGGACGCCACCGAACGCGTGCAGCCCAAAAGCAGGCCGCCGATGATGGTAGAACCGGAGCGAGACGTACCAGGCACCAGCGAAAGCACCTGGAAGCAGCCGATACCCAGCGCAGTCTTCCAGCTCAGGTCCTCGAGCGTGGCGATGGAGCCAAAGTCCAGATTCTCGTCATCGTCCTCATCCTCAGCGGTAGCCGCGGCGGGCGCCGCAAAGTGCGCACCAGCGGGACGTCCACCCGACACCACAGCACGCGAACCAAACGAACCGGCAACGGCCATTTCCTCGCGCTTGCTCGCGCGCCAGTTCTCGATCACGATAAACAGCACGCCGTACACAATGAGCGCCAGCGCCACGACGGGAGCATTGTAGAAATGCTCCTCCATCCAGTCGTTAAGCGGCAGACCGATCGCCGCGGCGGGAATACAGCCGAGAACGATCTTGCCCCACAGCACCCAGGTGTCGCGACGGCCCTCCTTGCCCTTGCTGGGCGAGAACGGATTGAGCTCATGGAAGAACAGCACACAGACGGCCAGAATGGCGCCGAGCTGAATCACGACCAGGAACATATTCCAGAACGTCTCGCTCACGTTCATCTTGACGAACTCGTCCACCAAGATCATGTGACCGGTCGACGAAACAGGCAGCCATTCGGTGATGCCCTCGACCAGGCCCATGAAGGCAGATTTTAGAAGCTCGATAATATCCAAAGGGACCCCCTCGTTAGACACCCGCCGATATTGTTCTGCGGACGGTGCGGGCGATGTCCCATTATCAACCGTTCGGGCGCGTCTACGCCTACCCTTACCAAAAAACTCGCCCGTTCACAGAATTGCGAGCGGTCAAACCCAAATCCTTGGGTATAACTGCAACAAGATAAAGTGTCCGGCGGCCAACGCGCCCGCGCCCGCCCGATGCACGAGCCCCGCGCCCGTGCGATAGACCAAGGAGGAAACCATGAACGAGGGCTACACCAAGGTATTTGTTTCACTCGACGGTACTGAGCAGCAGGATTTTGTGCTCGCACGCGCCATCAAGGTCGCCGCGAACAACGGCGCCAAGCTAATCATCGGCCACGTTATCGATTCCACGGCGCTCGAGAGCGCCGGTTCCTATCCGGTCGATCTGGTCAACGGCCTAGAGGAGGCATTTAAGAACTCCATCGCCAAGCAGCTCGAAGAGGCCAAGGCCAATCCCGATATTCCCGAGGTCGAGGTCATGATTCGCGCCGGCCGTATTCGCGAGACGCTCAAGGACGAGATGCTCGACGTGGTTAAGCCCGACCTGGTGCTCTGCGGCGCCCGCGGCCTGTCCTCGATCAAGTATGCGCTGCTGGGTTCGATTTCGACGTTCCTGCTGCGCAACACGGACTGCGACATCTTGGTCGTGAAGTAGGTTCCTTCCCGCCGGCGCAAGGCCTGCGGGGTTATCACGCCGACGTCCTCGCCGCTTCGCGGCTGCGGGATGTCGGCTTTGATAACCCCTCCCGGCCTTGCGCCTTCGTCACCATACTTCAACGAGTTGGCTGATAAAAAATGGCGTGCCGCCCCGTTTGGGGCGGCACGTTTTGTTTGGACGGGCGTTTGCCGTGTGCGTTACTCGAAGTATTGGAACTTGTTGGTTGAGAAGGCAAACGTGACGACAAAGCCTTCGCCGGGCTCGGATGCTGCGGTGACGTCGATGCCCATCTTGGAGCACAGGCGCGCCACCAGGTAGAGGCCAATACCCGTTGCACGCTTGGTGGTGCGGCCGTTGTCGCCGGTAAAGCCCTTCTCGAACACGCGCGGCAGGTCTGCCGCACACACGCCGCAGCCGTTGTCCGCGACGGTAAGCTCGATGCGCTCGCTTGCCAGACCCTCGTCCAGCAACGCACCCGAAAACACAATCTTTGCGCCGTCCTCACGCGCATATTTAATGCTGTTCTGAATGAGCTGGCCCAGAATAAACTCGAGCCACTTCTCGTCGGTAAAGACCTCGAAGTCGAGGTTCTCGCACACCGGGGCCACATGCGCCGCAATGAGCTCGCGCGCGTTGGCTTTAATCGCGCCCGTCACCAAGGTCTTAAGGTCCCAGCGGCGAATCAGGTAGTCGCGTTCCACGACTTCCGAGCGCGCGTAGTACAGCGCTTGATCGATATAGCGCTCCACGCGGGCAAGCTCGCGACCGAGGTCATCTACGCGCGACAGATCATCTTCGCTGCCGTCCAGGTTTTCCAAAATCAGATGGGCTGCCGCCAGAGGCAGCTTGGCCTCGTGGACCCAGCTCTCGATATAGTCGCGATAGTCATCGGTCTGACGCCGGCCTTCGGCAACCTCGTCGCATGCCGCCTTGCCCACCCGGCGCAAGACCTCGTACTCGAGCTCGCCCTCGGCATAGGTCGGGCATTGCACCATCTCCTGCACCCATGCGGGACTCTCGAGCTCCTCTGCCGCGCGCTCCAGCTGGCGCAGAAAACGACGACGGCGCGCGTACTCGATCACGATGCCGAGCATACCAAAGATAAAGGACACGCCGACCGCCACGACCACGATAGAAACGGGTGCGCCGGCGACCGTCAGCACAAAGCAGCTCAGCAGCACACCGCACGTCCACACGGTGACGGGAAGCAGCGCATCTTTAAAGAATTTGCCAAACGACATAGCCGGCCCCTAGACCGAATAGCCCTGGCCGCGATGCGTAGTCAAATACCCCTTGATGCCGATTTTTTCAAGCGTGGTGCGCAGGCGGTTGATGTTGACGGTGAGCGTATTGTCGTCCACAAAGGCGTCGGAGTCCCACAGGTCCTGCATGATGGCCGAGCGCGAAACAATCTTGCCCGCGCGGCTCAGAAGCAGCGAGAGAATACGCAGTTCGTTTTTTGTGAGCTCGGTGCTGGTGCCCGTTTGCGTGTTGGTGACCATGGAGCGTGCGAGGTCGAGCTCCAGTCCCTTGTGGACGAGCGTGCTGCGCTCGCCCGCCGCCGCGGTGCGACGCAGCAAGGCATTGATGCGCGCCACGAGCACACGGGCGCTGTAGGGCTTGGGAACAAAGTCGTCCGCGCCGAGCGTCATGGCCATGACCTCGTCGATCTCGGTCGTGCGCGACGTGAGGACGATGATGGGAACCTCGGATTCGCGGCGAACCTCGTGGCAGATATGCTGGCCGTCCTTGACGGGAAGCGTGAGGTCGAGCAGCACCAGGTCGGGCACGGCGGCGAGAATATCGCGCGAGACATGCTCAAACGATTCGCATGCCTCAACCTCAAAACCGGCGCGGGCAAGGATGTCGATAAGCTCACGACGAATGGGCTCGTCGTCCTCAACGATATAGATTAGCGCCATGGATTCCGCCCCCCTCTTGGTTGTCTTGCCCCATTATGACCGCGGATCCGCAGATACGCGCCTCACGCGGCACCAAAGTGACAGAACTGTTCGCGAGTGGCAGAGGCTTGCCTCTCGCTCGCGACGAGCACGGGAATTAAATGAGTTTTTAATCCCCGTCCCAGAAACATCATTTAGCGGCGGGCACGGAGCTTTTCGTAGCCTTCGGCGAAGAAGGCGACCGTGGCGGCGTCGGAGTCGGCGGCGTCGGAGTCGGCGGCGGCAACCACACCGTGCTCGTCGCTCACCAGAAACAGCGCACCCTTGAGCTGCGCGGGAATGTCTACGCGCGTGACCGGGATGCCCTTGGTCTGGGCCAGCTGCTCGATGATCGTCGCCGTGCCGCACAGGCACTCGTCCGCCGGCGCCACAAAGGCCAGCTCGCCGTTATCGACGGCGGCGAGCAGCTCGGGCGCCACGCCGGTTTCGTCGGCCTCGGAGCGGGCCTCGGCGGAGCGGGCACGTAGCGCCTTAGCCGACGTATCGGCCAGCGGCTCGTACTCGCCCACCGTCATGGCGGCGTTGCCATTGACGTCGATCACCAGCATGAGTACGCCGTCGTGCGCAGTGTAATCGCCCTCGGCAAGCGACCACTCAACGTGCTGTTTAGCCCAGCTGAGCATGTTATGGGTAAGCGGCTCGCCCTGCACCAGGCGCTCGGACAGTGCGCGAATGTGGCGGTTGAGCATGGGCACCTTTTTGTTGGACATGCGCCAACGGCAGACAAGCGCGGGCTTGTCGAGCGTGAACTTCTCGACCGCCTCCTGATTGGCGCAAAAGTCCTCGTACGCACGCTGATCCTCGGCATTGCCAAACAGCTCGGCATCATCAATCTGGGGCATGGTTGTACCTTTCGTGTTAGTCATTCCGTCCTCTTATACCAAAAAGACGGCCCTCCAAACGGAGCAGCCGTCTTTTGCAGAGATTATTTTGTCCCAGGGCGGAACTTAGTGACGGAAATGTCTGGCGCCCGTGAAGACCATCGCAATACCATGCTCATTGCAGGCCTGGATGCTCTCGTCGTCGCGCTTGGAGCCGCCGGGCTGGATGATGCAGGTCACGCCGTGCGCAGCAAGCACGTCGACATTGTCGCGGAACGGGAAGAACGCGTCGCTTGCACAGGCAAAGCCGCCCTTCTCCACGCCCTCGCGCTCGCAGAAGTCCTCGGCACGCTCGCAGGCCAGCAGCGCAGAATCCACGCGGTTGGGCTGACCCGGGCCCATGCCAATGCCGGCCTTGCCCTTGGAAACCAGGATGGCGTTGGACTTAACGCCCTTGCAGACCTTCCAGGCAAACTCAAGCTCGGCCATCTCGGCGTCGGTGGGCTTGCGGTCGGTGGGGAACGTAAAGGTCGCGGGATCCTCGGTCACGTGGTCGACCTCCTGCACCAGCATGCCGCCGTCGACGGAGCGCAGCTCCACCTGGGCGCCGTGGTCCACGCCGCCGGTCGCCAGCACGCGCAGGTTGGGGCGCTTGGCCATGCGCTCGAGCGCCTCGGCGGTGTAGCTCGGAGCGATGATGACCTCGACGAACTGTTTGTTCTCGTCGGCAAAATGCTCAACGAGCTCGTAAGGGACCTCGCGGTTGCAGGCGATGATGCCGCCAAAGGCGCTCTTGGGATCGCAGGCGAAGGCGCGGTCGTAGGCTGCCGTGATGTCCTCGGCAACGGCGGAACCGCAGGGGTTCTGATGCTTGAGAATCACGCAGGCCGGCTCATCGAACTCGCGGACCAGGTTCCAGGCGGCATCGGCATCCAGATAGTTGTTGTAGCTGAGCGGCTTGCCCTGGATCTGCTCGGAGCCCACGAGCGGGAACTGCGAGCTCGCGGTGTTCTCGCAGCCCTCGGCAAAGCGATAGACCGTAGCCTTCTGCTGCGGGTTCTCGCCATAGCGCAGGTCGTCGACCTTCTCCAGCGAGATCTCGAGCTTGGCAGAGGTGTCCGCCACGTCGCTTGCCTGGGCGGCAAGCCAACGGGAGATGGCCGTGTCGTAGGCGGCGGTGGTCTGGTAGACCTTCACCTGCAGACGACGACGGGTGGAAAGCGTGGTGCAGCCACCGGTCTCGCGCATCTCGGCCAGGACGGCATTATAGTCGGCCGGGTCGGAGATGACGGTAACGCTCGCGGCGTTCTTGGCGGCAGACCGCAGCATGGAGGGGCCACCGATATCGATGTGCTCGATGGCATCCGCAAAGGTGACCTCGGGGTTGGCGACGGTCTTCTCGAACTCGTACAGGTTGACGACGACCAGGTCGATCAGCTTAATGCCGTGCTGAGCGGCCTCCTGCATGTGCTGCTCGGAATCGCGACGGGCCAGCAGCGCACCGTGAACCTTGGGGTGCAGCGTCTTGACGCGGCCGTCCATCATCTCGGGATAGCCCGTGAACTCCTCGATGGGAGTTACGGGAACGCCCGCGTCCTCGATGGCACGAGCCGTGCCGCCCGTAGAGATGATCTCGACGCCAAAGTCGTCAACCAGCGTCCGTGCGAAATCGACGACGCCCGTCTTATCGGTAACCGAGATCAACGCGCGTGCGATCTTCACATCAGATCCCATGCAGTCCTCCTGTCTGGTACGCCGCCGTGCTCTGTGAGTCGGTGATACGTCGATCTGCAGCGCTCGCGCAGCGGCATTGAAAATACTGATTCAATGTAGCGCATCGAGCGCGACGTTGCACCCCGCAACGTACGGCTGTGCAGAAAAAGTTTGCGAGCGGGGGTTGCAGGAGCGCCACTGGGCACGGTGAGTTGATGGAACACAGGGGCACCATAATTAGATGCCAATGGCGTGGTAGAACTGTGCTCGATATGCATCCGCAATAGAAAGAGGCACCATGGTCTCGCGGGTTCTCTACCGACCGTTTGATACCGAAGATTTCGACGCCATCGCGCTGATCATGCAGCAGCTTTGGCACAACAACTCGGATAACGATGAGTACAACCGCCTCGAAGCCGCGTGCGACCTTGCCTACTGCCTTTCTTCCTCGACGTTTTCGCAGGTTGCAGTTATAGATGGCGAGGCACGCGGCATTTCGCTTGCGCGTGCGGGACAGAGCTCCGGCGCCGCCGTCAGGGAACATTGGATGGATACTGAGCGTGCACTGCTGTCGCAGATGCGTGAGCTAGAACCCGAGTCGTGCGCCGAGTATCTCTCATTTGTGCGCGCCACCATTCGAACCAACAACCGCCTGCTCGAGAAAAGCCCGTTGCCGCACGACAACGAGGTCACGCTGCTTGCCGTGGATCGCGATGTCCATGGCCTGGGCGTTGGCACGGTTCTGCTCGATGCCGCGGTCTCGCACCTGTCCTCGCTTGGAGCGACGAGGGCGCACCTGTACACCGACTCCAACTGCTCGTGGAAGTTCTACGAGCTGCACGGCTTTAAGCGCACGGCCACGCACCGCGCCAACCGCGAAGAGCGCCGTCACGACATGCCGCGCGAAAGCTTCCTCTACGAACTCGACCTAACAGCCTAAACCCGGCAGCCATACCTAGTCATTTAGGAACGTCCCCAGTGACTAGTCGTTGGGGACAGTCTTCGTAGATAGCGCATAAAAATGGGATGGATCCGTCGGCAGTCGCCGGAGAAGATCCATCCCAAAAATCAGAACTCGCTAGAACGTTCCGCCGCCGCCTCCGCCGACGCCGCCGCCTCCGCCGCCCGAAAAGCCGCCGCCACCGCCGCCGCTCGAGCTATCGGAACTCGAAGCCAGCTCACGGATGCTCTCGTGATACACGTCATCGAATGAATCGAGCGGCGACTCGGTACCGTAATGATGGTAGTACCACCAGTAGCAGGGATAATTGTCATAGAAGCCGTCGGCCTCACGCACCTCGGGCGGCACGGCCTCGGCAAGCTGACGCAGCACTTCCTTGGAAACACCCAGCGCCACGCCCATCACCAGCAGCTTGTTCCACAGCACCAGATCGCCCGGGACGGCTTCCTTTAGGCGTGTGAAATCCTCGAGCCAATGCTTGAGCGCCTTGCAGCGAGCCGCCACCTCGGCGCCCTCCGGCGTAAAGCGGCGGAACGTAAGGCCCACGCCGATACCCACCAGCACAATCGGCACCGAGATAACCGCGGCGGTAATGTTCGCCTGTGCGCCATCGGTAAAGAAGATGGATCCCACGGGAACAAAGGCGATCAGAATACCAAGAACCAGGCAAAACACCATTGCAACAATGCCGTCCGAGGCAACGTACTCGCTATCGGCCAACTTGCCCTTAACGGTGTTCTGATAGTCCTCGAGCTTGTCGCCCACGGGTGTAGCGTGCTGCTTGACGTAGTGCTGCAGCTCGTCGAACGTGCGCGAGCGATCGCCGTTCTCGTCAGGCTTAGCACCGGCAAAGAAGACCTTGAGCACCATGTGGTCAATGCCCTTGGCCGACTTCCAGCCCGCATCACTCACCGTCACGCGATACGTCTGCTCTTCTTTTTCACGCCCCAACAGACCCTTCTTGGCCTTGGTCACGGTCGCCTGCTCCAGCTTAATCACACGGTCGTCAGTGAGCTTCATGAGCGTGGCGATATATGCCTGATCGGGCACCTCGTTCCAGCTCATGAGGGCCGAAAGCACGGCGGGATGGTCGGCCGAAGGCACATCGCGGAAATATTCGTCCTGGAAAAGCGGCTTGGGCTTGCGCTTGCGCAGCTTGAGCATAACGATTGTGCCGGTAAAGACCACCGCCGCAACAACACTTAGCACGGCAAGTGCATTAGCAATCATGCGAGCGTGAGCGCGGCGGGCGTTAGCTTCGTCGGCCCATTCCTTCTCTTCGCTCAGGATCGTTGACATGCGCTCTTCGCCCGAAGCGGCAAGCTGCGGCACCCAGTCGCTAGGGAAGGCGATGCGTGCCTCGGCGAATTCGCCCTGGTGCACGCAGGGAATGGTATAGGTGACCATGGGCTCGTCCTCATCGAGCGACACGTCGCCCGTCAGCGGACCATGGCCCCATGCGCGGAAGTTATCGCCCTTGACGGCCGCCGTCCCGGCAGCGGCATTCGCGAAGCACACTTCCATCTCGACGTCATCGGAATCCGCAGACCAGCCGTCACCTACGAACTTCCAGTAGAGCTCGGCGGTATCGGCCCAGTTCATAACCGCACCGGTCATGGTGTAGCTCACGTAGTAGATTGCGCTGTCGCCGCTCTCGTGAGGGCTGAACACCTTAATCCTTACGCCGTCACCGGTCTGCTCGACCGTGTAGACGCCAGAGTCGCCCTTGTTCGCGCTATCGACTTTGTTAAACGCGGTGTCCTCTTCCTCGACACTCAGCACGTCGACGCCCGCCGTGCCGCCCTGCTGGTTGGAGCCCGTATTGATCTCCCAAAACACGCCGTTGATGTCGTCGTCGAAATCAAACTGGCGTCCCTCGACAACGGTCAGCGATCCATCGGCCTCGACCGTGGCACTGATATAGGTCTGGGTCATGGAGTAGCCGTCGGCGTGCGCGGCGACAGGCAGCAGCAACAACGCAAGCGCGACGAGCACGCAGACGGAAGCGAATCGCGCAAACAGGTGGCGCTGCCGGCTGACTTTGGCGGCGAGGGTGTTCATAGGCACATCCTTTGTCTGTAAAACCAACAGCGCCATTGTCCCACGTTTGCGGGTACGCATGACGAACATCTAGGCGACCGGAGCGCCAAACGGGATGAAAGTCACACCCGCACCCCAACAGCCAGTCATTGGGTGTTCCTATAGTTTTGTCAACCGTCGGGGCTACTCCCGGTAGGGCACCCGGTCGCGCATCACGGCGTATA
>NZ_WQPL01000037.1 GCF_018785245.1 Collinsella aerofaciens | reverse complement strand
CCCGTCGGCGTTGCGCTCGTCCCAGACGTGGCCCAGCCTGATCAGGAACATGTTGAGGCGCTGCCTCGAGCGGCGGAGCTCGCGGGTCGCGTCGTCGAGGGCGCGGTCGAGGTCCCGGGCGGCCTCGACCGCCATGTCGGGCAGCGGGACCTCGACGATGTTGTGGGTGGCGAGCATGCGGGCGATGAACTCGGCGTCGCGCCGGTCGTTCTTGCGCCGGGCGTCCGCCGCCGGCCTCTGCATCTTGGAGACGGCGGCCACGGCGCAGTCGAGGCCGAGCGCGCGCAGCTCGCGCGCCATGTGGAAGCCGGTGGGGCCGCTCTCGTAGCACGCCCTCGGGTCCTCGAAGCCGAGGGCCCACTCCGCGATCTCGGAGGCGTCGGTGCCGAAGTCGCGGCGCACCACCTCGCCGGTGAAGGGGTTGAACGCCGCGGCGGCGACCGATCGCGCGTGGACGTCCAGGCCGATGGAGGTAACATGGGGCATGGGAAGCCTCCTCCCCGCAGGTGCGGTAAGGGCTACCGCACGGGCCGATACTCAAAGCCCATTGTGGCACCCCGAGCCCGCGGAAAGAAGCTGCGCCGCGGGGGAGGCG
>NZ_WQPL01000036.1 GCF_018785245.1 Collinsella aerofaciens | reverse complement strand
AGCTCCGCCGCTCGAGGCAGCGCCTCAACATGTTCCTGATCAGGCTGGGCCACGTCTGGGACGAGCGCAACGCCGACGGGGCGAGGAAGAAGGCCTGGACGAGGGCCCACCGGAGGTGGGTCTCGGAGATCAGGCTCGAGGGGCCGCAGCGCGACGCGCTGGAGTACTACGTCACGGCCGCCCGCTGCGCGGAGTCGGACAGGCGGCAGCTCGAGAGGAGGGTCGTCGCGCTGGCGGGCACCGACCGCTGGCGGGCGACGGTGGAGGCGCTGTCCTGCATCAAGGGGGTCGACACCCTGACGGCCTTCAGGCTCGCGGCGGAGGCCGGGTCCTTCAGCAGGTTCCGCTCGGCGCCGGCCTTCGCGAGCTGGTGCGGGCTGACCCCGTCGGAGCACTCGAGCGGCGAGTCCGAGCGGCGCGGCGGGATAACCAAGGCCGGCAACGCGCTCGCGCGCACGGCGCTCATAGAGTCCG
>NZ_WQPL01000035.1 GCF_018785245.1 Collinsella aerofaciens | reverse complement strand
TGCGCAGCTCCTGGGTCATCGGCGAGGGGCACAACTTCGTCAAGACCATGAAGGGGCTCTCCGACCGCGTCGCCGATCCGGAGGACAAGCTGGAGCAGGTCACCGTCGTGGACGACCAGCTGGGCCGCCTGACCTTCACGCGCGACATGGCCGCCGCCATCTTCCACGTGCTGGGGGCGCACGCCCCCTACGGCACCTATAACTGCACTGGCTCGGGCGCGGTCAAGTCCTGGGCGGACATCGCCCGCGCCGTCTTCGAGTCCGCCAACGGCAACGGGGACAGGGTCGTGCCGGTTTCGACCGCCGACTACTACGCC
>NZ_WQPL01000034.1 GCF_018785245.1 Collinsella aerofaciens | reverse complement strand
CGGCGGCCCGTTCTGGGCGCGCCTCAATCGTAGCCCGAGACGGTCCCGGGCTGACAATTTCGACTGTAATGGACGTTCTTGTTTGACTAGTCGTTTAAGAACGTCCCCAACGACTACATAGCACGAGAGTGGATGCTCTCCCGGTTTGAGCCTGCATTCAAGCTCAAAGTGGGAGATTATCCACTCTCGTTTTGTTTGTTGATTTCGATGCCTATATTTGTAGGAACAGTTCGTGGAGGCGGGTGTCTTCATCGAGTTCGGGGTGGAAGGTTACGCCGAGCTGGTTGCCCTGGCGGGCGGCGACGATGCGCCCGTCGACTTTCGCTAAGGCCTTGGTGTCGCCGTGCACCTCGACGATGCGGGGCGCGCGGATAAACGTCAGCGGCACTTCACCGTCGATGCCGGCTACCTGCCCCTTGGTTCGAAAGCTGCCGAGCTGTCTGCCGTAGGCATTGCGCTCGACAAGCACATCCATGGTTGCCAAACGCGGCGTGCCCTTATCGTCATGGGCGGCAAGGTCGTGAGCCAGCAGAATCAGGCCGGCGCAGGTGCCCAGGACGGGCATGCCTTCAACAATGCGGGCACGAAGCTCCTCGAGCATGCCCAACTCATCAAGCAGCTTCCCTTGAACGGTAGACTCACCGCCGGGAAGTACCAGACGGTCAAAGTCCTGCTTCAAATCAGCCGCCTGCCTCAGCTCAATACAACGTGCGCCCAGCTCGGACAGCCTCGCCTCGTGCTCGGCAAAAGCACCTTGGAC
This sequence comes from Collinsella aerofaciens, assembly GCF_018785245.1. Classification (GTDB taxonomy): domain Bacteria; phylum Actinomycetota; class Coriobacteriia; order Coriobacteriales; family Coriobacteriaceae; genus Collinsella; species Collinsella aerofaciens_AD. The sequence continues at coordinate 13,719 of NZ_WQPL01000034.1, read as the reverse complement.
CGCCAGCACGGCGACCGTCTGGTCTGCGTAATCGCTCATGTGCGATCCTTTCTGCTGGACTAGCGTCCGCGCTCTTCCATGATGATCTCGATCTCGTCGGCGTTGATGCCGACCATGGCCTCGCCGAGGTCCTCCGAAAGCTCGGCAATGAGCTTGGCATCGGTGAAGTTTGCCACGGCCTTAACGATGGCGGTGGCGCGCTTGGCCGGGTCGCCGCTCTTAAAGATGCCCGAGCCCACAAAGACGCCTTCGGCACCCAGCTGCATCATCAGCGCGGCGTCGGCGGGGGTCGCTACGCCGCCGGCGGCAAAGTTCACGACGGGAAGCTTGCCCGTGGCGTGGACATCGCGCACCAGCTCGACCGGAACCTGCAGCTGCTTGGCAGCCTCAAAGAGCTCGTCGTCACGCAGGGCAACAACGTCGCGGATCTGCTTTTGGATCTTGCGCATGTGGCGCACAGCCTGGACGACGTCGCCCGTGCCCGGCTCGCCCTTGGTGCGAATCATCGTGGCCCCCTCGGCAACACGGCGCAGCGCCTCGCCCAGATCGCGGGCGCCGCAGACAAACGGCACGTCAAACTGGGTCTTGTCGATGTGATAGACGTCATCTGCAGGGGAGAGAACCTCGGACTCGTCGATGTAATCGATCTCGATGGCCTGCAGGACCTGCGCCTCGACGATGTGACCGATGCGGCACTTGGCCATGACGGGGATGGAGACGGCTTCTTGGATGCCCTTGATCATCTTGGGGTCGCTCATGCGCGAGACGCCGCCTACGGCACGGATGTCGGCCGGGATGCGCTCGAGTGCCATGACGGCGCAGGCGCCCGCCTCCTCGGCGATGCGTGCCTGCTCGGGCGTGGTGACGTCCATGATGACGCCGCCCTTGAGCATCTGCGCGAGCTCGCGATTGAGTTTGACGCGATCGGCCTTGCTGGTCTGTTCTGCCATGGTTGCTCCCTTGGTTGGCATGTGCATTGCTTGACGGAACATCCTATCGGGGAGCTGGGTATGGCGAAATACTCAGTTTTCGAGATAATTACAAGGTCAGACTAATACCAGACTGAATGACTCGATAAGGTCAGGTGACAAACTCATGCTCGACTACAATTTGGAACAACGCGGCGAAGCATCGCTCTATGAGTATGTTTACCAGCAAATTCGAGATGATATCGTAGCTGGACGAATTGCGGCGGGGGAGCATCTGCCGTCCAAGCGCGCCTTTGCCAATCATCTGGGAATCAGTGTTATTACCATCGAGAATGCATATAGCCAGTTACTCGCTGAGGGCTATATTTGCTCAATGCCACGTCGTGGCTACTACGCTTGTGAGCTTCCGGATGCACCGGTTTTGGCTTCGGCTGCGGAGGGCATCGACCGAGATAACGCCTCTGCGGGTCCCAGCGCGCATGATGTCAACGGACAGGTCGAGCTATTCGATGCACTTTCTCCTTCCGCTTTGGAGGCGGCGCGGCTTTGGCAAAGCGCACTACGGGCGACGCTGGCATCCGAAGATGAGCGCGAAATCTTTTCGCCCGCACCGGCGCAGGGCACCGCTCGGCTACGACGCGCAATTGCTCACCATCTGCGTGGGACGAGGGGCATGAATGTCGATCCCAACAATATCGTTATCGGCGCGGGCGCCCAGCTGCTCGATACCATGCTGGTTCAGTTGCTTGGAGCCGACAAGGTGTATGCCGTTGAGGATCCGGGCTATTTGCGCCTGACGCGCATCTATCAGGCTATGGGCTGCAAAGTTCGACATGTCCCGTTGGATGACGACGGCGTGGACCTGAGCGCTCTGCAGAAAACCGGGGCCGATGTCCTTCACCTTATGCCGTCCCATCAGTATCCGACCGGCCTTGTGACGAGCATTGCGCGCCGCTACGCGCTGCTGAGCTGGGCCGCCGAGCGACCAGGTCGGTATCTCATCGAAGATGACTTTGATTGTGAGTTTCGCCTTGCCGGCAAGCCGATTCCCGCGCTCGCGTCGATCGATGCCGCCCAGTCGGTTATCTACACCAACACGTTTTCGAAGAGCCTGTCATCGGCGTTGCGTCTAGCGTACATGGTGCTGCCCGATGAGCTAATGGAGCGGTTTAGGCGCAACCTTGGGTTTTACGCCTCGTCGGTGAGCTCTGTTGACCAGGTCGCTTTGGCGCGTTTGCTGGAATCGGGTGATTACGAGCGACATGTGAACCGCGTGCGCGTTCGTGCTCGCGAGGCGCGTGATGGCCTGACCTCGCTTGTACGGAAAGCGTTTCCGGCAGGGGAGGTCTCGATCGAACACGCAGACGCGGGCCTTTACTGCACCGTAGTTGCGGAGCGCGGAGCGGGCGGAAGCTCTTTTGTGCGGGCCCTCACGCGCTCGAGTATCCCTTTTGTCGATATCAGTGGCTGTTATTGGTGTGCCGATGGCGCATCTGTCCCTGAAAACTCAAGTCAAATTCTTGTTCAGTATGACGATCTGAGTCCAAAAGTGCTTAACACCTTGGAATTGCAGCTAACGGGGGCATTCTGCAATCTAAGTGAGTAGACTTTTGGCACTTTGGCGACCAGGCAGTTTTATAACAAGCTATCTACCTGCGGTTTTGAAAAGCAGGATGACCGGCCTGCTCGGGATGTTCAAAAAAGTCTACTCACTTGCTGCATAAAGCTTTTGCATGCGAAAAAAATGGGGTTTTCAACAGAACTTCGTCCAGCTCTTGGCAAGCTTTTGGCCAGTTGGGGAGGGCTGTTGAAAACTTAACAGTCCGTTCGGCGCCATTTTTGGTGCGTTCGTGCCAATGCGAGTCAGGCTGGGTTGAAATTCGTGTTTTCCTGTGCCTATGAAAGATCTACTTTGTGACATATCGGCTTTTAGGTACTGGCGTTTGCCTCCTCAGGTCCGCGCTTTGTGTCCGCCGCTTCCACGGCCGGAAGAAGACCGGCAGCGATATGACCTCGCCCGCAACCCGACGGCTGCGGTCGCGCTCGGCTTTCCGTTATATACATTGGTTCGGACGAGAAACAAGCGGACTTGTCCAGCCAGCATTAGGCAGCGGCTGTTCTTGGGCGAGCTCCCCAGGGAATCCGTGCTGGAAACGGAGCATGGATTTTTGATTACGTCTCCTCTACTGACGGCATTCATCATGTCGCGGCATCTGACGGATCTTCAGCTTCTTTTGGTATTGGCGGAAATGTGTGGCTTGTTTGCGGTGTGCGCTCTGCCGGCAGCACTTGAGGCGGAGCTTACGCGTGCAATTGATTCGGGTGCGATTTCGACGACGTTGGGTTGGGTGCGCTGCCCGTCTGAGGACGGCACCGCTTCAAATTTATGGCGTCGAGACGCTTTGGTTTTGGGCAGAGACCTTGACCGTTTTTGTTCAGATGTTTGCGGGATGCGTTACGGCAATAGATTTATGGCGGTATCGCAACTCGTTCCATTGGGTGCCGCGTCGCCTTTTGAGGTCGAGGCGTATTTGTTGCTTGGACTGCCGCGAGCCCTGGGAGGCGAAGGGTTTTGCGGCATAGAGCTCAATGTCGAAGTGGCGCTAAGCACAAGTGCTCGAGCGATTGTGGGAAAGTCCCGTGTATATATCGACCTACTTCTTTCTTCGCCGGACGGCAGGCGACAGGTGGCCATTGAATGTCAGGGAAAGGCCTCGCACGGACGCGCAGGGGATGGCTTGCGTGACGCAGACCGCATGACGGCCCTTCAGGCGATGGGCTACGATGTGCTTCTCCTGACACACAGGCAGATATCCGATGAGGATAGATTCCGCGCGATTGTTGAGGCCGTATGCAGGATGCTCGATGCTGAATATCGTGATAAAAGCTCGGATGAGCAAAGGGCTGAGACATTACTCCGGTCTGAACTATTCGTGGACTGGACAAAATTGGGAGTAATCGATGGAAAGATGCCCGTTAGACACAAAACAGCTCGATCGTGGACGGTTGGGGAACTAAGTGAGTAGACTTTTGGCTTGATGGCGACCAGGCCGTTTTGCAACAAGTCATTTACCTGCGGCTTTATAAAGCAATATGGATGGTGTGCTCGGCAAGTTCCAAAAAGTCTACTCACTTGGTTTTTGACGAGAAACCGATGTCGAAGGTGGTCCTATTTCAGGGCGTTAACGCATTCTCGAGACACGAAAAAGGCCCGAACCAATACGGTCCAGGCCTCATCGAGCTAGAGGTTATGTCTCAGGCGTTTGGCTTAGCCAAAGTAGCGCTTGAGCAGGCCGGCGAAAGCCTTGCCGTGGCGAGCCTCGTCGCGAGCCATCTCGTGCACGGTGTCGTGGATGGCATCGAGGCCAGCGGCCTTGGCGCGCTTGGCAAGATCAGTCTTGCCGGCGGTGGCGCCGTTCTCGGCCTCAACGCGCATCTCGAGGTTCTTCTTGGTGGAGTCGGTCACGACCTCGCCCAGGAGCTCAGCGAACTTGGCGGCGTGCTCGGCCTCCTCGTGGGCAGCCTTCTCCCAGTACAGGCCGATCTCGGGGTAGCCCTCGCGATGAGCGACGCGAGCCATGGCCAGGTACATACCGACCTCGGAGCACTCGCCCTCAAAGTTGGCGCGCAGGTCGGCAACGATATCCTCGGAGACGCCCTCCATCTTGGCGACGCCCACGACGTGCTCAGCAGCCCACTCGAGCTGGCCCTCCTCCTGCTTCAGGAAACGAGAACCGGGAACGCCGCACTGGGGGCACTTAAAATCCTCGGGCAGCTGGTCGCCGTCGAACTCTTCCACATAACCGCAAACGGGGCAAACAAACTTCATGATTCGATCCTTTCGATCGATGGCGATGGTGCGCTCGTCCGGTCCCGTAAGGGCCCTCTCCGGACGTGCGTCTTGACGGGTTCTATTATCCATAAATGCAACCAAATGTGAAGCCTATTAGGAATGATTTTTAATAAAACAATTTTGAGATATGAAGATGTTGATTGATTAACGATTGGCAGGCTGTCTTTGACCGCTGCTGAGTACAATCGGTCGAGCAAATGTTGACCAATCAACAAATGAAGGAGCTTCCTTTATGCATCTAGCCCGCCGCGCCTGGTGCCGAACATATCAGACGGTTTTTCGCATTGCATTGCCGATCCTGCCCTATACCGAGCCGCGCATTCTGGAGCATGCCGAGGATGTGCCCGCGGTGCTTCAAAAGCGCTCGATCCAGAAGGTCCTTATCGTGACAGACCCTGGCATTGCACGTTTGGGACTCACGGCATCACTCGAGCGTGCGCTTACGGCTCAGGGGATTGGCGTTACGGTCTATGCCGAAACGCGTGCGAACCCCACGGTCTCGAATGTGGAGGAGGCGGCGTCCCTGTATCGAGAGCGCGCCTGCCAGGCCATTATCGGTTTTGGCGGAGGATCAGCCATGGACTGCGCCAAGGGCGTGGGCGCACGCATTGCGCAGCCAAGCAAGCCCATCAACAAGATGCGCGGGCTGCTGCGGATTCATCGTCGTCTGCCGCTGCTCATCGCCGTTCCCACCACGGCGGGCACGGGAAGCGAGGTCACGCTTGCGGCGGTAATTACCGATGACGAGACGCACTACAAGTATCCCATTAACGACTTTGTGCTTATCCCGCGCTTTGCGGCGCACGACCCCGAGTTTACGCGCGGTCTGCCCGCCTCCATTACGGGGCAGACGGGCATGGACGCCCTGACGCATGCCGTCGAGGCGTTTATCGGGCGAAGCACCACGCCCTATACGCGCAAGATGGCGCGACAGGCGGTGCAGCTCATCCACGACAATTTGCTCGAGGCCTATGAGCATGGCGACGACATGCGTGCGCGTCGCAATATGCTTTCGGCGGCGTATAAGGCGGGCGTTGCGTTTACCCGCTCCTATGTCGGATATGTGCATGCCATCGCGCACAGTCTGGGCGGCCGATACGGAATTCCGCACGGTTTGGCCAACGCTATCATCCTGCCGCACATGCTTCGCGCTTATGGTGACGCCGCCGCCCCCAAGCTTGCCGATCTTGCTCGCATGGCGGGCATTGCGCCGGCTACCGCGCAGGACAGTCTTGCGGCCGAGGCCTTTATCGATTGGGTCGACCGCATGAACGAGGCCCTGGGAATCCCCAAATATGTCTCGGGTATTCGCCGCTCCGATATTCCGCAAATGGCGGCCCATGCCGATGCCGAGGCCAATCCGCTATACCCCGTTCCACTTTTAATGGACCGTTTGGAGCTCGAGCGTATGTACGAGGTCGTTGCGGGTGGTATGTTTGAGGACGAGAACTAGGAGGGTCCATGAACACCGAGGAAATTGCGCGCATCATCGGCGACCAGCGCGCCTACTTTAAGACGCATGCCACGTTTGATGTCGATGCTCGGCGTCGTGCGCTCGTGAGTTTACGCGATACGGTACGGGCGCACGAGGCCGATATTGCCCATGCGCTCAAGACCGATTTGGGAAAGTCGCATGACGAGGCATATATGTGCGAGATCGGCACGTCGCTTTCCGAGATTCGTCATCAGATCGCTCACGTGGCTCGATGGAGTCGTCCGCGCCTGCGTCCGTGTGACCTTGCCAACGCCGTGAGTGTGTGCAAAACGCAAGCCGTGCCCTATGGCGTCACGCTCATTATGGCTCCGTGGAACTACCCGTTTTTGCTAACACTCGAGCCGCTCGCCGGCGCCCTTGCCGCGGGCAATACTGTGGTCATCAAGCCGAGCGCCTATGCTCCGGCATCGAGCGCGGTGCTCAGGCAAATCTGTGAAGAGGCATTTGATCCGCGCCTGGTGACGGTTGTCGAGGGCGGGCGCGTCGAGAACGAAGCGTTGCTCGATGAGTGCTGGGACAAGATTTTCTTTACCGGTAGCGTTCCGGTCGGCAAGCTCGTCATGGAGCGCGCAAGCAAAAACCTTACGCCCGTGACGCTTGAGCTGGGCGGAAAGAGCCCCTGCATCGTGGATGCGACGGCAAACTTGAAGGTCGCGGCACGGCGTATCGCCTTTGGTAAATGGCTCAACGTGGGGCAGACCTGCGTGGCGCCCGACTACCTGCTGGTCGATACGCGCGTGCACGATGAACTACTGGGCCTCATCAAGGAGGAGGTCCGTCGCATGTTTGGCGAGCACCCGCTCGATAACGAGGATTACGGGCATATCGTCAACGCCAAGCATTTTGCGCGCGTGCGCGGGCTGATCGATCCCGATAAGGTCGTGCTTGGAGGTACCGCGCGCGAGACTTCGCTCAAGATCGAGCCGACGATTTTGGACGGCGCGACCCCCGATGACGCCGTGATGCAGGAGGAGATCTTCGGTCCCATCTTGCCGGTGCTGACGTTTGAGAGCCTAGACGAGGCTGAAGCGTTTATTACGGATCGTCCGACGCCGCTGGCCCTGTATATCTTTAGTCAGGATCGCGCAGTTCAGCAGCGCTTTGTGCGTTACGTGCCCTTTGGTGGTGGCTGTGTTAATGACACCATTATGCATTTGGCCACGAGCCATATGGGCTTTGGCGGCATGGGGGCGAGCGGTATGGGACAGTACCATGGACGTGAGAGCTTCGATACGTTTAGCCACAAGAAGAGCATCGTGAACAAGGCAACGTGGTTGGACGTGCCATTCCGCTATGCCCCTTATGCAAGCTGGAAGCACAAATTCGTGCGCATGTTTGTGCATTAGAATCAGATAAGGATGAATTTATGTCCGCACGGGCCCGTAGACTTCTCGATAAGGTCAAACGCTGGTTTATCCGGCCGTTAGAGGAGTTGCCATGTACGAGCCTTCACGTGTTCTTCTGTCGTTTCATATCGCAGGATTTCAATATGCCGACGGTGCTTTGGTCCTAGGCGATCTTAAAGCGGGCGATAAACTGACGCTGTGTGCCGAGCACGATAATCCCCATGATCCCGAGGCGGTTGCGATCTATTACGGCAAGACCAAACTTGGCTACGTTCCGGGAAACGAGGTCGGCCCACTGTCCTTGATGATGTATTACGGCCACGAGGACGTATTTGAGGCCCGTGTGCAACAGGTTGCCCCCGAGCGCAGCCCGTGGCATCAGGTGCGCGTTGGGCTCTACGTGGTGGATGCTCGCTAGTCGGCAATGGAGGCTGCCATGTTTGATGACGATGACCTGTTTGATCTGGCAGATGATCCGTTTGAGTGGGATGTGCTACTCGATGACGATGAGCTGGAACAGGACCGTAAGATGCGGCAGGACAAGAAAACTCAGGGTGACGCTTCGAAAAAGCAAGACAAGCGCCGCCGCGGACTGTTCGGCGGGCTCTTTGGATAACCGCCGCATCGCTACGTCTGTATACTTAACACGAGTTGAACACGTTGCGAAATGAGGGCATAGACGATGATGTGGTTTACCGCCGACCTGCACCTGGGCGATACGAATATCTTGCACGACATGGACCGGCCGTTTGACTCGGTCGAGGAGATGAACCGCAAGGTCATCGATGCCATCAATGAGTGCGTGGCTGCGGACGACCGCCTCTATATTCTGGGTGACTTTACCTATCGTTTGCCCCTGGCGGAGGCGGTGCGCCTGCGCGAGCGTATCGAATGCCAGAACGTGACGCTCATCCGCGGTAACCATGACGGCGACTGGGAAGATTCCGACGTACCGCAGATTTGGGAAAACGTGCGCGATTACCTGGAGATTGCTCCCGGCTATGCCAAGGGCCATCGTCTGGTTATGAGCCACTACCCCATGCTCAGCTGGAACGGCAAGGCACGTGGCGCCATTATGCTGCATGGGCATATCCACAGCAGGGGTGACCGCGCCAACGCACGCAACCGCGATCGCGAGCGCCCTATCTTTCGCTACGATGTCGGTCTCGATGCCAACGATTACAAGCCCGTAAGCCGAGACCAAATCCTCGGCTTCTTTGGACTGTAATTCTCGAACCGTCACACAAACCGCCACAAAGGGGACAGGCGCCTTTGCGGCGGTTCTGGCGCCGTTGCCATTATGGCGGCGGCACCTTTTTTGTCCGTGCGGCGCGGTAGAGTGTAGGCGATTGAAATTTGCGTCCATCGAGGAGCTGCTATGAACGAGATCAGGTGCCCGCATTGCGGCGAAGTCTTTAAGGTCGATGCGTCCGGCTATGCGGATATCGTCAAACAGGTGCGCGATGCCGAGTTCTCGCGCGACCTGGATGAGCGTGTGAGGGCAGTCCAGCGCGAGGGTGAGCAGGCGCTGGAGCTTGAGCGCTCGCGTTCGTCGGCTGCCTTGCAAAAGGTAGAGTCTCAGCGCAACGCTCAGCTTGCCGAGCAGAAGAACACTGCGGAGCAGAAGCTGGCACAAGAGGTTGCCAAGCGCGATGCCGAGCTTGCCGAGCTGCGCGCCAAGCTCGAGGGCGCTGCCACGGAGCGCGAGAGTGCAAGCCAGCGCGCGGCGGTTGAGGCCCGTGCGGATGCGCAGAAGGAAAACGCAGAGCTCCAGCGTGAGATTGACAACCTGCGCGCGCAGCTGGGACGCAAGGATGACGAAGCCAAACTTGCCGAGGCGGCGGCGCGCAATGCTGCTCAAAACGATCTGTCCGCCCGCGACGCTCAGATTGCTGAGCTACAGGCAAAGCTCTCCGCTGCGGACAAGGCCCAGGAGATGGCGCTTGCCGCTGCCGCGGCAGAGTCGCAGCGTGAGCTCGATGCCGCTCGCAGTGAGGCCGAGCGCGCGCTTGCTGACTATCGCGCGAAGGTGCAAGAGAAGTTTTCCGCCGCAAAGGCTCAGTCCGAGCAAGAGGCCGAGGGCCTGCGTGCCCAGCTGCGCGAACAGGAGCTGACGGCCAAAATGAACCTATCGGAGGCGGTCGCCGCGGCGGAGCGTGAGCGTGATGAGGCGCGGGCCAAGCTGACGAGTGAGCTGGCGGTGCGCGATTCGCGTGAGGAACAGGCCAAGGCAGCCCACGAGCTTGAGCTCGCGCAGGCCAAGCGCGTGAGCGACGAGTTGATCCGCTACAAGGACGAAGAGATTGAGCGCCTTAAGGAAATGAAGATCCGCCTGTCCACCAAGATGGTGGGCGAGTCGCTCGAGCAGCACTGCGAGACCGAGTTTAACCGCCTACGCATGACGGCGTTTCCTAACGCGTACTTTGAGAAAGATAACGATGCGTCCGAGGGCACCAAGGGGGACTTTATCTTCCGCGAGTGCGACGCGAGCGGCAACGAGGTCATTTCGATTATGTTCGAGATGAAAAACGAGAACGACGAGACCGCGACCAAGCACAAGAACGAGGACTTCTTTAAGAAGCTCGACCACGATCGTCGCCAGAAGGGCTGTGAGTATGCAGTGCTCTGCACGCTGCTCGAGCCCGAGAGCGAGCTTTACAATGCCGGCATCGTGGACGTGAGCTATCGCTATGAGAAGATGTACGTGATCCGCCCGCAGTTCTTTATTCCCATGATCACGCTGCTGCGCAACGCTGCCATGGGTTCGCTGCGCTATAAGCAGGAGCTGGCGGAGTACAAACAGCAGAATATCGACGTCACAAACTTCGAAGCCAAGATGGAAAAGTTCAAGAATGATTTCGGTCGCAACTACGAGATCGCGAGCCGCAAGTTCCAAACGGCGATCGATGAGATCGACAAGACGATTAGCCATCTGCAGAAAACCAAGGAGGCGTTGCTGTCCTCCGAGAACAATCTGCGCCTAGCCAACAAGAAGGCCGACGATCTTACCATTCGCAAGCTCACGTGGGGCAACAAGACCATGAAGGCGGCGTTTGACGAGGCGCGCGGGGCTGCGGCGGAGACAAACGATGAGCCAGCCGAGGCGGATTCGTATGAGGTCGAGGATGCCGAGTAAGGCATAGCGCATAGTGCAAAAGCGGGGCCGCTGGCGATATTGCCAACGGCCCCGCTTCGTTTCGTTCCATTGTGCCCGGCTAGTTCCCGAGCAGGTCCTCGATAAAGCCGACGCGGTAGTTTTTGAAGATGACCTCGCCGCCGTCTTGCGTGGCGTCCAGATCGACATCGCCCATGATGCCAAAATCGTGGTCGCCATCTTCGTCGGCAAAGATCTGGTGCACGTGCCACACGTGATCGGTCTTCTCGTCGGATTCATCGATGGAAAACATCGCGGCGCTGCGGGCATCTCCGTCGGTGAGGATTTCCTCGTGCTGCTCGTGATAGGCGTCGAGTGCTTTTTGCCAGCGGATCTCGCTCATGCCCCAGTCCTCGTCGAGCTCGCCCAGATCGCGCACGTGTCCGCGGGCTGCAAGGGTTACGCGGCGGAAGAGCGCGTTGCGCACCAACAGCGTGCAGCCGCGACGGTCCGCAACGACCTCGTCGATGCCCTGCGGCGGCGCGGCGTCGAGGGCAGCCGGGTTGCCGGCGTTTTCCCACTCGTCCACCAGGCTCGAGTCGACCGAGCGCACCACAAAGCCCAGCCACGAGATAATGTCGCGTAGGCGCTCGTCGCGCTTCTCGATGGGTACGGTGCGGTCGAGAGAACGGTAGGCCTCTGCCAGGTAGCGCAGCAAAATGCCCTCGGAGCGGGCGATGCCGAGCTTTTGAATGTAACCCTTAAAATCGCTCGCGCTTTCCAGCATATCGCGCAGGACACTCTTGGGAGAGAGCTGGTAGTCGTTTGCCCAAGGCACTTCCTGGCAGTACTTGTCAAAGGCGGCGTCGAGCAAATCCTCGAGCGGCTTTTCGTAGGTGACGTCCTGAATGCGCTCCAGACGCTCCTCATAGTCGACGCCGTCGGCCTTCATCTCGGCCATAGCACGATCACGTGCTGCGCGCTCCTGTGCGCGCAGCACCTGCTTGGGATCCTCGAGCGTAGCCTCGACCATCGAGATCAGATCCATGGTATAGGTCTCACTCTCGGGGTCGAGCAGCTCCAACGCGGCAAGCAAAAACGGCGAGAGCGGCTGATCGAGTGCGAAGTCCTCGGGCAGATCGACCGTCAGCGCGTAGTCGATGTCTGGTGCGGCGTCAGCCGGGGCGTCAGGTGCGGGCGGCACCTCGGTGCGAACGACGACGCCGGAGTCGATGAGCGTTGCGAAGATCTCGTCGGCGCGAACTTCGAGCTTGGCCTTTTCCTCGGGGGCCTGCAAGCTCGTCTCGATGAGGTCGTGCACGCGGGCGCGAGCGTCGCCGCCCTGCTCGACCACGCTAATCACCATGGAGTGTGTGATGCGAAGGCGTGGCTTGAGCGTTTCGGGCTGCGTCTCGATCAGGCGCTCAAAGGTCTGCTTGTTCCAGGTGACAAAGCCCTCGGGGGCCTTCTTCTTTTTAATCTTGCGGAGCTTCTTGGGGTCGTCGCCCGCCTTGGCCATGAGCTTGGCGTTCTCGATCTCGTGCTCCGGGGCCTCGGCGATGACCATGCCCTCGGTATCAAAGCCAGAGCGACCGGCGCGACCGGCGATCTGATGGAACTCGCGGGCGCGCAGGCGACGCATCTTGTAGCCGTCAAACTTGGTGAGCGCGGTGAGCACCACGGTATGGATGGGCACGTTGATGCCGACGCCGAGTGTATCGGTGCCGCAAATGACGGGCAGTAGGCCCTGCTGCGCCAAGCGCTCGACCAGCAGACGATAGCGCGGCAACATGCCAGCATGGTGCACGCCGACGCCGCATCCAAGCAGGCGTTTGAGAATCTTGCCAAAGGCCGTCGAGAAGCTCGTTCCCTTTGCTGCTTCTTTGATGGCCTCGCGCTGCTCCTTGCTGGCAATGCCAAAATTGGCGAGCGACTGCGCCGTCGCAAGGGCGGCATCCTGGCTAAAGTGCACGATATAAAGCGGGGCCTCGCCACGGCGCATGGCGAGCTCGACCGTGCCCTCGAGGGAGGTCGTCACATAGTCGTAGCTCAGCGGAACGGGACGTGGGGCATCGACAACCAAGTCGCAAGCAGTGCCGGTGTGTTCCTCGAGTGAGGCGGCGATGGCGGTGACATCGCCGAGCGTGGCGCTCATGAGCATAAACTGCGCGTGGGGTAGGGTGAGCAGCGGCACCTGCCAGGCCCAGCCGCGGTCGGGGTCGGCAAAGTAGTGGAACTCGTCCATGGCCACGCAGCCCACGTCAGCGCCCTCGCCCTCGCGCAGTGCATCGTTGGCAAGGATCTCTGCCGTGCAGCAGATGACGGGCGCCTTGGTGTTGATATGCGTATCGCCGGTGATCATGCCGACGTTATCGCGGCCAAGCACCTGTACCAGGTCGAAAAACTTCTCGCTGACCAGAGCCTTGATAGGGGCCGTGTAGTAGCAGCGCTTGCCCTGTGCCATGCCCATAAAGAGCATGCCCAGCGCGACAAGCGACTTGCCCGATCCGGTCGGTGTTCCCAAAATGACGTGATCACCGGCAGCCAGATCCATGAGGGCCTCTTCTTGGTGATCCCACAGCTCAATGCCGCGGTCGCTCGTCCATTCAAAGAAGCGTTCGAAGGCTTGGTCGGGCGTGAGCCACGGTTCGGGCCCACTGCCGTCCTCGGGCTCCCACCAGGTGGGGGAGAGCGCACCGAGCGAACCGAACTCTGCCTCGGTTCCCGTGCCGCCCGAGAATGAGCTGGCAGCGCCGGCGCCGGAGACGGTGCTGGCGGCGGTATCTGTCGTGGTCTGTGCCATGTGGTTGCTTTCTCTCGCGATTGTCCGCCAACTATTATGGCGTAGCGGCGGCGTGGGGTGCCAGCGCGCGAGAAAATGCAGGAAATGGGCGTTCTGCCCAGCCGTTTAGTGTAGTCGCTAGGGTAGTGTCGAGAAAGTTGGTGTAAGGGCCCTTGCGGCCCCTGTGTCCGATATCCGGAATCAGTTGATATCCTAGGCC
>NZ_WQPL01000033.1:92227-147917 GCF_018785245.1 Collinsella aerofaciens | reverse complement strand
TTCAGATTCGACAAGGGGCGACCATTGTGCAATCGCAAGAAGATGACGGGGCGGAATGTCAATCCTGGTCTAACAGAGCCATCGACAATCGCCTGCTTCACGGCATCATCGTGACGCAGTGGGCCCCGGTGTCGGGCGCGACCCGAGTCATGGTCATCGACGACAAGGTCGCCGGCGACGAGGTCCTGAAGTCCACCATGAGGATGGCGCGCCCCGCGGGCATGGCCGTCTCGATCATCTCCGAGCAGACCGCGCTCAAGAACTTCGCGGCGGGCAAGTACGACCGCGAGAAGGTCTTTGTCATCGCCAAGGAGCCCGAGACGATCCTTCACCTGGTCGAGTCGGGCATCGAGCTCCCGTCGCTGATCGTCGGCGGCTCTCTTGTCAAGGAGGGCGGCGTCCAGCTCACCCAGCGCGCCTATGCCTCCGCCGAGAACGTCCAGAGCTACAAGGCGCTCATCGCCCGCGGCGTCAAGGTGACGGCACAGTTCGTGCCCGCCGACAAGCCCGTCTCCGTCGCCGACCTCATCTAAGGAGGGATCATGGTCAACTTCACTATCCTGCAGGTCGTCCTTTTGACCCTGCTGGCCTTCATCAAGCACGTGGACTACTACGGCATCCCGATGATCTTCGTCAACTATGCCGTCTTCTGGGGCCTCATCACCGGCGTCGTCATGGGCGACTGGAGGACCGGCCTTGTCATCGGCGGTACCATTCAGCTCATGCAGCTCGGCGTCGCGGGCTTCGGCGGCTCGTCGATTCCCGACTACGGCACGATGGCCATCATCGCCACCGCCTACGGCGTGACCCTGGGCGCGGACACGGGCCTCGCCATCGGCCTGCCGGTCGGCATGCTCGGCATCCAGCTCGACGTCATCGTCAAGATCCTCAACGGCTTCGTCGTCGAGAAGTCCCAGAAGTTCTGCGACGAGGGCAAGTTCAAGCAGATGAACGCCATCCTGTGGGTCTGCCCCGTGCTCTTCGGCCTGTGCGCCGCCCTGCCCGTCTTTGTCTCCGTGACCCTCGGCCAGCCCGCCGTCAACTGGCTCCTCGAGGTTATGCCCCAGTGGTTCCTTTCCGGTCTCACCCTCGCCGGCAAGATGCTCCCGGCCGTCGGCATCGCGATGCTGCTGCGTTACATGCCCACTGGCAAGTACTTCCAGTACCTGCTCGCCGGTTTCTTCCTCTCGGCCTTCCTGAACGTGCCCATCATCGGCGCCGCCATCGTCGGCGTTGCCCTCGCGATCGCGTTCTACCAGCGTGCCGAGAGGGACACCGAGCTCGCCGCCCACGCTTCCGCAGACGCCTTCATCGGAGAGGATGAGTAACCATGGAAAACGAGAACATCACCGCCGTCGCCGAGGGCAAGCCCTCCGGCTACAAGGTCACCAAGAAGGACCTGCGCAACGCGAACTGGCGCTGGCTCATGAGCGTGTGCACCTTCAACTACCAGACCCAGCAGGGCGCCTCAGTCGCCTACGCCCTCTCGCCGGTCCTGAGGAAGATCTACACGAACGACGAGGACTATAAGCAAGCGCTCAACAACCACTTCCGCTACTACAACACCCAGCCTTGGCTCGCCGCCATCATCCTCGGCGCCTGCGTGGCCATGGAGGAGCGTGACGGCCTCGCGGCGGCGGACGCCGTCCAAGACCTGAAGATCGGCACCATGGGACCGCTCGCCGGCGTCGGCGACTCCCTGCTCATGACCATGATCCCGACCATCATGGGCTCCATCGCCGCCTATATGGCCATCGAGGGCAACCCCGTGGGAGCCGGCATCTGGTTCGCGCTTATCCTGGCCATCTTCTGGGTCCGCATGCACGCCCTCGAGTTCGGCTACAAGCAGGGTGTGAAGCTCGTCACCGACTTCAGCGAGAAGCTTCCCAACCTCACTGCCGCCGCCTCCGTGCTCGGCCTCACCGTGGTCGGCTGCCTCATCGCCTCGGTCATCGGCGTTACCTGCCCGATTAGCTTCAGCTTCGGCGACGTCTCGATGGAGATTCAGCCGCTGCTCGACAAGATCCTGCCTGCCATGATCCCCGCCGCCATCACGGGAAGCGCGTACTACCTTCTTACCAAGAAGAATGCGAGCATGACGGCCCTCATCCTCGTGGTGATCGTCCTCGCGATGGTCGCCTCCGCCGCCGGCATCCTTGCCTAGCTTCGACCCAAGAGATTGGTGAATCAATGAGAAAGATAGTTGTGGCGAGCCATTCCCTTCTCGCCCAGGGCTTCAAGGACACCCTCGAGTTCCTTACGGGTAAGAGCGACGCCGTCAACGCCGTGTGCGCCTACGTGAACGACAACGGCGAGGGGCTCGACGCGGCGGTCGAGGCGGCTCTTTCGGGCACTGACGAGGTCGTCGTCCTCACCGACGCGCTCGGCGGCAGCGTGAACCAGCGCTTCTCCCGCTTCGCCTCCGACCGGATCCACGTGATTGCGGGTGTCAACCTCCCGCTCGCCATGACGGTCGTGCTCGCGCGCCCCGACGAGAAACTCGACTTCGACGCCCTCGTCAACGAGGCGCGCCAGCAGATCGTCTACGTGAACGGTGCCAGTTCCGCCGAGTGCGAAGACGACGAATAGAGGAGGTCGACGATGAGAGAGTTCCTTAAGGACGTGTGGATGCACGGCGGTGAGGAAAGCCGCGCCATCACCCCCGAGAACATCACAGGCGAGAAGGGCCGCGCCGCCATGTCGGCCAGCCACCTCGGCGTCGGCCGCAAGGGCTCGTGCTGCGTGCCCCTTGAGTCCGGCGAGACCATCACGCTCGCGGACATCGAGGGCCCCGGCATCATCCGCCACATCTGGATGACCGTCCCCGACAAGACCGCCGCCGGCAGCTTCGTCATGCGCGACCTTGTGCTGCGCTTCTACTGGGACGACGAGGAGACCCCCTCGGTCGAGTGCCCTGTCGGCGACTTCTTCTGCAACGGCTTCGGTGAGCGCGCCATCGTCAACTCGATGCCCATCTGCGTGAACCCGACGGGCGGCATGAACTGCTACTTCGAGATGCCCTTCAGGAAGCACGCCAAGGTCACGCTTACGAGCGAGCACCCCGGGTTCATTAAGTACATCTTCTACACGTTCAACTACGCGCTCACCGACGTGCCGGACGACGCCATGTACTTCCACGCCCGCTTTAACCGCGAGCGCAGCACTCGCAGGGGCGTCGACTACACCGTGCTCGACGGCGTGCGCGGCAAGGGCTACTACGTCGGCACCTACATGGCCCTGTGCGCCCTGGAGCGCTATTGGTGGGGCGAGGGCGAGATGAAGTTCTTCCTCGACGGCGACGAGGAGTTCCCCACGGTCACCTCGACGGGAGCCGAGGACTACTTCGGCGGTGCCTGGGCCTTCCTCGACAGGCCGCCCCACGCGCTGCCCGAGGCGCAGTGCTTCAACACGCTGTTCGCCGGCTACCCGTACCGCTCGACGCGCGACGCCACGCGCGACCGCTTCAGCGCGGGCAAGCCGAACCCGAACCCGATGCTCGCGACCAACGACGACGCGCTGCCCAGGCACGGCCTCTACAGGTGGCACCTTCCCGACCCGATCTCGTTCAAGGAGGACCTGCGCGTGACGTTCCAGGACCTCGGCAACGACGACATCAAGCTCTACGAGCGCGAGGACGACATCTCCACCGTCGCCTACTGGTACCAAAGCGAGCCGCACGCCGTGCTCGCCCCGTTTGCCGCAAGGCAGGACCGCGTGCCCAGGTAGGGTCGCCTCGAAACAAGCCAACGTTATGGGCGCCCGCGGTTGACCATGACTGCGGGCGTCCCTTTGTAAGGAGGATCACATGAGCGAAAAGCAAATGAGGCTCGGCGCCCTCGAGGCCGGCGGGACCAAGATGGTCTGTGCCGTGGTGTCCGGCGACGGCGAGGTCCTCGACCGTATGGAGACCCCGACGCTTACGCCCGCCGAGACCGTCCCGCAGATGATCGAGTGGTTCACCGTCCGTGATGTGGACGCGTTGGGTATCGGCGCCTTCGGCCCGACCTGCGTCGACCCCAACGACGAGCGCTACGGCTCCATCCTCCAGACGCCCAAGCTCGCGTGGCGAGGCCATGGTCTTCGCGCCGCGTTCGCCGACGCCCTCGGGATTCCGGTGGCCTACGACACGGACGTGAACGTTGCCTGCCTCGGCGAAGTGGTCTTCGGCTGCTGCAAGGGGCTCGAGGACGCCGTCTACGTGACCATCGGCACCGGCGTGGGCGCGGGCGTCATGTGCGCGGGCAGGCTCCTTCACGGCATGCTGCACCCCGAGGCCGGCCACATGCTGGTAAGGACCCGTCCCACCGAGGAGGGACGCTGCGTCTGCCCGAGCCACGCGAGCTGTCTCGAGGGCCTCGCCTCCGGCCCCGCCATTGCCGCGCGCTGGGGAAAGCCCGCGGCCGAGCTCGCGGACAACGATGAGGTGTGGGCGCTCGAGGGGGATTATCTGGGGCAGATGTGCGCGAACCTCGTGCTCATGTACTCGCCTCGCCGCATCGTCCTCGGCGGCGGCGTGATGCACCAGGAGCAGCTCTACGGCATCGTCCGCAAGAAAACCCTCGAATATCTGGGTGGCTACATCCAGACCGCCGAGCTTAAGGACATGGAGCGCTACATCTGCGCCCCGGGCTGCGGCGGCGACCAAGGAATCCTCGGCGCGGCCGAGCTGGCAAGCAGGGCGCTCGCGTAACTTGCGCTCTCTCCGCCATACAACGCGTTAAGAAAAGACGAGCGCTTCTTGCCAATTGGGCGGCAAGAAGCGCTCGTCTTTTGCATTTTTGTCTCTCAAAATCTTATTTTCACGATTTGCATTTTCATCCCGTTGTCACCGACCCTTGCGAGAAACCGGAAAAAGCCGCTGACAGAAGGGTCTCTCAAATCGTTATAACCCAGCATATAGCCGCGACTTGTGACCTGCAGACGGCTGTCCCACGTGCCGATTTCCTTGGCGGCATCCGAAACCGCAAAATATGCCCCCACATCCTTGATTTTTGCAGTCTTAAGCCATGTTTTTGCGATCATCTTTACTGCTGTCCGATTGGCAGCATCAAAGACCAGCACACCGCCGGGGAAAGCGTCCGCCATCTCCCGCACCAGTTCCCGGACCTGCTGGGTCAGAAAGTAATAGAACACCCCGGAGGCAAAGAACACCGCCCCGCCGGAGGCATCGATTTTGCTAAACCATGTGGTGTCTTTCAGGTCGCAGGGGATATTTTGTTCTCGATCCCCGGCGGGCAGTAGCTGCTGTCGCAAGGCAATCACATCCGGGAAGTCCAGATTGTAAATCTTGCATCTTCCGTTGTCGCAGGTTCTGCCGGTGTTGTCCAGTCCGCAGCCCAGATTGACCACCGCCGCATTGGGGTGGCCTTTCAGGTAATCCTGTACCTCGAAAGCAAGATCACCCTGCCGCATGGCCACCTCCAGCGCACCAAAACGCTGCATCAGGCTGCGGGAGCTTTTCGCTGCCTCTGAAAAGTCGTAGTCGATTTGGTCGAGCAGACGAACCGCTGTTTCATCCCTATAAAGGTTCGGGTACAGCTCCGTACACAGCTTCCGGGAATACAGCGGGAGGATCAGCGTCTCCTGAACGGTGTTTTTCTCAATTTTACATTTCATAGGTTTCTTCCTCAGTGAATAAAAACTGTCATAATTGCCGCCAGCACAGCCGCTATGACCGTCATGCCTATCGCCATGTGCAGGATGGATGCAAAAACACCCGTGCTTGATGCCCTTACTTCCGCGCCGTGACGCAGAGCCACTTTTTCTTTTTGCGTATCTGCACCTCGTGAAAACCCGCCTGCTCCAGACAAGCTTTTAATTCAATGTCCTTGTAGATGGTCATGCCGCCGATGATCTGCGTCCACCTCTCGTCCTTGTCCGTATCGCCATTGCTCTCGTTGCAGATAAGAATTGTCCCGCCTGGCTTCAGCGTCCGCCAGACCTCACGGAAGCATCGGGGCAAATCGGGCCAATAATAGACGGTCTCAAAGGCCGTGACTGCATCGAAGTAGCTATCCTCAAACGCCATATCCGCCACACTGCCTTGCAGAACGGCGCAACGCCCCTCCTGAATTGCAGTTCGGTTGAGCTTTCTGGCCTTCTCCACGCTGACGGGCGAATAGTCGATGCCCTTGACGACGCCATGCGGGCATTTTTTCAGCAGCCGTTTTATGCCCGCCCCGCCGCCGCAGCCGCAATCCAGCACCTTGGCATTTGGTGCAAGTCGTAGAAATCGAAGTCCCCACCGCGCCACAGGGCTGTGGCCCAGATTCATCATGGCAACCATTAGTTTTCCGCTGAGGCCCACGGGCTTGCGGGTGTTTTCAAAGAACGACATCTGGCCCCTCCGATTTCGTGCATTCCGCATAGGTCAACGGGAACGAGGCCTTCAGCACCGCGCTTTTCCGCACCGCCCAGCCGTTTTGATGCAGGAAACGTAGGTATTCCTCGCTTGTCCACTTGCTGTGGAGGGGGAATCCTGCAATACTCATGAAAAAGGCTTTTGCCTTGCCGGAAACCGAGCTCCCCGCGTGGGTGAAGGTTGGCGCGATGAGCACGCCGTCGTCCTTCAGCACCCGCCTGATTTCTTGCAGGGCCTTTTCCGGATGCGGCACTATGTGAAGCGCGTTGGACGCGATCACCACATCAAAGGACTTCTGTGCATAGGGCAGGCGGAACATATCTTGTACGGAAAAGTGCAGCTTTGCGGATTTATTGTCCCGCTTTGCTTCAAGGATCATCTTTGCAGAAGCGTCCGTAGCCTCGATGTGCGCCGCCGCATTTACGATGCTCTTTGCGATAAGCCCCGTGCCGGTAGCAACTTCCAGTACGGTTTTTGCTTTCACCACCGGCCAGATCAGCTCATACATCTTCTCATACGCCGTCCGGTCCTTTCGCATGAAACGGTCGTACCGACCGGCATTCTTGTCCCAGAAGCCCTTGCGTTCGTGCATTGCTATCGCCCCCAAATAGTTAGAGACATCTAACTATAACATACGAATCATGCAGTAAGTCCTTGTGTCCGTTCATGAGGGGCTCGGAGTGGAACGGGATGTTGGGGAGGTCAGCCCTGGCAAGCTTGACCTCATAGCCCTTGACCGCTTCGGCGATGCTGTCTGCCTGGTCGTGGAAGACGAGTGTGAGCAGGTAGTAGCGAGCCTTGCCGCCGCCGAATAACGCGTTGGTCGATGCGATGGGCCTCACCTGGCTCCTGCTAATGCTTTTGGTCATGGTCGTCCTCGAGCTCCTCTCGTCTCGAGGTTCCCTCGCGTGCCCGGCCGCGGGCGGCTCCCGGGGCGGTCGCCGCCGTCATTTCCTCCCGCTCCTCGACTCGATGTAGGCGTCCACTGACGCCCTCGAAACCAGGAGCTTCCTTCCGAGCCTGTACGAGTTGATCTCGCCCGACCAGATGAGGTTGTATGCCTTGTTTCGGCTCGCCCTCATGTACTCCTGCATCTCGATCACCGTCATCCATTCGTCCCGATCTTGGCTTCCCTCGGGCGCGGCGCATTCGGCTGTGCATGCCATGGTTCCTCCAATCTTCCCGTGCGGCACCGCGCGAGGACACCGCACGACACCGTGTGCCTTTTCGTCTGCGCGACGATTGAACCGCCTGATGGCGATTAGTGAGCACGGCGCGAGTGGAGATGGGTCGAGGTGGGTCGAGCTGGCCGGGCCTTCACGAAACGGCCATGAGCCGCACGCCTTAGCAGGCAGCTAAGTCCCTGAAAAGTAAAAGGCGCCCATGCGGGCGCCTGCCTAGTAGCTGGAGTTGTTCGGTTGTGGTTGGAATGCTTCTCTTCCGCGGTGCTGTCGTCCAGGGTCCGGCATCTGTCGTTCGCCTCTTTTGTCGTGTTTGGTGTTGCGTGTTCTGCGAGTGGCTTTGCGCAGGTTTTTTCAGCCCGTTGTCCCAGGTGCACACGGGTAAATGGTACCCATCCGTTGGGACGCGGCCTATTGAAAGAGGTGATTGTGCGACAAGGAGATAGACGAGCGGCAGCTCGTCGGCTCCCGAGATAGGCCGCGAAACGTCTGTAGGAGTCCTCTGACAGGCAGTGCTCTATGCGGCAGGCCTCCGCCGAGGCGGTCTCGGCGTCCACGCCTGACTCGACGAGCAGCCGCTCGAAGAAGCGATGACGTTCGAGCGTCGCCGATGCGGCGCGCTCGCCCTCCTCTGTAAGGCGCACGTCATGGCCGAACATGCGGACGAGGACGGCAGCGCCGAGGTCCGAGAGCGCCTTGGTGACGCCCATACGCTCCGCGATGTCGACATTGCGGCAGAACCCGCGCTCGGTGCGGATGACGAGGATTGCCTCGTCATCCGCGTCTGCTCATCTGCCCGTCAGAACATTGTCGGCACCGCTCCCGTCGGCGGGAGCGGTCCACGACGAGCTTTCCTGCTGGAGCCTCCACAGCCTCGCGTACAGTCCGTCTTCGGCAAGCAGCGTCTTGTGGTTCCCCTCCTCCGCCACGCGCCCGTCGTCGAGAACGACGATCTTATCCGCATTGGCGACGGTTCTCATTCGATGGGCGATGACGACTACCGTTTTGCCTGCGCACAGGGTTCCGACCGCTCCCTGGATAAGCGTCTCGTTCTCGGGGTCGAGCGAGGCGGTCGCCTCGTCGAGGAGCACCACGGGCGCGTCTTTCAGAAGGGCCCTCGCAATGGAGAGGCGCTGACGCTCCCCGCCCGAGAGAGAGGCGCCGTTCTCGCCCAGCATCGTGTCGAACCCCTGGGGAAGCTTCTCGATGAACTCCAGGCAGTGCGCCGTCCTTGCAGCCTCGGCCACCTCTTCGTCAGAAGCTCCCTCGCGACCAATCCGGATGTTGTTCGCGACCGTGTCGTCGAAAAGAATCACGTCCTGGAAGACTATGGAGACGTGCGCGAGCCACGATTCCTCGGAGAACCCGGCGATGTCCTTGCCCGAGCAGAGGATCCTGCCGCTGTCAGGCTCCCAGAATTTCGCCGCCAGCTGGGCGCAGGTCGACTTGCCCGAGCCGCTCGGCCCGACAAGGGCGGTGACTTTTCCTTCCTGCGCGTCGAAGCTGATGCCGTGGAGGACTTCCTCGTCGCCGTACCCGAACCGGACGTTTTGGAAAGACAGGCTATGGCCGGAGACATCCGCCGGGGCAGAGCCCTTCGCTTCAGGCTCGTCCATGACCGCCTTGATCCGGGCTGTCTTGGTCGACAGGTTGAGAAGGTTAGGCAGCTGGGACACAAGGGCGAGAATGGGGCTGTACACACGCGAAACGATGAGCAGGAACATGAGCAGAACCATGAAGTCAACGCCGCCGGAAGCGAGAAGCATCGCGCCGGCGCAGGCGGTCAGCCCGACTCCAGAGCGAAGGATGGCGCTCGCAAGGGAGACGGAGACGTCGACGGCGAGCTCGACCCGCATCGTCACCCTCTTGAGCTCGAGCATCGCCTGCTCCATGGCGGCGGAGTCCTTGCCCACCGCCCTGCAGGCCCTTATGTCCTTGATGCCCTCGAGGTAGTCCTGCACGCGCGCCAGCGCATCCAGGCGGACGCGGTTCTGCCTTTCGAAAAGGCGCGACTGATGGCGTCGGCTCAAGGCGATGACCCCCGCCGAAAGCGGAAGCGTGACCATAACGCAGCAGGCGAGCCTCCAATCGAAGAATGCCAACATCACGCAGATGACCACGGTCGACACGATTCCAGCGATGAGCTGCGGGAGCGTCGAGGAGAGCATGGACTCCTGTGCCGTCACGTCCCCCATGATGCGGTCGGCAACGTCGGTCGTGTCCCGGCGGTTGAAGAAGCTCATGGGCAGCTTCCTCAGGTGGTCGGCGAGGCGCAAGCGGGTGCCTTCGGACTCGGTGTACGCGGCCACGTAGGTTTTCTCGTAGTCGTTTCTCGAAGCGACGAAGACCACCGCCATCCCCGCAAGCCCCACGGCGAAGATAGCCCAGAGCGTGGCGGCGTCGAACGGCTCGCCCGCAAGGGTCCCTACGAGAGCCGCGAACGCCGCGACCGTGCAGACGAAGGGGATCATGAGCGCCAGATCGCTCAAGGTGCACGCGAGGGCCGAGCGCTTGAGTCCGGCGTAGCCCTCGCCGGAAAGGTTGAACGCCCTCTGAAGCCATGGCGCCCTGCCGTTCGACGGCTTGCCGGATTTCTCCGCAGGGTCGTGCTCGCCGGCGGAAGCATCCTGCGCCACATGCGGGGCGGCCGCTTCGGAGGATTGGGCTTCGTCGCCGCCCGGAGCTGATTCGACGCCCCATTCGACCGCCTCAGTGTACTGGCTCCACATCTTCGCGTATGTCCCTGATGTGGCGAGGAGCTCTTCATGGGTGCCCTCCTCGACTTTGCGCCCGCCGTCAAGCACGACTATCTTGTCGGCGCCGACGACGGTGGAGAGCCTGTGGGCGATCATGATCACGGTCTTGCCGGCCATGAGCCTCTCGAATGCCTTCTGGATCAAATGCTCGTTCTCGGGGTCAGAGAACGCGGTCGCCTCGTCCAGCACCACGATGGGCGCGTCCGAGATGATCGAGCGCGCGATGGCTATCCGCTGCTGCTCTCCACCGGACAGGTGCACGCCCTCGGAGCCTATTACCGTGGCGTAGCCGTGGGGAAGGCTGTTGATGAACGCGTCCGCCTGGGCGGCCTTCGCGGCCTCGACCACCTCGTCGTCGGTCGCCCCCGGCTTGCCGCGCCTGATGTTGTCCGCGATGCTCTCGCGGAACAGGTGGGAATCCTGGAACACCAGGCTGAGGCTGCCCATCAATTCGTCCTGGCCCATCTCGCGGACGTTTACGCCGCCGACGAGAACCTGGCCCGAATCGACGTCCCAGAAGCGTGCAACGAGGTTCGCCAGCGTCGATTTGCCCGAGCCGCTCGGCCCCACGACCGCGCATACCGTGCCGGCGGGGATTTCCAGCGAGACGTCGCGCAACGCCGGCTCCGCTTCGTCCTCGTAGGAGAAAGTTACGCCCCGAAGGGACACCGAGGCGTCCTTCGGGGTTTTCGGCGCCTCGGGATAAGAGAGCTCCTCGATGCCGAGCACCGAGTCGATGCGGTCGATGTTCGCCTGGGCGAGCATCCCGTCCTCGCTCACGTAGAGAATCTTCGCGAACACGCTCGATATCGAATGCACGAACAGGAGGTAGAAGACGAGCGAGAGCACGAACGTCGGCCAGTCCTGCGCGCCCGGGGCGAGGAGTATGCCGACGGGCAGGACGAACAGGTACGCGTTGTTGATGATCGCCGTGAAGCCCGGCATGGAGTTCCGGAAGAAGAGCGTGACGTCGAGGGAAAGCCCCGTGTAGTCCTTGATCGCGTCTGCGAGCCGCTTGAACGATCTCGCCGTCTGGCCGAAGGCCTTCACGACGCGCATGCCGCGAACGTACTCAACAGCGGCGTTGCCCATCTGCTCTTTCACTTCCTGGTAGCGCCCCATGCTCGCCATGACGCGCTTGTCGGCGTAGCCGGAGAACTGAACGATGCATGCGACGGCGACCGCCGCCAACGTGGCGACGCCGAAGCGCCAGTCGAAGACGAAAAGCAGCGCCACCAAGACGACGGGCGCTGCAGCGGTGGCCGCCAGGTCCGGGACGGAGTGGCCGATGAACTGCTCGATTCCGCCGACGCTCTCGTCCATGACCTTCGAGATCCTGCCTGTGCCGAGCCTGGCGACGTGCCCGAGGGGGATTCGCCCGAGGTGGGCGGCGATCCCGAGCTTCGTGCGGTACTGCGCGTCGAATGCCGCGGCGTGGGAGCACAGAAGCGCGGCAAGATAGCACCCCACGTCAACGACTATGCCCGCCACCGCCAAGCCCGCGTAGCCTGTCATCGCCGAAACGTCGACGGCGGCCAGGTTCGGATAGACCCCGACCGCATCCCTGATCATGAAGTAGATCGCCACGTATGGGACGAAGGACGCCGCCGCGGATAGGACCGCCAGCGCCATGGAGGCGAACACGAGGGGCTTTCTTCTCCCCGCAAACTGCAGGCAGCGGGAAAGGGCCCCCGGCTTCCTTCCTTTGCTTTCCTTGCTCATCAAATACCTCTTCTCTCATATTACTTTGAAAAAGGGCGCTAGGCGATTCCCGCGCGCTCGAAGTGCTTCTTGAACACCGCCCGTCCGACCAGCGAGCCGATGATGCCGCCCGCGAAGGTCACGACCGCGATGATCGCGAACGTCTCGGGGGTCACCGTGGACAGAAGGGCTTCCATGTAGGCCGGGTCGATGCTGTTGGACCCCATCAGCTCGCGGTAGTAGTCCTGGGAGGCGAACATGGGGACGAAAAGGCCCGCCGCCCAGCAGGTCTCGAAAAGCGCGTATCCCACGGCGACGCCCGCGAACCTCCCGTACCCGAGCGCTTTCCGCACCAGCTCGGAGACGACGCCGCCGACGGCGAGGCCGAGCGCAACGGGCCACCCCGACCCGATGACGAAGACGATTACGGCGAAGACGAGGGCCATGATCAGCGAGGTTCCCGCGCGCGGCACGCGCGTATGCATGTAGACCCAGACGATCCCGGCGGGTATCGCTGCGATGGCGCAGCAGCCGCAGTACGCCACGACGCTCATGGAGGTGATTCCCACGACGAGCATGCTCACCACCATGAACAGCAGGGAGAAGACGCCGAGGGCTATGAGGTCCCTGGAGCTGAGGCTGCCGCTTTCCTTCCGTTTTACTTTTGCTGCCATTTCCAAATCCTTTCTTCCGTAGGAATCCCTTCTCAGCCTTTGCAGGCCGGCTCACTCGATGAGCACAATCTGGTCGCAGGCCTTTGACAGGAACTCCGTGTCGTGGCTGACGACCGCCACCGTCTTCCCGCGAGACGCCTCCTCGCGTAAGATGAGCGCGAGGCGTTCCATGTTCCGGAAATCCAGACCGCTCGTGGGCTCGTCGAGGAGAAGCGCCTGCGCGCCCGACTCCGACGCAATGGCGCAGACACACCTCTGCTTCTGCCCTCCCGAGAGCGATGTGGGATGGCGGTCGGCGACATCTCCCAGGCCAAACCTCTCCAAGACCGCTTCGAGACGAAGTTCGTCGACGTCGGAAGGAGACGGGGCCGCGGATGCCAACTCGTCGCGCACGCTCGGGCGAAAGAGCTGGTAGTCGGGGTCCTGCATGACCAGAAACACATGCTCGGGCCTTCTCTTGGGAGGGACCACCGAGCCTTGGAACCGGACATGCCCGAGCTCTTCTTTCTTGATCCCCGCCAGGCACTTGAGCAGGGTTGACTTGCCCGCCCCGTTTCGCCCGACCATACCGACGACCCTCCCGGGGTCGAACGAGACGGTAGTCCCATCGAGGACCGGTACGCCCTTCTCATACCCCGCATAGATCCCCCTCGCCTCGACGGCGGGAAAGGCGGAGACGGGACGGGAAAGGCGCTGCATCAGGTCGGCGAGCTTCGGCGGCTCGGAGGACCTGAGCCCGCAAGACTCTCGCTCGGAGTCGGGCAGCCCCAGGAATTGCTGCGCGTCCCATTCGGCGGCGACGGAACCGTCTTCGAAGAGCAGGTACCGGTCGGCGACGCCTGCGAGGTAGGAGAGCCTGTGCTCGGCGATGATCACGGCAGACCCGCTCGACTTGGCTTTCGAGATGAAGGAGGCGAGCTTCTCCATGGAGGGAGGATCCAGATTGCTCGACGGCTCGTCGAGGACGTAGACGCTCGGCCTGCAGGCCCATGCGCTCGCGAACGCCACCGATTGCATCTGGCCCCCGGAGAGCTCGAAGATGCCCCTGCCCATGAGCCTTTCCATGCCGAGCTCGCGCACGACGCCACGCATCCGTCTGTGCATCTCCTCCCTGGGAACGCCGAGGTTCTCCATGCCGAACGCGATTTCGCCGGTTGTGTCGAGGTTGAAGAACTGGGTGCGGGGGTTCTGGAAAACGCTGCCTGTCAAGGACGAGAGCTCCCAATCCTCCAGGTCGTCGATGTCCCTGCCTGCTACAAGGACCTTCCCCGTCCGGCTGCCCTCGTAGAACCCTCCCGCCAGCCCGTTGACGATCCGGGTCGCGGTGGTCTTCCCGCAGCCGGACTCCCCGCAGAGAACGACGCATTCGCCCGGCGCGACGGCGAAGCTCGCGTCGTCGATCGCCGGAGCGTCGAATCCCGCATACGTGAAGGAGACGTTTCTGAGCTCGACGGCGTTTTTCGTCACAGCAGCCCTCCGATCCCCTGGCTGGCCTTTGCGACCACAAGAAGCAGGCAGCAGACGACAAGAATCGAGAGAGGGAGGAAGTCGGCCCATCCAAACCGGGGCGCGTTGTAGGAGGTCTTCCTCCCGGGCCGGTCGATGCCGCGCGCGACCGCTGCGGCGGCGAGTTCGTCCGCGCTCTTGGCGCAGCGCAGCATCACAGGCACGATCGCGGATTCGAACATCAGCGCCGGCTTCGAAACGAGATTCTTAAGCGAAAGGGCGAGCCCCCTCACCCTCATCGCGTCCGCTACGGCAGAAGACTCCTCCTTGAGCGTCGGAAAGAACCGCACCGCTATCACCAGCGGAACGACAACCGCCTTCGGCAGCCTCATCCCGTAGAGGGCGGCCGTGAGGTCGCCAATCTTGGTGGTGGCCGCGAAGACCGCCGCGAACAGGCAGATGGGCATGCAGGTGCGGCAAGCCAGGGCGAACGAGCCGAGGGCTCCGGCGGCGTTCGGCGGAAGCATCGTCGTGACCCAGAAGATACCCATGAGAAAGAGGTAGGCGAAAGAGAAAGACGCTGCCATCCTTCCGCGCCCGATTGCGAAGGAGAGGAGGACGACGACGGCAAAGAGAACCGAGCCCAGAACGTAATCCTTCACGATGGCCCCGGTCGCTATGAGCACGACGAGCATGGCCACCTTCGTTCTGACGTCGATGTCCTCCGCGAGTGTTTTCCGTGTTCTTCTTCGCAAAACCAGAGAGCCTTTCTTGTGTCGCTAAAATTGACAAAAAGATGTTAACCTTGGTTAATTTGAATCAGGTTGCACCTGGAGGGAAAAGCCTGAGCGCGAAAGAATTGCGTCCGAACGCGAATAAAAGGATCGGAAGATGGACGACAAGGAAACGATGTTCTCCCACGCCGCCCAAGCCGCGGCGGAGACCTTTGCGGCCTCGCTTGAGCCCATCGGCCTCGTCTTGGCAGATGGATGGAACGGCGAGGGGTCCCTCTTCGAAGGCGACGGGCGCAGATGCGAGGGGTGGTACTGGGCATGGCAGGCGCGGCAGTTCTTCTCCGTCGTCTGCTGCGATTTCACTTTGAAAGAACGCCTGCCCTTCTGCTTCGATTCTGGCGGGTATTTTGCAGTCCGCCGCGAAAGGCATGGCCTCATGCCGCGATCAAGCGTTTCCGCCTTTCTGGAAGCAAAGCCCAAGACAAGCTCGGTCCTTCTACCAAAAGGAGCGAGATTCTCCTACACAGAGATCGAGTATTACGACGAATACTGCCGAAGCGTCTTCGGGGAAAGAATCGACAAGGCGCTGAAACCGCTGGCGACCAGTCTGAAGGGTCTGAGGAGCCAGGCTTCCTGGGATCCGGAAATAGCAGAGATGCTTGACGAGATAGCTCCAAGGGAGATCCCGGGGTCGGAAGCGGGCCTCCTATATTCCGGAATCGCGAACTTGGTGATGGCAAGGCTGCTCAGGATGGGAGAGAGCCTGTGTGGGGGAGTGGCCGAGCAGGACCGCCTTTCGATCGCGAGAGCCGTATCGTACATCGAGAGCAACCTAGGCGGTGCGATCGGGCAGAAGGACCTGCTCGAGGCAGCGAACATGGGGTCAACCAAGTTCAAGAAGACATTTAAGCAGGTGACGGGCTTGACGGTGACCGAGTTCGTCTCCTCGGAAAGAATCGAGCTGGCGAAAAGACTGCTCACCGACCATGATATGAGCATAGACGAAGTGGCGCATCGTTGCGGATACGCACGAGCAACAAGCTTCTCCACCCTCTTCACGAAATCG
Organism: Collinsella aerofaciens; assembly: GCF_018785245.1. GTDB lineage: Bacteria > Actinomycetota > Coriobacteriia > Coriobacteriales > Coriobacteriaceae > Collinsella > Collinsella aerofaciens_AD. Next base: position 131,998 of record NZ_WQPL01000033.1, on the reverse strand, counting down.
GTCGGCATATCTCCACGCAAGTGGAGATCGATCGCGAAGGTCGCCTTCGATGACGACCCTGAATCGAAAGTTCTGGACATTCTCGCAAGCGGACGATCCTGCGTCAGCGAGCTAGGATCTCATTCTTAGCCATCTTAGTTGCCCTGCCTCCCGGCAGGCGCGCAATTCCTTTAGTCGATTCGTCTCGAGGTGCGCTTTTTGCTCATCTTGTGGCCCAGAGTTATGATACTCCTAAAAGTGTAACCAGATTCGAGTTTTAGGAGCAGCTCTTGAAGTGCAGCAGGCTCAGGAACCGTGGCAGGTACCTCGAGGAGGCAATGCTCTTCCGTGACACCGACCTCATCAAGGTGATTACGGGCGTGCGCAGGTGTGGCAAGTCGAGCCTTCTCGACCTTATCAGGATAACCATCGAGTCCGAGGGGGTCGCTGGCCGCGGTTTTGTGAGCGTCAACCTGGAAAGCAAGGGTGCGGGCATCAAGACGGAAGACCAGCTTTACGATCGCATTCGCGGGTGCCTGTCGGACAAGGGGCGCACCTACGTCTTCATAGACGAGCCCCAGAGAATCGATGGCTGGCAGGATGCGGTCAATGCGATGAGGGTCGACTTCGATTGCGACATCTACCTCACGGGCTCGAACGCGTATCTTCTCTCGAGCGAGCTGGCCACCTATCTGTCCGGGCGCTACGTAGAGGTAAAGATGCTGCCCCTGTCCTTCTCCGAGTTCGCTGACTTCTGCGGGATCGAGTTTGCATCGGGAAGGTCGGTGGCTCTCACCCCTGAGGGGGACCCCGTTCTCTTTGACGATATGCTTACTCGTTACCTTGAGTACGGGGGCATGCCGGCCATTGCATCCCTATCGACGACCCAGGCGCAGCACTCGGCGTACATGTCCGGAGTCTACGAGGCTATCGCCGTGCGCGATATCGTCAACCGCGAGCGCGGGAAGGGCAAAAGCGCGGTGACCGACCCTTCTCTGCTGCGCTATGTGGCCGAATTCCTGGCGGACAACATCGGCAACGAGTGCTCGTCGAACCGAATCGCCGGCGCGTTAACTTCTGCGGGGTCGAAGACCACGAACAAGACCGTTTCCTCGTACGTGGGTGCGCTCGAGGAGGCCTTCCTGTTCTATCGTGCCACGCGTTACGATCTGCACGGCAAGGCGCTCCTCAAGACGAATCCGAAGGAGTACATCGTCGACACCGGCTTCAGGACCTGGATGGCCGGCTATAGGGTCACGGATACTGGGCGCCTGTTCGAGAACGCCGTGTATCTCCAGCTGCTCTACGAAGGGTGGAGCGTGCACGTGGGCAAGCTCTATGGCAAGGAAGTTGACTTCGTCGCGACGAAGGACGGGCGCGTGCTCTACGTGCAGGTGACTGACGAGATGTTCGCAAGCGAGACCAGGGAACGCGAGATCGCCCCTCTGAAGTCGATACGAGACAACCACGAGAAGATTGTGGTCGTGAGGCAGGGTTCCTACGACACGGACATCGATGGCATTCGCATCGTGGGCGCGAGGGACTTTTTCCTCTAGGGCCATGAAATTCATCGCGAAGCAATCAGGTCAAGTCGGGAACAATGTCTGACATCGTGTGGCGATAGCATCGTGCGCGCGATGTCAGTTTTGGCTTCAAGATGGGTAAAACCGCACGGCGCACTGGCTGCCACGTCGGTCACGGATGAACTCATGAGATAGCCACCTGGCACGATTCCTCCTTGCGATCAATAGTTGAAACTTATGACCTGCGGTTTTGCGAACGGCTCGAAAGTCACCCTCGTTAATTCACTTACGATTGCAGCTGGCGGCTTGCAAGCTAAAGGTCGGCTGAGTTTCAAAACGGGCATTTTCGGCGCTATCGAGCCTCCAAAGGCGGCCAATCGCGGCCTTTGGGACAAAAACAAAAACTCAACGTCCTGAGTTTGAAAATAGTTTTTGAAGTTGTCCCAGCTTTTGTCCCCGAGGCCGACGAAACGCGACATGGCGTTACCTGGCGGCACTCGGTTCGAGACGGCACCGAAAACTGGGCGCAACTGGAATGATGGGACGGCAGAACTGAAGCCATCGAGTGGGAATAAGCCGATAGGGTTCTGACCTGCACTTTTGAGTGCCGCACTGTGCCGCTGAGTTTCGTTTCGTACGAGAGTCACGGCAAAGCCGCCAGCGACATTGGTGAGTAAATTCGATAATCTGGCCTCCGTTCCCGCGTTGGGACGGAGGCTTTTTCTTTGCCGTTTTACTCCCTTTCACCTGCGATTTCGCCATTTACTTCCCGTGTTTCAAGATGGAAGCGTTTGATTGCGAGGCACGCCGGTGTGAGGGCCTGAGTCGTCAGGCCCTCACAGGGGGACCGCGATGGTGGCCACCGCGCCGCCCGAGGGGCTGTTGGCGAGCGAGACGGAGCCCCCGTGGGCGCTCGCGGCCTCGGAGGCGGCGTGGAGGCCGAGCCCGTAGTGGCGGCCTCCGTCGCGCGAGGAGCGGGAGGAGTCGTCTGTGAAGAGGCGCTCGCAGCCGCGTTCGAGGGCGGCGGGAGAGAAGCCCGGTCCGTCGTCGGCCACCTCGATGACGAGGTGCCCGCCCGCGACGTCGCAGGAGACCGCCACGCGCGAGCGCGCGTGCTCGGCGGCGTTGGCCACGAGGTTCGCGGCGGCTCGCGCCAGGGCGGTTCGGTCGAGCGGGGCCTCGGGCGCGCCCGCGACAGCAGGGCCCGTGGCCGCGTCGAGCGTCACGCCTCGCGCCCGGGCGATCTGGGCGGCCTCGGCGAGGACCTGCTCGCAGAGCTCGGCCGGCCGCATGGGGGCCCTCTCAGCCCCGCCGGACCCGCGCGAGGCCTCGATGAGCAGGCGCACGTAGCCGTCGAGCCTTTCGACACTGCCGGCTATGTCGCGCGCGGCGGCCGCGAGGTCGGCGTCTTTCTCGTCTTCCGGCTCCTCCGCCACGAAGTCGGCGTTGGCGCGCAGCACGGTGAGCGGCGTCTTGAGGTCGTGGGCGAGCGACGCCACCTGCTCGCGCTGCCCCCGCTCCGCGGCCCAGCGGGCCTCGAGCGACTCGGCGAGGGAGGTCCGCATGGCGTCCATCGCGGCGAGGACGTCGTTCACCTCGCGCACGTTGGTGCTGCCGACCGCGAAGTCGAGCTCCCCCGCGCCGACGCGCCCCGCCGCCTCCGCGAGCGGCGCCATCTTGCGCGAGATCACGCGGCTCGCGCGGCGCGCCACGAGCGCGAGCGCGAGCGCGCTTCCCGCAGCGGCGCCGACGAGCATGAGGTTCTGCGGGTTGGGAAGCAGGCCGGCGAGGTCGCGCGAGACCCACTGCGGCAGGTACTCGCTGACGAGTGCGCAGGCCCCGCCGCCCTTGAGCGGGAACGCGGCGTAGGTGAGGCCCGAGCCCCCGCCCTCGATCTCCACTGTGCCCGGATCCGCGGCGAGTGCCGCACGGGCCATTTCCGTCGCGCCCTCGAGCCGCGTGCCCTCGAGGTCTGTCATCAGCACGTGTCCGTCCTTGTTCAGGATGAGGTAGCGGTACGCCGTCGGCACGTCCTGCTGCCCGCAGACGCCGTCGCGTGCCAGGCCCTCCGCGACCTCGCGCGCATTGGCCGGCCCCCAGCTTGCCTCGTAGACGAAGCCCGCGTTGATCGCCGCGGAGAGCGCCATGAACGAGGCGAGCCACGCCGTGGCGACCGCCGCGAACGCATAGGCGAAGTAGCGCGCGATGACGAAGCAGAGCGGCATGCCCCCGCGACCTCGCGCCCCGGTCCTCAGAGCTGCCACTTGTACCCCATCCCCCAGACGGTCGCGATCGGATCGGCGCCGGCCTCGGAGAGTTTCCTCCGGGCGCGGCTGACCTGCATGGATATGGCCGCGTCGTCGGCGTCGCTCTCCCAGCCGAGCACCGCCTCGCGGATCTGCGCGCGGCTCATGACCTGCCCGGGGTGGCGGGCGAGGTACTCGCAGATGGCGTACTCGGTGGGCGTGAGCGGTACGGCCTCGCCGCCCACGGCGAGGCCGCGCGCCCCGAGGTCGATCCGCACCTCCCCGAAGGAGAGGGCGTGCGAGCGCGGCCGGCGCTCACGGCGTAGATGGGCCGCGACCTTGGCGCGCAGCTCCGCGGCCCCGAAGGGCTTGCGGACGTAGTCGTCGGCGCCCAGGCCGTAGCCGGCCACGGCGTCCTCCTCGGCCACGCGCGCGGTCAGGAATATGATGGGCCCGTCGAAGTCCGGGCGGATCTGCCGCACGAGCTCGAAGCCGTCGAGCCCCGGCATCATGACGTCGCAGAGCACGAGGTCGAAGCGCGAGAGGTCCATCCCCGGGACCGCCGTCGGGTCCGCTGCCTTGACGACCTCATGGCCGTCGCGGCCGAGGACGCGCGCGAGCGCGTCGAGGATGGCCCGCTCATCATCCACTGCCAGTATCCTAGCCATGTTCGACCTCCTGAAACTTCCGTTGCATTGTACTTGCGCCGCACTCAGCGGTCCAGAGCCCCGCGCGCAGCCGAGGGCGCCCACATGGTGATCTCAGGGTTGGGCAGCACGCGGTCGGCGATCGAGCGCAGCGCCGACCCCCAGCCGGCGTCGAGCAGGGCATTCCCGCCCAGGACGAGCGCTGCGGAGAGGAGGGCGAGCACGGCGGCGAGCGGCTTCCTACGCATCTGCCCTCCCGTCCTCGAAGTGGCAGAACCAGGCGATAAGGACGGCGGCGGCTGCCAGGGTGAGCACGAGGCCAGCGAGCGCAGTCGTGAGGAGAGGGCCCGCCGCGCGTGCGGCGTCGATGAAGGCCTCCACCCCGAGCGACCCTAGGCGCGCGGGCCAGGCGAGCGGCACCCAGCTCAGGGGCGTCGCCAGGGCACCGGTGAGCTCGCCGGTCATGAGGCCGTGCGCAAGTCCGCCCACTGAGAAGAACGCGAGGAGCATCCCCGCCGCGCCGGCGCCGATGGCGGCGTTGCGGCCGAGGCGCAGGGCCACGCCGAGCCCCAGCGCGTAGAGGGGCAGGCTGCCCAGCACGATGCCCGCCCAGGCGGCCGCAAGCGGAGCGGGCCCGAGCGGCAGGCGCCCGGCGACGGCGAGCACGGCCCCGAACACGCCGAGCGCCACGGCCAGCGCGCCCGCGCCGAGCGCCGCAAGGGCGAGTAGCTTCGCCGCGACGGCACGCCCGCGCGAGGGGACCGCCGTGAGGTTGGCGAGGCGCCCGGCAGCGCGCTCCTCGTCCACGGCGAGCCCGCAGACGATGGCGGACATGAGCGGCATGAGGGCGCCGAGGAACTGGGCGTAGGCGTCCGCGCCCAGCGCCGGGTCCCATCGGGTTATGGAGAAGTACTCGCCGCAGGCAAGACCGGCTGCCAGGCCGCAGACGAGGTGCACCACTGCGAGCGGGGAGCGCGCCAGGCGCAGGGCCTCGGAGAGCAGGGCCCGCGGGAGAGTCATGCGTGGCGTCGGGTCGGAGAGTCGTGTCACGGCCATCACCTCTCCTCGGAGCGCGCGAACCAGGCCGCGCCCGCCGCCGTGAGCGCGGCGAACGCGAGCGCGCAGACCGCAAGGCCCGCCAGCGTGAGCATGCCGTCCGCCGTGAGCGCCCCGCCGAGCGCCATGTCCGCCGCGAGTGGCTCGCCGCTCGGCAGCACGGGGATGAAGCTCGTGGGGATGACCATGCTCGCCGACGGCGGAAAGAGCTGCGGCAGCGGCACCAGCGACCAGGCGAACCCACCCACGAGCTGCGCGGCGAGCGGGCAGAAGATGCCCGCGAGCATGCCGAGCCGCGCCGTGAGGAAGAGCCCTGCGGGGATCATCCACGCCGCGGTCACCGTGTTGGCGAGCGCGCAGAGGAGCATCGTGAGCGTGCCCGCGGCCGTGAGGCCCTGCGAGGAGAACGCCGATCCCGCGAGGTAGACGCCGAAGACCACGAGGTTCGAGAGCGTGCAGAGCGCGAGGCACCAGAGCGCCTTGGCCCACCAGGCGCGCCTAAGCGGGAAGCCCAGGCCCAGAAGCCCCCGCATCCGCGTGCGCGCGTCCGCCCGCGCGACGCACGCCACCACGAGCGAGAGAGACACGGGCAGGAAGAGCGCGTACCAGTAGTTCCACGCGCTGAAGATCTGCACGCCCCGGTAGGGCATCGCGCCGAGCAGCGGCATCGGCAGCGCCATGAGCACGGCCAGGCGAACCGGTGCCGCGTGGCGCGACTTCAGGGCCTCGGCGCGCAGGCACGCGAGCAGGCCGCCTTTCTCGCCCGTCATGCCGCCACCTCCCCGCGTGCTCGTCGCCCTTCCCGGCAGAAGCTCATGAAGAGTTCCTCGAGGTCCTGCCCGGGCCGAAGCGCATCCTCGTAGGCGAGGCGCCCCCCGCAGATGATGCCGATGGTGTCCGCCATCTGCTGCACCTCGGGGAGGATGTGGCTCGAGACGATCACCGTCGTGCCCGCCGCCGCGAAGCCGCGGATCTGGTCGCGCAGCTCCTCGATGCCGATGGGGTCGAGGCCGTTGGTGGGCTCGTCGAGCACGAGCAGGCGTGGCCGGGCGATCAGCGCCAGCGCGAGCCCCAGGCGCTGCCGCATGCCCATCGAGAAGCGCCCGGCGCGCTTCTTCCCGGTGTCCGCGAGGCCCACGGCGGCGAGCACCTCATCTACGCGGCTCTCGGGAAGGCCCAGCAGCGTGGTGCGCACGCGCAGGTTCTCGCGCGCGGTGAGGTTGGGGTAGAGCGGCGCCTCCTCGATGAGGCTGCCGATTGCGTAGAGGTCCTCGCGGCGCCAGGCGTGCCCGGCAAAGAGGATCTCCCCGGCCGTCGGCCGCAGCATCCCGCAGATCATCTTGAGCGTTGTCGACTTGCCGGCGCCGTTGGGGCCGAGCAGCCCGTACACCTCGCCCTCGCGGATATGAAGGCTCACGTCGGCCACGGCGTCCTGCGCCTGGTCGCCGCGGCCGAAGCGCTTGGTGAGCCCGCGCGTCTCGAGCATGTAACCCATGGGTTCGTCCTTTCTCTTCCGGGCGCGCGGGCCGAGTCGCCGTGCCCGCGCGCCTTGCCTTTCGGGTTCACCATCCATGGTGGGGCGCGTTTCTAACGAAGCCGTAACGGCCGTTGGGCTCTTTTGGCGCCAGCCCTTCTCGACCCGCACGCCTCTCATGGTATTTTTCGTGATAATAAGGACGGAGGTGCCCGTGGCACGCAATAAGTACCCGGAGGAGGCGGTCGAGAAGATCAGGGGTGACGGCCCAGCGAGTGTTATTTTGCGAGCTAGGCGCATCGAAAGCGACCTTTCGTGGTATAAACTACTTGCCGGAAGCCGCGGCTTTCAGAGTACGGCTTACGTGTACGTTTAACCTCCGTGGGCGACGGGGTGCCGAAAGGCGTAGAATATCGCCCACCTGTAGGGGCCTGCAGCGATGCGGGCCCCGCTTCGTATGAAGGGGGCGCAACCGATGAAGATCGTATCCATCTCCCAGGACTTCTTCGACCTCGTCGATGGCGACCGCGAGCTCATGCTTAAGCACAATCGTCCCTGCATCGTGGTGGTGAAGCTGCGTTTCCGCGGGAAGCGCAGGGACTTTGCCGTGCCGCTGCGTTCCAACATCGCCCCTAACGTGCCCAAAGACCAGTACTTTGCGTTGCCACCCCGCCCCACGACGCGCCCCGGCTGCCGCCACGGCATCCACTACATCAAGATGTTTCCCATAACCAAGTCCTACCAGCGCCGCTTCAGGACCGAGGGCTCGGCCTACTACGAGACGCTCCAGCGCATCATCGACGGCAACACCAAGCGCATTGTCTCCGAGTGCCAGGCATACCTCGACCGCTACGAGCGCGAGGGAAGGCCTCGCTTTGCCGTCGACATCGACCGCATCGTGGGGCTGCTGGAAGGCGAGAAGTAGGGCACCTCGGCTCAGTCTCGAGCCATGCGGAGTCGCTCCGCATTTTTGAACGCCGCGTGTGCGTCCCAAATACTTGAGAAACAAGCTGTGAAGTGCGGTGGCGCGCCCGTGCATAGCCGTCACCATCAGCGTCTACGCGGCGTCGGCTTCAAGTGGAACTGACGCCGCTGCTGTATATGGTTTGCCTTGCTGCGAATGGCGATCAATGCCCGCGATGCTTCTGCTTGCGCTTCAGTTTCCTCTGCTCGTAGCGCGCATCAGCCTCTTCCACGTGGCGTCGGCTTCTTGCATGAGCTGACTCCTGCTTCATCGCTTCTTTCTGTGCCGCGAGCGCCTGCTGCGCCTTGGTGCTCATCGCCGGCTGCTTAAGTGCTTTCGCCGCCTCGCGAGCGCGTCGCTTGGGGTTCTTTGCGGGCTTGCTCGCCTCGGTCGAATCGTGATCGAAGAACGAGAGCTTCGCCCATTTGTTGACGACGAATCGCAGGATCTCCTCAGTGGACGGTTCTGCGCCGAAGACGATGCGGGCGACGCCGTATCTGCCGTCCTCGACATGCTCCGCCAGCCCGACCCAAAATTGGCCGTCGTGATATGACGATGAGCAGCAAGTCGCTGATAGCCGCCCTGCGAAGCTAGTTGCCTTGTTCGCAGTCGGGCCGCAGGCCGCACCTACGCTCGAGCTCTGCCATGAGGGCATCGTTGTCGGTCACCGAGACGATGGCGTCGCCGTCGTAGGGCGCCTTGATATAGACGCGGTCGAGCGAGTTGGCCGTCCCCGCCCAGAGCGTCCTGGTGCGCCGGACGCCCCGCACGTGGGCGTAGGGTATCACCGAACGCATCCCAGCGTACACGACGACGAGGCGGTCGCCGTAGAGCTCGAGGCGGTTGCTGCGGACGGGAAGGGCGGCCAGGGCCACGAGGGCCGGGACGGGCAGCAGCGCGAGCCAGCCCCATAGGAGCGCGGGACTCGAGCTCAGGAAACACGCGATACACGCCGCGGATAAACCGCCCGCCACAATCACCATGGCCGCTATGAACCACGGGTCTGTCCTGCCGGGAAACACCCGCTCCGGCCGCTCGCTCCTCTCACCCATTACGGCCTCCCTCCCGACGCCCTCCCTGGCGGAGCGTGGGGCCGGAGAGTGCCTTGAACCCGTCGCCGACCATCTCGCTCCCCGTTCCGTGGGCCATCTGTAGTGGTGTGTACCCCCGACTGTTCGACGGATGTCGTACTATTAGACCTTTTTCGAACTTTTTTAAGACGTGCACGGCAAGATCGAGCAGATTGTCCGCGCGAGAGGCTTCCCGCCGCAGCGCCCGGTCTCGGGTTCGATGCATCGACGTCCGTCTCAGGTAGTGTCTCCGCTGCGCGGCATTGCAGGGGGCAAAGTCGAGATGCCATGGGGCGCGCCGAGGCTTTGCCCGCGGGGCGAAGATTCTAGGGGTCCGACGTGGCCCGGAGGGGAGACGGACGTGTAAGCGCTTATGACCGAGGAGCTGGCCGAGTGCCTGCCGCCGCTGTACGCGACCGAGGGAGGGGCGCTCGCCCTCGACCTCGCAAGCCCGGAAGGCGAGGGCTACCTTGACCTCTGGTGCTCGCTCACCATCAACCTCTCGGGCGGCCCCTTCGCCTCCACGTGGCTCATTCACGCTTGTGCCCGGCATCATGGACATGGGCGTCGCTAAGTCGCCCACTGTGGCGCAAGCCCCTGTCGGCTCAACGTTCGACGAGATAAACCGCATGTTCTCAAAGCTCGGCTTTATCGATTACAATTCACGCCTCGCGCAAGGGCCGTTCTACTCCCCAAACCTAATCTGCCTGTCGCACGTCTCGAGGCGACGGGGCGGCGCCTTCTCGCGTGAGTCGATTCCCGTTTTACTGATGCGTCCCAACATGCCCTTACGCATGTTGGGACGCCGCTTTCGAAACTTCAAAACCATTCGATTTCCGAAACTGAGTGGGAATAAGTTATCGGTACGCTTTTTTATAAAATGTAAAAAAGCACCCCCATAACTGATGAAATGGACGCTGAGAAAAAGGGGTGCATCTTGCGTATATACCGACGTGAAGATCTACCTCTATCTTGCATCGCGCGGGTACGAGCTTTCTGTGGGCCGTATTGGGAAGCTCGAGTGTGACTTCATCGCTCGTAGGCGCAATGCTTACGCCTATATCCAGGTCTCTATGTCGATTGCCGACAGAGGCGTCGAGGAGCGCGAGTACAGGCCGCTCGGCCACATCAGGGATGGGTATCCGCGCTACTTGTTCACGCTTGATCCTCTATTGCAGGAGAGGGATGGCGTCAGGCACCTTAACATGGCGTCGTTTATGCAAGATGGCGGTGATCTTATTTGAGCGGCGGCCAGATTCTTTTGCTCCCTAGTGCGCAAACAGTGCGGGCATCAAATGGGGACCATTGCCTCACGTAGAATCGATAGATTGAAAACTTGTTTTGATGTTGACAGGCTTTTGACCAGTGGCTCCTATTACTAAGTGGGAGTAGCTGAAACGAGGCGACTGCATAGCTCCATCTGTTTTGGTTACAACAAAATGTGTGCCGCGCGCCTGCGGCATGAAGGGGGGAGATTTCTATGAATATCGTTGTATTGAGTGGTAGCCCGCGCAAGGGCGCCAATACCGACACCATGGTCGAGGCCTTTGCCGAGACTGCGCGTGAGGACGGCAATACGGTCGAGGTCGTCCGCGTTGCCAGTAAGAAAATCTCTGGCTGCCTGGGGTGTCAGTATTGCTTTACCCATGAGGGCACTTGCGTGCAGAAGGATGACATGGCCAACGTGATCGAGTCGCTGAAAGGCGCCGATATGGTTGTCTTCGCTTCGCCTATCTACTGGTTTGATATCACTGCGCAGGAGAAGGCCGCCATCGACCGCCTGTACGCCTTCGGTGCTACGGGCTTCCCGTTCACCAAGACGGCCCTTTTGCTCGATAGCCATAGCGAGGGCGTCTATGATGCGGCGATCGCTATGTATAAGTCAACCTGCGCGTACTGCAAGTGGGAGGATCAGGGCATTGTCACCATCAGCGGTATGACCGAGCGCGACAGCATGGTATCGTCGCCCAAGTTGAAAGAGGTGCGAGAGCTCGCTCGCAAGCTCGCCTAAGGACAAGAGGGGCGCATGGCAATCAGCACTAGCGGAAATGCTTGCTGCCCTTACCAGGAGGAATGCTGATTGCCATGCAACGATGCTCCCGCGGACAATTCCGGTGTGCTAAAACGCCTTCTCGTTCAAGAATTCTCTGAACGCGGGGATGTCGAAGCCGACGAGGCCACGCCCACGTTCCCCGATAACGCCGTCCTCGAGGAGGCGGCGTTTGTATTGGCTTGCGTAGTTGCTGGCGACGCCCATGCGTTTGGCTATCTCCGAGATCCTGCTGGGGCCAGAATCGGGCAGCATCGCGAGCAAAAACTCAATGTCTTTATCGGAAAGCTCTCGATAGGTCGTTTCGAGAGAAGCCCGATGCCATGCTTCTCGAGTTGCCTGAAGATGCCATTCATGCACGTGCGCCAGTTGCCCTGGGCTTCTTGAACATATGTCCAATCGATGCCCACTGGACCAATTTGAACGCCGTTCATGCGCGCGTGAGACTGTGAAAGGTAGCTATCTGCCGCTTCTTTGGTTCGCTCGATAATATCTTCGAGCATGCCTGGCATGGCGGAGCCATTTGCTGTACTCCATGGTGGCTCCTTTGCAAGTTTTGCTAATTTTTGCAACTTTTGCTAACTTTTGCGAGTTTTGCTAACGGCTTAGGACGGTGCGGGAAGCCCCCGTATCGTCGACATTTCCGAGGATGACCTCCGCAACGAGCGGGGCCCGGGGCGCGATATTGCTGCGCTCCGGGCCCCGCTGCTTTGTAAAACTATGGCGGTTCTGCCGTCGTCCTAGTCAAACAGGCTCGGCATGTCGTTTTCCTTCATGAGGGCACCGGCTGAGGGGAGGCTCTGCGCGGTGAACTTCTCGGCCGAGACGCCGGTGCCAAGGATTTCCTCGGTCGTGCCGACGGTGGTGACCGAGCGGCCCTTCTTGGCGGTAAAGGCCTGGACACCCTGCGTGTTGGTGGTCGTCTTGGTCTTGAGCAGCGACGTGTTGAAGTTCATCAAACGATAGTCGCTCGAGACCAGCGCGATGTCGCGATCTGTGTTGAGCACCTGGGCATACAGCAGCTTGCTGCCACCGTAGATGGCGTTCTTGAGGCGTTTGCGGTTGGTCTTGGTGACGTATCCAGAAAGCGCGACGCGCACCACGCGGCCGTTCTCAAAGACAAACAGCACGTCGGCCTTGTAGTCCTCGGGGTCGATGACCCAGATGACGCTCTCGTCGGGTTCCATCTCAAGATCGGTCGGCAGGTACGAGCCCAGCTGGGCCGACTTGGTGTCCTCAAACGCCGCAACCTTGCACTTGTACACCTGGCTCTTGTTGGTAAAGACCAGCAGCTCGTGGGTGTTGGAAGACGGGAACTCGATAAAGGGCTTGTCGCCGTCCTTGTATTTGAGCGTGGCAGCCTTTTTGAGCACGCGGTCCGTCATCTTCTTAAGGTAGCCATCGCGTGAGAGCATGATGGTGACCGGGTACTCCTCGACCTCGGGCTCCAGGCTTACCTCGATGACCTCATGGGGCTCGATCCTGCCCGTGCGGCGCGGCATCATGTACTTCTTGTTGACCGCGGCCAGCTCGTCGCTGATGACCTTCTTGATGTTGTCTTCGCTCGAGAGAATCTCCTCAAGCTCGGCAATCTCACCCTCGAGCTTAGCGATGTCCTTGGTGCGGTTGAGGATGTACTCCTCGTTGATGTTACGGAGCTTGAGCTCAGCAACAAACTCGGCCTGGGTCTCGTCGATGTCGAAGCCGCGCATGAGGTTGGGCACGACCTCGGCCTCGAGCTTGGTGCCGCGGATGATGGCGATGGCCTTGTCGATGTCGAGCAGAATCGCCTCGAGGCCGTGCAGCAGGTGCAGGCGCTCGGACTTTTTGCCCAGGTCAAAGTTAATGCGGCGACGCGTGGACTCAATACGCCACTTGACCCACTCGTGCAGGATCTGGCGCACGCCCATAACACGGGGATAGCCGTCGACGAGCACGTTGAAGTTGCACGAGAACGAGTCTTGCAGCGTGGTCGAGCGATAGAGCTTGGCCATGAGCTTGTCGGGGTCAACACCGCGCTTAAGGTCGATGGCGATGCGCAGACCCGACAGGTCGGTCTCGTCACGGATGTCAGCGATCTCCTTGACCTTGCCCTCTTTGGAAAGCTTGACGATGCGCTCGATGATGACATCGGTCTTGGTGGTGTAGGGGATCTCGTAGACCTCGATGATGCGCTCTTCGGGAATCCAACGCCAGCGGGAGCGGATCTGGAAGCTGCCAAGGCCGGTCTCGATGATCTTCTCCATCTCCTCGCGACGGTAGATGATCTCGCCGCCGGTCGAAAAATCGGGCATGGGCATGTACTCGAGCAGGTCGCAGTCGGGATCCTTGAGGTAGTGCATCGTGGCGGTGCAGACCTCGTTGAGGTTGAAGCCGCAGATGTCCGACGCCATGGCGACGCCGATGCCCTTATTGGCCGAGACAAGGATGTTGGGGAATGTGGTGGGCAACAGACGCGGCTCCTTCATGGCGCCGTCGTAGCTGTCGACGAAGTCGACCGGGTCCTTGTCGATGTCCTTGAAGATCTCGGCGCTGATGGGGGAGAGCTTGGCCTCGGTGTAACGCGAGGCGGCGTAGCTCAGGTCGCCCGAATAGTACTTGCCAAAGTTGCCCTTCGACTCAACGAACGGCGCGAGCAGCGCCTCGTTGCCGGTGGCCAGGCGCACCATCGTCTCGTAGATCGCGGCATCGCCATGCGGATTGAGCTTCATGGTCTGGCCCACGATGTTGGCGCTCTTCTGGCGTTCGCCCTTGAGCAGACCCATCTTGTACATGGTGTAGAGCAGCTTGCGATGCGAGGGCTTAAAGCCGTCAATCTCGGGGAATGCACGCGAGACGTTGACGCTCATAGCGTAGGGCATGTAGTTGACCTCGAGCGTCTGCGTGATCGGCTGATCGGTGACCTCGGAGTGCAGGCCGATGACGTTCTCGGCGTTGACCTGCTTTTTCTTTGGCTGGTTCTTCGTCTTCTTCTTTGCCACGATTTCCTCTTGAACTTCTTATGGGCCGTCGTTATCGATTTGCTGCTATTGCAGGTCCAGCTGATCCAGGTATTCCTTGCCGTGCTCGGAGATATGGCGCTTGCGGCCTGCCTCGTCATTGCCCAACAACAGGTTGAACATGGTCTCCATCTTGGTGACGTCCTCGGGCTCCACCTTAATCAGGCGGCGCGTCTCGGGGTTCATGGTGGTGAGCCACATCATGTCCGGATCGTTCTCACCAAGACCCTTCGAGCGGTTGATGGAGCACTTCTGGTTGCCGATTTCCTTGAGGATGCCGTTCTTTTCGAGCTCGGTGTAGGCAAAGTAGGTCTTCTCTTTGCAGTTGATCTCGTAGAGCGGCGACTCGGCGATATACACGTAGCCCTCGTCGATAAGTGTGGGCACCAGTCGATAGAGCATGGTGAGCACGAGCGTGCGGATGTGATAACCGTCGACGTCGGCGTCCGTACAGATGATGACCTTGTTCCAGTTGAGGTTGTCGAGGTCAAAGGCGCCGAGGTTCTTGATGCGCTTGTCCTTGATCTCCACGCCGCAGCCCAGCACGCGCATGAGGTCCATGATGATGTCGGACTTAAAGATGCGCGGATAGTCCTCCTTTAGGCAGTTGAGGATTTTGCCGCGGACGGGCATAACACCCTGGAACTCGGCATCGCGCGAGGTGCGAATGGCGCCTGCTGCCGAGTCGCCCTCTACGATGTAGATCTCGCGGCGGCTCTTGTCTTTGGAACGGCAGTCGATGAACTTCTGCACGCGGTTGGCCATGTCGGTCTTCTGCTGCAGGTTGGTTTTGATGCTCTGGCGCGTCTTCTCGGCGTTCTCGCGCGAACGCTTGTTGATGAGCACCTGCTCCATGATCTTGTTGGCAGCGTCTTTGTTCTCGATCAGATAGGTCGAGAGGCGCTCCTTAAAGAATGCCGTCATGGCCTGCTGGATAAAGCGGTTATTGATGGCCTTCTTGGTCTGGTTCTCGTAGGACGTTTGGGTGGAGAAGCAGTTGGTCACCAGCACCAGACAGTCCTGGACGTCCTGCCACTTAATGCCGCTCTCGTTTTTGTTGTATTTGCCCTGTTGCTTAATGTAGGCATCGATGGCGCTGGTGAGGGCGCTGCGGGCAGCCTTCTCGGGCGAGCCGCCGTTCTCGAGCCACGATGAGTTGTGGTAGTACTCCTGCATCGTGAAGGTGCGCGAGAAGCACATGCACGCGGTGATCTTTACGTTGTAATCGGGCAGGTCCTCGCGATCGCGACCGCGACGGTCAGCCTCGATAAAGAAGGGCTCGGTGAGGTAGTCGGTACCGACCTTCTCGAGCACGTAGTCTTCGATGCCCTTGGGATAGCAAAAGTCCTCTTCGGAAAACTCGCCATCGTCGCCCTCAATGCGCAGGCGGAAGGTCACGTTGGCGTTGACCACGGCCTGGCGGCGCATGGTCTCGCGATACCAATCGTGGGGGATGCTGATGGAGGTAAAGACCTCAAGATCGGGGCGCCATTTGATGGTGGTGCCGGTACGGTCCTCGTCGCTGGGCTCAATCTCGAGTGCCTTCTTTTTGGCGCCAACGACCTTGCCCTTTTTAAAGTGCAGGGAGTACTTGTTGCCGTCGCGCCAAACCGTGACGTCCATGTATTCGGAGGCGTACTGGGTCGCGCACGAGCCCAGGCCGTTGGTACCGAGCGAGAAGTCGTAGTCGCCGCCCTGGTTGTTGTTGTATTTGCCACCTGCGTAGAGCTCGCAAAAGACGAGCTCCCAGTTAAAGCGCTTCTCGGAGGGGTTCCAGTCGAGCGGGCAGCCGCGGCCGTTGTCCTCTACCTGAATGGAACCATCGCGAAAGGCGGTAAGGGTGATGAGCTTGCCGTAGCCCTGGCGCGCCTCGTCAACGGCGTTGGACAGGATCTCGAAGGCGGCATGCGCGCAGCCGTCGAGTCCGTCCGAGCCAAAGATGACGGCGGGGCGCAGGCGTACGCGCTCCTCGTCCTTGAGCTGGCGGATACTGTCGTTACCATAGTTTGCGGTGTTTTTTGCCATACTCGCTCTCTCGGTGCTCCTTTGCTGCGTTTAAGTCATATAGATAGTCAAGGTAGCATAGCCCAGCCCACAGACGATTCCAACCAACACGAAATCCATCGAACAACCGTTCGATTAGATAATGAATGCTTGGAATGCGGGAGGGACCTGTCCTGTCCTATCCAAACATCTGCGGCAGGTCGATGAAGACGGTTCGATCGCTTTCGCCAGCTTCGAAGCCCGAACGGGAGAAGAATCCATAGCGATGGCACTTGAGTCCCGTTGCCTCGACTTGGGCGATTTCCTCGTCGACCATTTTTTGCGTGATGGGGGATTTGCGGAACTTTGCTTCGTAGAATGCGTAGCCCTCGGGGTCTTGCGTTACCACATCGAATTCGCCGCTCGTTTTGTTTGCGGGGTCGTCGTACCAGTACTTGCCTATGGCGTCGAAAGCCGGTTCGATCTTGCCGGTCCTGTTCTGCCGCACGAGGTATTGACGGCAGATCTCCTCGAACATATGAGGAACGTAGTTTTCCTCGAAGTCTTGGAAGACGTGACGATCATAGAAGACTTCCGGGTCGAGCAGCTGACGCGCTGAGGCATTGCGGAAAACATAGCGATAGTAAAAGAGCGAAAGCGGATCCACTACAAAGTAGCCAGACTTGCGCTTGTTCGTAGGGTCGTTGATGGGTGCACGCTTTTGGACGATTTCGAGTGACATGAGCTTGTCGAGCACGTCTGCCATGGCCGGACCGCTCGAGACGTGCGACTGTGCCAGCACGTCCCCCCAACGGGAGTAGCCTTGTGCGAGAGCCCCGAAAACTTCGTTGGCGTTGGTCATCTTCGAGATCTCGGCGTTGAGATAGGACGGCACCTCGCTTTCTAAGCGGGCGCCAGGTTCCGTGACGAGCTCGATGATGTTGTCGCGTACGCTTTGGGATTGATCGATGAGGCGATTGTAAAAGGGGATACCGCCAAAAACGCTATAGAGCCGCACCTTGTCCTCGGGCGAGAACGCGGGATAGAACTTCGCAGCGTCAAAGTAATCCATGGGCTTAAGCTCAAGCGCGAGATCAATTCGCCCGTAGAGGGGGCTTTCATGCTCGATGAGGGATTTCATAATCTCAACGTAGGAGCCGCACAGGACAATGTTTAAACGTGAGTCTTCCCTGTGGGCGTCGATTGAGGTCTGAAGAATGCTGTCTAAGCCTTTAACCGCATCTCTCAAGTAGGGGTATTCGTCGAGAACGAGGGTAATGTTCTTGTCTTTAGCTTGGGCAAACAGAAATTCGATGAGCTCGCGGATGCCTGTGAAGGCGAGCGGAGGAAAGCTCAGCGCTTCAGCAACAAGGACGGACAGACTCTCGAGGTTGTCTGCCTCGGAGGTTTGGCGGCACTCGTAATAGACCGTTGCGACGTCCGACAAATCGGTTAGCGCCTGCTTGATGAGCTCACTTTTTCCGACGCGACGCCTGCCGTAAATGAGAACATTGCGCTGCTCGGGTGCTTTGAGCGTTTTCTTAATACGGGCGAGCTCACGCTCCCTGCCAATAAATTCCACTTACTCGGTTCCTTCCGACTCGGTTTTGTCCGAGTTAATTGTATCGCATGGATCAGTTTATGCTCGAGTTTACTCGGACAAAACCGAGTCGGTTCTGCCCGAGTAAATTTGAAGGCGGCCGAATGCGTCTTGCTGCGTTTGCGGTTGGATACGTTGTCGAAAACGTGTCGTGCGGATTGTTGGATCGAATCGAACATTGGGACAGACGTCTCGTTTTATGGGCCGGGGGCGTGCATGTGCGAGTTCTTTTGGCCCATAAGGAACGCTGGTGGGTCGTTATTTGGGCCACGGGTCACTTCGCCGGCGCCGTGTTTCGTCATACGCTCATAGTGGAAGCCGATGCCACGGGGTCGACTTGGGACTCGGGCAATGGATGAGCTGCAAGCCGAAAGGAGCGGTGAGAATGATGAGGCCCATGACAAAGAAACTGCTGTTAGGAATTCCCACCGTGACGCTTTCGGCCGTGCTGGCGTGTACAGTGGCCGGCTGTGGCGGTAGTGCTCCGAGCGGCTCGCCTGGCGGTTCGGGCGGCAGCGCGCCTGTGCAGGAAAAGCCCAGGGCCTATGATTCGCAGACGGTCGAGGTGGCAGGCATTACCTATGAGTCGGTGGCTCACGGTACGTTCTATCGCGGCGATGCCAAGCTGCAGGACGGCTTTTACCTGCACATCAAGATCACCAACAACAACACAAAGAACAGGACGTTCAGTTCCTTTAACGTGCATGCTGCCCAGGGCGATCTTGAGGCAGGCGACCCGTTGTTTACTTCCGGCAAGGCGGCCGTGCTCGACTACGTTGCAAGCGAGGCTCCCGATGAGCTGCACGAGGGCATCGACCTTTCCGAGAGGCCAGGTATCGGCCCGGGCGAGACCGTTGAGTACGTGTATTTCTGGGCGCCCAAGACGGCGTACTACGGGCCCATCACTGTCGAGTTCGTAGACGCTTATGCCCCCGCCAAGAATCATGAGGCCATGCACTTTGACACCACGGGATGCGAGACCAAGGAGTTCAAGGCGGCCGGCGGCGTGGCCGATTCTGGCGAGAAGACAGATTTAACGGGCATCGACTGCGCATCGTACAGCATCGAGGCCGCCGATGGGTACACGCTGGATTCGTCCGACGAAGAGCGCGAAAAGGCAAACTTCTTCCACGACGAGACTGGAGGACGCCTGAACATCAGCATCTTCCCGCGCTCGCCGGAGGAAGAGGTTGCAAGCCTAGAGCAGGTCTACGAAGGCAAGGAGACAACAACCGACCAGGTCGAGTACAACGGCATAACGTGGCTGCGCTTTACCGGTCCCGACAACGGCCATACGCTGTTTGCGACGGCTCCCGCGACGGGCGAGACCGTCCGCGTGTCGATTGGCTGGAAGATCGATTGGGACGCCGCCGCGCCCATGATGGAGGCATTGAAGCTCAAGTAGCGGGTTGCGATTCCCATGTCAGGCGACTCAGGGCTGGCTCCGAGTTATCGGGGCCAGCCCCTTTTGGTGTTCGATGAGCCGAGTCGGCGTCTCTCACAAAAGTAACTAGGAGCTAGCGAGACCTATCCGAATTGACCTCATTGGCGGTGTCTTTTTCGAGCGCCGTGCGGCGGGCGCTGTAGGCGATGAGGCCGGCGCCTGCCGCGGCGAGTGCTGTAGCGGCTGCCGTAAGGGGAGCATTGACATCGCCCGTGCCAGCGAGCGCGCCCGCTTTTCCGGAGCGCTTGTTATTGCTGTGGTCCTTGCCACTGCCGGAGCTCCTTCCGCCGGAGCCGCCGCCCTTGTCAGTACCGCCGCCACTCGAGCCGCCACTGCCGTCCGCCGTCATCGGTGCATCGTGAAGCCCCGTCGTATCCGCGTTGTCGCATACGCCGACCTGAACTTCTGAGCGTTCGCATGCCGCGTCGGGCACATGAAGCTCGTGCAGCACGGCACCCAGCGCCGAGTTTGCGCCCGGTCGAATTTCCTCGAGCGTTACGGGATCGAGCGCCACCAGATTACGCGCCTTCGCATATAGCGTTACACGTTTGCCTACTTCGTCGCTCCAACTTTCGGGGATGGCGAAGCTCATGCGGAACTGTGCCGTGCAACCCGGTGCCAGCACGGCGTTGCCGTTGTCGGCTACCAGCGGGTGCGTTGCAAAACGCGCGCCCAGCGTCTCGAGCGCGTACTTCACATGTGCCATGTCGTTGGCCGAAGCGTCCTCGGCAAGCTCTGGATCGTAGATCGAAGCCATGCGTGCGTTCACTCCGAATCCGATGGATGCGCTGGAGAACGGCTGGCTGGAGCCCTCTCGGTATAGATCGATCGTGCCGGCGGTCAGCAAGGTGTTGCCGTCGTTTCGCACCGTGACCATGAAGGATTCGCCTGCCGCTCCGGGCACCACCGCGCCCGAGGTGGCTACCGCGCCCGTCGGCGTCGCGCATGCCACCAGAGGCACTTCGATACCGTGTAGCTCTGCCTCGCTCTTCTCTGCACTCACAATGTGCGTGGCGAGCGCCGAGAGCATGCCGCCCGACGTTAAAAATGTCGTTATCTGATCGACGGGATGGTCCAGCTCGCACATCACGAACGGCTCCGTGAACAGATCGCCAGCCAAGGTGCTGGCGAAGATGCGGAAGTGCTTGCCCATCACTGCTACCGGGTTGCCTTCTTCGTCGTAGGTTTGTCCCACCTTGCCATCGGTGTTCTCTACATAGAGCACGCACCTGCCGTTGTTGCTTACGCTAAACGATGCCGGGCCACAGCCTGCGGCACCCACGGGCTGCGTTGCAAATGCCGATGCGCCTCGCGTCCAAGCAATATGCTGCAGTTGCTCGTTGACGGTTGCCAAAAAGCCCGTGTGCTGCGGCCACGGCATCGCGTGGGGTACTGTGGCATCTGGCGACATAACGCCCCAACCCGCGATGGACTGGCCGATCACGGCGTACGACGCGCAGCCACAACCGCCTGCAGTCTCGTATGCAACGGGCACCACCATTTTGCCGTTGATATTCTCGGGCGCGCCCAGCTCGATGCTCGATGGTGCCTGCGGAAAGTGGAGGACCTGACGGAACGTGAGACTGTCGCCCAAATTATCCGACCACAGGGTAAAGCATTCCAGCGCAACCTCGGCCTCGCTGCCGAGCGCCTTCTCTGCGGTGGTTCCGCGGCGGTGGAGGTAGGCGCCCGACAGGCGCCCGTCGACCAGCGTCTTGCCCACCGTGATACGCGGGCACTGCAGGCAATGGTAGCCATCCTCCTGAAGGCGGCCGCGAGAGATGCTGCGCCACGACGTGTGCGATACCACGCGAACTCCGTCGTTGCTTATGCGCAGGCGCACAACGGACAGTATGCCGGCTGTGCTTGCCATATCGAAAAGGGTGTCGTCGCCGGCGGGGCGCTCGCCCGAGACCAGCAGCACGTAGGCGTCCTGGTTTCCCCTCCCGTCTGTATATTCCACCACGTCGAAGTCGTAATCGAATATGCCGTTGCGCTCCACATCGCCCTCGCCAAACCCAAGGGGGAAGTCCACGGGCGTGGGAGCGGACCACGTGCCGTTCGTCTTTGTATGCACCACCAGGCGCGAACGACCATTCTCGCCGTAGCGCACCGAGGCGATACGGAATAGGCACTCCACGCCGGCAATCATTGCCAGCTTCATGTGAGCTTCGCTGAGCACGCCAGCAAACAGCACGTTGTCGCTCGAGGGCTTGATGCCGCCACGCTCGTCTTCCGACACGCCGGTAGAATTGGCGTTCGGGTCAGCAACGGCGTTCGTTGCCTGACCGATGTAGGTGTACTCATACATCGGCGCGGCGTTTTCGTCGTTCTCTATCAGTGCATGGACGAAATGTTCGACCTGTCCCGTGTCGTCGCTTTCTGCATCCGCCTCGAGCTCAATGCGCGTGACCGCTTGATTCCAATCGCGTACGACAGAAGCGACGTTTACGGCAGTGGCCTTAACCTCGGCGCGTGCGAGCAGCTCGGCGTTGGTGACGATGGTGGCCGATGCGATAAATTGCGGAACGCCGCCCGCCTCGATGTTGCCGGGCGTGTCGAAGCGGGCGTCCAGCGTGTAAGGCGTATCTCCACCCAATGCGAGCTCAGAGCGCTGGAGCGCATACTGGTCGCCATTGTTCACCGACATATTCCACGAATCGATGAGTGTGGGCCACGACCCCGACCAAGCCTTGGTGGTCCACTTGAACATTACGAACTGGAGTATCACATCGACATCGACGTCTGCGCCTACGCGCAGTCGCGGAAGCTGGTGTCCATCCGCCTTCTCGTACCCAATGAACAGCGTGAGGGATGCGGCGCCGCGCACGGCAGACGAAGCGACGCCTGCAACGCCGGCGCCAAAGGTGACGGCGAGCCCGATCTGGATGGTGAACGAGCCCGACGTGTTCGAATAGTCGAGCGAAATGTTTTTAAAAAACGCCGCGCCGCTGCCGTGCGTGTGGGCACCCACGGCGAGCGCCAGCTTTGCCAGCACCCAGGGGTTGACGTTTAGGAAAAACGGCACCGGTCCTAGGGTAAACTGCTCGGTCCAATTGAGGTCGGTTCTTACCTGGAAGAGGGCCTTAATATTG
This sequence comes from Collinsella aerofaciens, assembly GCF_018785245.1. GTDB lineage: Bacteria > Actinomycetota > Coriobacteriia > Coriobacteriales > Coriobacteriaceae > Collinsella > Collinsella aerofaciens_AD. The sequence continues at coordinate 109,868 of NZ_WQPL01000033.1, read as the reverse complement.
CCGTATGCGGGGTCGTTGTTGTTACCCCAGGTTTTGCCCACCCAATCGTAGGCGAGCGAGCCGTACAGCTGTGTGGCGATATCCATCGTGAACAGCGGCGTGCAATGGTGACGAAGGAGCTTGGTGTTTCTTGGATCGGTGCCCGAACCGGCACTCATGCTCTTGTACTGGTTCCACTTCCCCTCCATCTCGTCGAGGTAGCGGTTTGCCTGCTTGGCGCCCGACTCACGCGGCGATTTCTTCCAGTATTCCGGATCAGGGTTGCCCGAATCGTTCATATAGCTGGCTGGTTTGTATCCTCCGCCAAACAGCACGTATCCAGCAAACGAGAAATCGAAGAGGATCGGAAATGTGGGCATCCAACACGTGAACTTATTGCCGCCGATGCCGGGAAACGCCGCGGGGAAATCAAACGGAGTGATCTCTTGGTCCATGGTGGTGGGGACGATAGTGGTCGATCCGGATTCCGCCTTTGCCGCCGGCGCGGTGACAACGGCCATGGGGGATGAGAGCGTGTAGGTTTTGCCCTGATAGTCGAGCGCAAAGCGCAGCTTGCACCCTTCTTCCAGAAGGCCCGATGCCGCATCGAGGAACTTGTCTTCGAGTGTGAACGTCGCCAGATTATCCGAACCCGATGCGCTGGCCTTGACTTGGCCAATCTGCGTGACGGTTTCGGATGAGCTGCCCGCAGCGGGCATCACTTTATTGATATGCAACGTTGCCTGCCCGCCCTGCGGCAGATGGGACTGCACGGTAAAAGCGTGCGTGTTGGGCTGGTCGTTTGCTGCTTCGTTCGCTGGCATTGCCATAAACGTGGCGTCGGCGTACTGGATGTCCCATTCGTCGAATGTGAGCTGGCGGAAGTACGGCTCGCCGTCGGAAAGCGGACGCGTGGGCGCGGTTATAGCGGTGCCGCCTTGGACGCGCGCGAGGGGAATCTCGACATCGCGGTAGCCCGCCATGCTAATGGAGATGCCGCCGTTAAAGTCGTACGCGTCGAGAAGCGTTGCCTCGTCCACGTAGCCTTCTGAAAGAGGGGCGACCTCAAAGATGGCCGTGCCTTCGTCATCGGTCGTGGCGGTGAGCTGCTTGCCTGCGGCATAGCGCGATATGAGCGTGACCTGGGCACCCGTGATGGGCGTATTCTTGTTGGCGACGTCGACCACGACCACACCAAACATGGTGCGCGAGAGTACCAAGACCTTGAAGGGATCATCTTCGTCGGCGTATGCTTCGGTGGGTGCGAACGGCAATATGAAGGCGTTTTCGCTTCCCGGCACGCGCGGCAACATAATGCTCGCTAACGAGGACGCTCCGGCGACAAGTAACGAACGGCGATCAAGCATCTTTGGCTCCCATCCCGCAGGTATCGGTGGAAATAATCCAATTTTGCGAGAAGGCGCCCCGTGGCGGTAGTGCCGTTCAAGGGTCAAAATGTCCAAATTGATCGAGCGAAGCGCCGGGTTCCGGAACGCGTTCGATGCGCTTGGTAGTCCGCTCGCTAACGCAACATATGCGCGACCAGCTCGGCGCGTGTGCCGATGCCAAGCTTTGCGTATACGCCGGATAGGCGGTTTTTGACGGTGCCCGGCGATACTCCCATATGGCGTGCGATTTCGGCGTTGGTCCACCCACGACAGGCGAGCATGGCCATGGTGAATTCCGTGGTCGTTAGATCGTCGGCAACGTCCTCGCCCGAATCGGGGTTGTGGATGCGCCGCCAGCCGTAGCTGAAGCGATACGTGATCTCGATGATGCGCGCGAAGTCGTCAGGGTATTGCGTTTTTAGGCATGCCTCGATAAGCCCCTGTAAAAGGCCGTGATGCTCGCCAATGAGCTCAATAAGGCCGTCGGGACGCGCAATGTTCCAAGCAACTCCGAAGTGCGTTTTTGCGGCGTCGATGTCCTTGAGGCTCATGCATGCCATGGAAGCTGCCAGGTGCAGGAACAGTTCCGAGATCGGATAGCTCCCCTGTTTCATGATCAGGGCGTTTTCCGCCATGCCCAGACTGCGGCCATATTCGCCGCGCAGGTACAGGGCATGCGCCATCACGTAGCTGGCGAAAAGGCGCAGGCCTTCGGGCAGATGCGCCGCAAGCGGATAAAACTCTTCGGCGGAATACGGGGAAGGCAAGTGCAGCAGGACGCTCGCGGCCGAGGCGAACAGGATATGTGTGGCGTGGACGGCGGGCGACCCCTCGTCAGCCGGCGTATCGAGGATGCCAGCAAGGCACCGGCGGGCGTCGGCGATACGGTTGAGCGACAGGCTGGCATATCCGCAGATAAAGCATGCGGAATAGCGCAGCGCGGGATCGGTGGCGTCAAGATAGGGGCGCGCCGTCTTGGCAGCGAGGGCGGCCTGTCCGCGAAAGTACAGCGCTTCTGCCGTGGCAATGGCGCGCGAATCGGGGTCGGAAATGCCTGCAACCGCAGCGTCAATCTGCCCCGGCACAAAGGCGGTGCACATCAACGGCATGGGAACGCGTGGGTAGCCATCGCAGTCCATCTTCCATCTCCCATCAGGTGGCAACAATGCAGCAATTGTACTCCTGTTGCTCGGGACCCCTTTCGTTTTACTGTTCGGTTAACGCTGCGGATCGTTTTGGAAGGCTTACGAGCATGGTAGTACCGTTCTCGGAACTTTCTTCGACCTCTACTGTGCCACCGTGAAGCGCTGCAATCTCCCAAACGAGCGCTAGTCCGAGTCCTGCGCCGCCATATGCCCTGCTGCGGGATTTATCCAGGCGAAAGAACGGTTGGAAGATGCTCTCACGGTACTGCTTGGGTATTCCCGGGCCCTGGTCTTCGACTCGCAGGAACACGTGGCTGTCGTTGTCGCAGATGGAGACGTTGACAGTCGAGCTGGGGTGGCTGTAACGGATGGCATTTTCGACCAGGTTAAACACCAGCCGATAGAGGAGCGTGTCGCTCCCGATTACTAAAGCGTCTCCAGCACAATTGAGGGCTATGCCCTTATTTTCGGCAAGTGGCGCAAGATCGGTGAGGACCTCTTCGGACAGGGGGCCGAGTTCAACAGCGTCCCCGCAAGGGACACTGCGGAGCTCACTCATCTCGAGCAATACCTTGGTCATTCGAGACATGCGCTCAGTTTGTTCTTGTAGCAGGCCGAGCAGCTCGGCTGTTTCGGGTTGCAAACCGGAGTGCTCGGAGATGAATAGTTCAATCTGTGCTTGCATAAGGGCGAGCGGGGTGCGCAGCTCGTGTGCGGCGTTGCCGGTAAACTGACGCTGTGCAGAGAACCCTTCGCCAAGACGGGAGATCATGTCGTTGAAAGAGGCGCTGCATCGTTGTAGCTCGGTGGGCACATCTTCACTGAGTCTGATTTCGCTTAGGTTGTCAGGCTGCACGCGCTCAACCTGGGCTGCAAAAGCCCGTAGCGGTTTGAGTGCACGGCCGCTCACAAAGTATGCCAGCGCGCCGCCAAGGAGTGTGACTCCAGCCGTGATGCACCAGATTGTCGTGCCAAAAGACTCTTGTGCGTCGTTTACGACGATTGTGACCTTGTCATCGAGGGCCGTTTTCGTTGGGTCGAACACCTGGGGCGAATCCGCGCCGGCAGCGTTAAAGGCCGAGATGTCACTGCCGATGGCATCCATATAGCGCATGCCCGTATAGCCGACCAGGCAGTTCGTCAGCACGCACGCCGCACACGTCAGCAGCGCCGTCATGATCGTTATGCGCCATTGCAGCGAAAGCCTTTTCATTCGCTATCCTCCATAACGTAGCCCTCTCCAATCCGATTGCGAATCGGGTCGTATCCCAAAGCGCTGCGCAACTTTTTTCGGAGCGACGAGATGTGAACGCGGGTTGCGTTGCTAAAGCTGTTTACGCTGCTATCCCAAACGTGCTCGATAAGCTCCTCTTGGCTTACCGGTCGCCCCTGATTAAGCATCAGGTATTCCAAGATTCCCGTTTCCTTGCGTGTAAGAGATAGGGCCTCGCTGTCTACGGAAGCGATGCGCGCCTTGGTGTCAAAGCGGAGCTTTCCACAGGTTAATACTATGTCGCTTTGTGCAAAGCGCCTGAGGGTAAGGCTGCGGATCCTTGCCGCAAGCTCGTCAAGATGAAACGGCTTGGTAAGGTAATCGTTGGCGCCGGCATCGAGTCCGTCGACCTTATCGGATACTTCGCCACGCGCGGACAGAATCAGCACCTTGGTCTCGCAGTCGGTTTTCCTAAGTTCCCTGAGTACGGTCATGCCGTCGATACGGGGAAGGTTGAGGTCGAGTACCACGAGGTCAAAGACTTCGACGCCCAGCAGGTCGAGCGCCTCCCGTCCGTCGTGACAGCAGTCGACGCTGTATGTCAGGTTTCGCAAGCTGCGCGCGATTGCGTCACACAGCGCCCGCTCGTCCTCGACGATCAAAATACGCATAACAGTCTCCTTGCACATTTCAAATCGCGCTTAACACGGATTTTATAGTCGATATGGTCCAATGGTCGCGTAACGAAAGGAGTGGTCGAGTTGTTCAAAGCGGTAAAACCCATGGTACAGGTCGCTTTGTTGATCGTCGGAATTGCCATGGTGTGCTTTGGTGTTATGCGTGGCGAGGCGGATGCCGTGCTGGCCAAAGCGATTAGGCTGTGCTTGGAGTGTATCGGAATTGGATAAAAGAGAAAACACTGCGTCGCATGTTTTGGCCCGATTTCGCGGATTCATTCAGGCGGCGGCAACACTTATTACCAACATTCACCTGCCAAACTTTGCCAAAGGCGGCATCTATCAGGGCGCGGGAAAAACAGTCTGCGTACCTGGACTTAATTGCTATTCGTGCCCCGCGGCATCGGGTGCGTGCCCCATCGGGTCGTTCCAGTCGGTGGTAGGTTCATCCAAGTTCAACTTTTCTTACTATGTTACCGGTACGCTCATTTTGCTCGGCGTGCTGTTGGGACGCTTTGTATGCGGCTTTCTGTGCCCGTTTGGCTGGCTTCAGGAGCTACTTCACAAGATTCCCGGCAAAAAGTTCTCCACGAAAAAGCTTAAGCCGCTCACGTACATCAAGTACGTCGTGCTGCTGCTTGCCGTGGTGCTGCTGCCCGTCTTGGTGGTTAACGACGTGGGCATGGGCGACCCGTTCTTTTGTAAGTACATCTGTCCGCAGGGTGTGCTCGAGGGCGCCATTCCGCTGGCCATTGCCAATGCCGGCATTCGATCTGCGTTGGGACAGCTCTTTACTTGGAAACTTGTCGTTCTCATTGCCGTGGTAGTGCTGAGCGTTTTGTTCTATCGCCCCTTCTGCAAATGGATTTGCCCGCTCGGCGCATTCTATGCGCTCATGAATAAGGTGTCCTTGTTGGGGATTCAGGTCGACGCGTGCAAATGCGTCTCGTGCGGCAAGTGTTCAAGGGTTTGTCAGATGGACGTTGATGTGGTCCGGGCGCCCAATCATGCCGAATGTATCCGGTGCGGAAAGTGCATCGGGGCCTGTCCCGTCGATGCCATCAGCTATCGCTATGGCCTAGATGTGTCGGCGGAAAAGCTCCCCTTGACCGCCGATAAAAAGTAAACAAGCTTCGACAAAACGGAGGAATGACCATGAAGCTTTCTAAGATTGCGGCCTTGTTTATGGTGCCGGTGCTGGCCTTGTGTCTTGTGGCGTGTTCGTCACCCGGTGGCAATGCGAGCGAATCTGCGGGCTCCGATCCTAAGATTGCAGAACTCACTGCGCAGAAGCCGACCAATGCCGACGAGGCCGCCGAGCTGTATGCGAAGCTCATGCAGAAGGAGAACGAGATCTTTTCGAGTGATAACGCGCTGTGGGAAAAGGTATTCAATGCGGCAAATAAAGACTCGACAATGATTGAGGACGGCAGCAATTACGGCGATTTCCTGCTCAAGACCATCGACGGCGCCAAGGATAAGTTTACGGCGGATGAGCTTAAGACGCTCAAGGCCGGTGCGCAGCAGATCAAGGAGATCGAGGACAAGCTCGAGAGCTTGGAGAAGGAGTTCCCCGGCTGTGGAAGCACGCCGAGCGAAGGCGAGAGCGTCGACGCTTCGGCCGCTGGCATGACGGCTGGTGCCAATGCTTCGAACGAGGCGACGAAGTTCCCCAGCTTTACGGGCAAAGACCTGGATGGCAACGACGTGAGCAGCGACGAGCTGTTCGCTAAGAACAAGGTCACCGTCATGAACTTCTGGTTCACCACTTGCAAGCCGTGCGTGGGCGAGCTGGGCGATCTTGAGAAACTGAATCAGGAGCTTGCCAAGAAGGGCGGCCAGGTCGTGGGCGTCAATTCCTTTACGCTCGATGGCAACAAGGGCGAGATTGCAGATGCCAAGGACGTGCTGAGCAAGAAGGGCGTGACATATAAGAACATCTGGTTCAAGTCGGATAGCGAGGCCGGTAAGTTTACGTCAAATTTGTTCTCGTTCCCGACAACGTATGTCATCGATCAGAATGGCAATATCGTAGGGGAGCCCATCGTGGGAGCCATCAGCTCCGCCGAGCAGCGCGCAGCACTCGACAAACTTATCGACCAGGCGATTGCGAATAGCGAGCAGTAGAAAACGCGTAAAGCATAGCGAGGATCGTGTGTCGCTGTGCGAAGTAGTCCGCTACCTTTCAAGATAAACTCCACCATATAGAGGTCCCGCTCGGGACCTCTTCTTTTGGATGCCGTCCCGTTCGTTTTTTGGCGCGGTTCCCTACATTCCTCACTGGCGTCGGCAAAAAATGGGGATAGAGTAGGACAAACGCGTCGAATACGAACGGCGGGGGAGAGCGGGCAGGGTGCCTGCGCGGGAGAGGTTGCCGTCCATGCTGGAGCTCAAAGGAATTTGCAAAAGGTACGTTACGCAGTCGTTTACGCAGGTGGCGCTCGACAACGTAAGCCTGTCTTTTCGCGATAACGAGTTCGTGGCCATTCTGGGTCCCTCGGGGTCAGGTAAAACTACGATGCTCAACGTTATTGGTGGACTTGATCACTTTGATTCTGGCGACCTGCTCATCGATGGCATTTCGACCAAGGACTTCCGTGATCGCGATTGGGATGCTTATCGCAACAACCGCATCGGCTTTGTGTTCCAGAGCTATAACCTCATTCCGCATCAGACCATCTTGGAAAACGTGGAGCTGGCGCTTACGCTCACGGGTGTGGGGCATGCCGAGCGCCGCCAGCGTGCGCGCGAGGCGTTGGAGAAAGTTGGCCTTGGCGAGCATGTTAACAAGCGCCCGAGTCAGCTTTCGGGCGGACAGATGCAGCGCGTGGCCATCGCCCGCGCCCTGATTAATGATCCCGAGATTGTGCTGGCAGACGAGCCGACCGGCGCCCTGGACTCCACAATGTCCGTGCAGGTCATGGACTTGCTCAAGGACGTCGCACGTGACCGTCTGGTTATTATGGTCACGCATAATCCCGAGCTGGCGTACCAGTACGCCACGCGCATCGTCAACCTGGCGGACGGCAAGATCACCGACGATTCCGATCCCTTCGATGTCGCCGACGCCACGCGCCGCGAGGCCAAGCCTACGCGCAAAACCTCGATGAGCTTTGTGACGGCGCTGGGGCTTTCTGCCCGAAACCTCATGACCAAGAAGGGCCGTACGGCCATGACTGCCTTTGCGGGCTCGATTGGCATTATCGGTATCGCGGCGATTCTGGCGCTGTCCAACGGCGTAAACGGCTACATCAAAAAGGTCGAGGAGGATACGCTTTCGAGCTACCCACTCACCATTTCCAAGCAGGACTACGATCTGTCGTCCATGATGGGCGGGCAGGGGGCCACGGATGATGGCTCGCCTGAAAACGTGGATTCGTCCGACGACAGTGCCGGCGGCAAGGCTAAGGGAACCGATAAGATTCCCGTGGTCACGGCCGTAAAGGATATGTTTGCGAGCGTTAAGTCCAACGACATGACGAGCTTTAAGGCATGGCTCGATGCCGGTGGCGACGGCATCGATAAAGAGGTCAACGCCATTCAGTACGGCTACGGTGTATCGCCGGTTGTCTATCGTGCCGGTAAGGGCGATGAGAAGCCTGTCCGGCTGGTGCCCAACGCCATGACCGAGGCCATGAGCGGAGGCGCGAGCTCGGCGGCAACGATGAGCATGGAATCCATGGGAACCTCGGTCTTTAACGAGATGATTGACGACCAGAGTCTGCTCGACAGCCAGTACGATGTCGTCGCCGGCCATTGGCCTACGTCTGCTAACGAAGCCGTGATGGTGCTTTCGAGCCGTGGCACGGTGGGCGACTATACGCTCTACAGCATCGGTGCGCTGGATATCGATGAGCTCAACGACCTGGTTAACAGTGCTATGACGGCTGACGGTGGGGTCGAAACGCCCGAGACCGGCACCGACTTTACCTACGACGATGCGCTGTCCACGACGTTTAAGGTGCTGTCGCCGGCCGATGCGTATCGCAAAAACGAAGAGACCGGCATGTGGACCGATATGTCTGGCGAAACCGACTTTATGGCCGCCAAGGTTGCCGACGGTATCGACGTGCACATTGTGGGCGTGGTGCGACCCAACGAGACCGCCAACGCGAACGCGTTGTCCCCGGGCATTGCCTACACGCATGCGCTGACTCGCCAGCTTATGGAGCGCGCCGCTGATTCGCAGATTGTGCAGGAGCAACTCGCCCGCCCCGAGACGGATGTCTTTACGGGCAAAACCTTCGACGAACTGCAGGGCGAGGCCAAGCAAGGTGTGGATCTGGGCAGCATGTTCAGTGTGGACGAGGCGGCGCTCAAGAGCGCGTTCTCGTTCGATACGTCTGCACTTTCGGGTGCGGCCGGCGGTATGGACCTGTCGGGTCTTGACTTGTCCGGGTTGGATATCGACCTTTCGGGTGTTGGGAAGGACATCGACTTTGGCGACATCATGGCCAAAGCGCCAACCCCAGATTTCTCGGGCATCTTCGATGGCTTGGAACTCACGCCCGAGCAGATGCAGCAGGTAGGCACGCTCGCCAATCAGCTGTTCACGGGCTTTATACAGTCTGATCAGTTTAAGGCGTTGTCACCCGAAGACCTTAAGGACGCGTCAAAGCTTGCTGCCGCATTTTCGGCGTATCTTGAGCATGATGCCGCAGCCCAGCAATGCCTGGCTCAATTGAAGGCGCTCGGTGGCGATGCTCTGGCCGAGCGCCTGCAACAGACGATGACCGACTATGTGCAAAAGCAGCTGGCTCCGTATCTGCAGCAGGCTATGGACCAGGTGACCAAGACAATCAGCGAGCAGATTGCGACGACGGTATCGTCCCAGCTCAAGGCGGGCGCAGCAGGACTCATGGACCAGATGGCGACGCAGATGTCTTCGAGTTTTGCTAACCTAGCGAGCGCCATGCACGTGGATGCGAGTGCCTTTGCTCGTGCTATCCATTTCAACATGGACGCCGAGGACCTGAGTTCGCTCATGATGAGCTATGCCAAGGCTTCGAAGCTCACCTACGACAACAATCTGACCACGTTGGGCTATGCGGATGAGGCAGACCCCATCTCGGTTAAGATTTTCCCGCGCGACTTTGAGGCCAAGGAGCGCGTGCTCGATCACATCGATGCGTACAACAAGCAGGTCAAAGCCGCCGGCCACGATGAGCAGGCAATCTCGTACACCGACTACATGGGCATCATCATGGGTTCGGTGACCGATATCGTGAATACCATCAGCTTGGTGCTCATCGCGTTCGTGAGTATCAGCCTGGTGGTGAGCTCCATCATGATCGGCATCATCACCTACATCAGCGTACTGGAGCGCAAAAAGGAGATTGGCATCCTACGCGCAATTGGTGCGTCGAAGCGCAACGTGGCCAACGTATTCAATGCCGAGACCTTTATCGAGGGCCTCATCGCCGGTGTCTTTGCCATTGTCGTTGTGGTGGCCGTGAGCTTCCCGGTTAATACCTGGGCGCTTGCGGCCAAACAGGTGCCCAATCTGATGAGCCTGCCCGTGCAGGATGCGCTGGTGCTCATTGCGATTTCGGTGCTGCTGACGGTCGTTGCCGGCCTGCTGCCGGCCCGTAGCGCATCCAAAAAGGACCCCGTGGAGGCCCTTCGTTCCGAATAATGTGACAAAGGGACAACCCTTTTGTCACGGCTAAAAGCAAGGAAGTCGCAAGGGTTGGGGCGGGGTTGTCGGCGAGTGCCCTCGGATACAATCGAAGCCGTGCTAGAAAGAGGCTTCGATGATTAGAAAATCGTTCTTTAATCCGTTCTCGTCGCTGCTGCTTGCGCTTGCCGGGCTGGCTTTTTTGGTCGATGTCCTGCCGCAGGTGGAAGGCCAGACGGGCGTGTTCGCGCCAGCTGTGCTCTTTTTGATGTGGCTGGTGGGCGGCCTGGTGCGCCTGTTTTACGAAAATGAGGCCAAGCGCAGCTTTGATCGCCATATGTTTAAAGCGAACCACGCGGCCGTTTGGAAACGCGTCGATGCGTGTTGGATTCAAGTTGATGCCGACCGGCTTGTGCCCGGCGACGTCGTCCGCCTATATGCCGGCATGCTCTGCCCGGTCGACGTGACCCTTGCCAAGGGCGACCAGGTCCTTGTCTCGGAATCGTCGCTTACAGGCGAGAGCGGTCAGACCGCCAAGCGGGAAGGGGAGACCGTTCGCGCGGGAACGACCATTGTCGACGGCAAGGCGTCGGCAACCGTCCTCGCCCGCATTGCCGATGAGCAGCCCGTTTTGCGCCGTCGCGCTCGAATGGGCACACAGTTTGGTGCCGGCGCCAAGAGCATCTGCGCCGCCCTGGTAAGATGCATGCTCATCGTACTGCCGTTTGTCATTATGATTCGAGGCTTTGTGCTGGGCGACTGGGCGCAGGCACTGCTGTTTGCCCTGGGCACGGCCGTGGGCCTGGTTCCCGAAATGCTGCCGGTTGTCACGAGCGTTTGCCTTTCGGGCAGTGCCCATCGACTAAAAAACAAGCAGGTCATCGTTAAGAACGTTGACGCCATGGAGTCACTGGGCTCCATGGACGTGGTGTGCGTTGACAAGACAGGCACGCTCACCGAAGATGCCGCGGTGCTCGAGTACTACACCGATATCCTGGGCAACGAAAGCGAGCAGACGCTCAACCTGGCGTATCTGGAGAGCACGAGCCAGGGGGCCGCTGCCAATCAGCTCAATCGGGCCATTGCCGATGCGTGCGCGGCACCCGAGCTGCACCTTGCCGCGAAAGACCTTGGCCACGCCTTTGCACTGCATGCCTCTGACCCCTTCGACCACGTCACCAAGGCTTCGGGTGTCAAGCTCGACGCCACGCCCGGGGCGCTTGGTTGTTTGGGGCTACAGGTTCGCCCCGGCAATCATCTGACCATCGTAAAGGGCGAGGTTGAAAGCGTGTGCACACGCTGCGCCTGGGCAAACTTTAAGGGCGAGCTGGTGCCCATGGATGCCGATGGCCGTCAGAGCGCCTACGAGGTTGCCGAGGACATGCGCGCCGATGGCATCAAAGTGCTCGCCGTCGCCTATAGCACGACGTCGGCGGACTGGGATGACCTGGTGCTGTGCGGCTTTTTGGGCTTTTTCGATCGGCCCAAGGCGAGCGCTCGTGCCGCCGTGCAGGCGCTGTCTAACCTTTCCGTCGAGGTGCGCGTGCTCACGGGTGATTCGGCTTCGGTCGCTCGCTCAACATGCTCGCGCCTGGGCATTCCCGCCGATAGCGTTATCACCGGCAGCATGCTTCAGGCCATGGAGGAATCCGAAGCGCTGATCCGGGTGGGGAAGGCTCGCGTGTTTGCCGAGCTTACGCCCGCACAGAAGGCGCAGATCGTTAGCCTGATTCGCCTCTCCGGCCACATCGTCGGCTATATCGGAGACGGCGTGAACGACGTGCCGGCGCTCACATCGGCAGACGTCGGCATTGTCGTGGACTCGGCTGCGGCCGAATCCAAAAAGGTGGCCGACCTGGTGCTGCTCGAGCGCGACTTGGGTGTTGTCGCCGAGGGCGTCAGCGAGGGCAGGACTTCGTTCGCCAATGCCTCCAAGTACATCCGTATCGCATCGAGCTCCAACTTTGGCAATATCTGTTCGGTTGCCGCCTCGAGCATTTTCCTGCCCTTTGTGCCGGCAACCGCTACACAGCTGCTCTTGCTCAATCTGTGCTACGACGCCACCTGCCTGGCGCTTTCGTGGGATAACGTTGACGATGCAGAGATTGCCCGCCCCAGGGCCTGGTCGGGTAAGGGGCTCGGCAGCTTTATGCTTCATTTTGGCTTTGCGAGCTCGGCCTTCGACATCATTACGTTTGCCATTCTGTTCTTGGGCGTATGCCCCGCCGTCTGCGGCGCGCCCTTTGCCGCGCTCGACGCGGCGGGTCGAGCGGCCTTTATCGCGACCTTCCAAGCCGGCTGGCTGCTGGAATGCGCATGGACCGAATCGCTCGTGCTCCTGGTGTTGCGAACGCGCAGTGTCCGCGACGGGGATCGTCCTTGCACACCGCTCGTGGTGATGGTTGCCGTCATGCTCGTTGTCACGGCGCTCCTTGCGCTCAGTCCGGTGGCGCAGCTGTTTGGGCTCGCCACGCTGCCTGTATGGTATCTGGGCATCGTTGCGCTGCTGAGCGTGTTGTATCTTGTTGTTGCTTCGACGATCAAGCGGGTCTATCTGGCCCGCTCGAGCAGCTTGTTCTAGGGCGGTTCTATGCGTACCAACAGAACCAACATCGCGATTACGCCGGCCGAGGCCGCCGAGCTCAGCAGCGCGCTGTTCTCGTCTGGCAGCGCTGCCGCCCTGGAGCTCGCGCCCGTGTTTGCCGATATCGCATCGGGCAAGCTGACTGCTATCGAGCTGGCGGTTGCCGGCTCGCAGGCAAGTGCCGCCACTGGACCCATCGTTATCGGCGAGCTTTCGATCGACCTGGTCTCGCGCACCGTCAAGGTGTCGGACGCGCCGGTCTCGCTCACGCCCAAGGAGTTCGACATCCTTGCCTTTTTGGCGAGCAACCGGGGTACGGTCTTTAGCAAAGAGGAAATCTACCGGGCGGTGTGGCAAAACGAGTATCTGCTCGATGACAGCAACATCATGGCCTTCGTCCGCAAAATTCGAAAGAAGATTGAGCCCGAACCAGACAACCCCCACTACCTGCTGACTGTATGGGGCGTGGGCTACAAAATGGCCGAGTAACGCTTCGGGTATTCGCTCCCATCGATCCAAATAGTCACTTTGACAATCCTTGCCAAATCGCAAGAAAGCCGCAAGAAACCAGCCATGTGCTCGGTCTTGCGGCTTTTCTATTCTGTAGACAGTCGCGGACGCGAAAGAGAGGTGAGGACCGTGAGCGGCAGTGACAGTACCAGTAACGCAGGACGAAGTTGCCGGCGCGGGTCCACTTTGATGGGGGCGCGCGGCTGATTCGCCCTGCGTCCGATCGATAGAACGGAGCGAGGCAATTGAAGAAGATGACTATGCGCCATACGCCGTCTGCGGTTCAGGCGCAAAACGAACTGATGAGGCATCGCGCGGAGGGTCGCATCCAGTATGCGGCGACCATTCCGCTGACGGAGGCCCTATCCTGGGTCGGCTCGAATCTCGGCGGCCTTAATCGCGACGAGGTCGCGCACAGCGAAGCCGACAACGGGCGTAACGTGGTCACGCGTGGCAAGAAGAAGTCGATTGCCCGCAAGCTTGCGGACGCGTTCGTCAATCCCTTCACGGCGATTCTGTTTTTCCTGGCCATCATTTCGGCAGCGACCGACATGGTGTTTCCAGCGTTGTCGATGATGGGCAGCACGCCCGAAGACTTTGACCCGCTGACGGTGATCATCATCACCACGATGGTCGTGCTCTCGGGCACGCTGCGCTATATCCAGGAAGCGCGCAGCGGCAACGCGGCCGAAAAGCTGCTCGATATGATTACGACCACCGTGACAGTCACCCGCGAGGATGCCCCTAGGACCGAGATTCCCATCGACGACGTGGTGGTTGGTGACATCGTGCACCTGTCCGCCGGTGACATGATTCCCGCCGATGTGAGAATCATTGAGGCTAAGGACCTCTTTGTGAGCCAGGCAAGCCTGACGGGCGAGAGCGAGCCGGTCGAGAAGGTTCCCGCGACGTGCACCGAGTCCGATTCGGCAACGTCGTTCGAGAACATCGCCCTCATGGGCAGCAGTGTGATCTCGGGCAGCGCGACGGCGCTCGCCTTTAGCGTGGGCGAGCAGACCTTGTTTGGCTCTATGGCATCGAGCCTGTCCGAGGATGCCGTAGAGACGAGCTTTTCCAAAGGCGTCAATAGCGTCTCGTGGGTGCTCATCCGCTTTATGATGGTGATGGTTCCGTTTGTCTTTATGATTAACGGCGTCACCAAGGGCGATTGGCTTAATGCTGGCCTGTTTGCCATCAGCATCGCCGTGGGCCTGACACCCGAGATGCTGCCCATGATCGTTACCACGTGCCTTGCCAAGGGCGCCGTGGCTATGAGCAAAAAGCAGACCATCGTTAAGAACCTCAACTCGATTCAAAACTTTGGCGCGATGGACGTGCTGTGCACGGACAAGACTGGCACGCTGACGCAGGACCAGGTGGTGCTGGAGTATCACTGGAACATCGATGGCCAGGAGGATTCGCGCGTTCTGCGCCATGCCTACCTCAACAGCTATTTCCAGACGGGCTACAAGAATCTGATGGATCTGGCGATCATCAAATGCACCGAGGAAGAGGAGCAAAACGACCCGAGTCTCACCGACCTTTCCGAGGCCTATGTGAAGGTCGACGAGGTGCCGTTTGACTTTACGCGCCGTCGCCTTACCACCGTGGTGCGCGATCGAAGCGGCAAAACCCAGATGGTCACCAAGGGTGCAGTCGAGGAGATGCTGTCGGTGTGCTCGCATGCCGAGATTAACGGCGGCGTTCACGTGCTGGACGACGAGGTGCGCGAGCGCATTTTGGCAACGGTCGCCGACCTTAACGACGACGGCTTCCGCGTGTTGGCAATCGCTCAAAAGTCCAACCCGTCGCCTGTCGGTGCCTTTAGCGCCGATGATGAGCGCGACATGGTGCTGATCGGCTACCTGGCGTTTTTGGATCCGCCCAAAGAGTCCACGGCCGATGCTATCGAGGCGCTGCGCAACCACGGTGTAGCCACCAAGATCTTGACCGGCGACAATGAGAAGGTCACGCGCACCATCTGCAAGCAGGTGGGACTCGAGGTCAACAACATGCTGCTCGGCAGCGATATCGCCGCAATGGACGACGCCGAGCTCGCTCGTCGCGCCGAGGACGTGCAGGTCTTTGCCAAGCTTACGCCCGATCAAAAAGCGCGCGTCGTGTCCGTGCTGCGTGCAAACGGTCATGTGGTGGGCTACATGGGCGACGGCATCAACGACGCCTCGGCCATGAAGTCGTCCGACATCGGCATCTCGGTCGATACTGCGGTCGACGTGGCCAAGGAGTCGGCCGATATCATCTTGCTCGAGAAGGATTTGATGGTGCTCGAGGAGGGCATCATCGAGGGGCGCAAGACCTACGCCAACATGATCAAGTACATCAAGATGACCGCAAGCTCCAACTTCGGCAATATGTTCAGCGTGCTTGCCGCATCCGCCCTGCTGCCGTTTTTGCCGATGATGAGCATCCAGCTGATCCTGCTCAACCTGATCTATGACTGCAGCTGCCTGGCGATTCCCTGGGACAACGTGGACGAGGAGTTCCTGCGCGTGCCGCGTACCTGGGACGCTTCGAGTGTTGGCAGGTTCATGATCTGGATCGGGCCCACCAGCTCCATCTTCGACTTTATGACCTATATCTTTATGTACTTCGTTTTCTGCCCCCTGTTCGTGAGCCATGGCGTGCTGTTCAACGACCTGGCGAGCGTCTACTCGGGCGCCGCGCTGGAGCAGATGCAGCTGGCCTACATCGCGCTGTTCCAGGCTGGATGGTTCGTCGAGTCTATGTGGAGCCAGACGCTGGTCATCCACATGATCCGTACGCCTAAGTTGCCGTTTATCCAGAGCCGTGCCTCGGCTCCGGTGATGCTGCTCACGATGACGGGCATCGCGCTGCTCACGCTGATCCCGTTTAGCCCGCTTGGCCCCACGCTGGGTCTGGGCGCCCTGGCTGTCGAGTACTTCTTGTTCCTGATTCCGTGCATCTTGCTGTACATGGCGCTGGCGACAAGCCTTAAGAAGGCCTACGTCAAGCGCTACGGCGAGCTGCTGTAGTGGGGGATTGATGCAGAAAGGAGCGTTTGCATGAACTGGACGCAGATTTGGATGGACTTGTTTGGCACCACGGAGTGGCTCGGCCTTAACATGGGCTTTTGGGTGGCCAACGGCGTGGTGTTGGTGGTTGTCGTGATTATGAACGTTGTCTTTTGGAGCATGAAACCGCTGCCGAGGGATGAATAACAAGCGAGGGGGCCGCCTGCCGGGCGACCCCCTCGCTGTTTATAAGCACCAGTAAATCGAAGGTGAATGGTTTCCCGAGAAGTGAACGACCTAATTTGGACCCCTGAAGCACCCACGTTTTTCGACGCTAAAACCGCAGGATTTGAGTGATAAAACCGCAGGAATTGGCCTTCCCAAAGTGTCGATGCATCGAGGGTCCGATTTCACCCGTTCACTTCGCGGAAAAGCATTCACCTTCGTTGCGTAAGGCGACGGATGGAAGGGTGATTATCGTCAAGCAGCTACCTCTGCCTTGTGAATCATCTGAAGCACAAGGCATAATGCATGTGACAAAGGGGCAGTCCCTTTGCCGCATTGATCTGAGAGTAGATGTTGATGATTCTATCGTTGGCCCCTATGGAGGGGATTACCGGGCATGTGTTCCGTCGCGTGCATGCGGAGTGCTTCGGCGCGCTCGATTGCTATTACACACCGTTTTTGCCGCCGCCGCGGGTGGGAAACCGCTTTGGCGGCAAGGCGTTTAAGGAGATCGATCCTGCCAATAACCAGGGCCTCAACGTAGTGCCTCAACTGATGTCCAAGAACGCGGACGAATTTGTGTGGGCGGCACAGGTGCTCGCCGACATGGGCTACCGCGAGGTCAATCTCAACTTGGGTTGCCCCTCGGGTACGGTTGTCGCCAAGGGCAAGGGCTCGGGTTTCTTGCGCAATCTCGACGAGCTCGAGGTGTTCTTAAGCGATGTGTGCGAGCGGTCGCCGTTGCCGGTATCGGTAAAGACCAGGCTGGGGTTGGAGCGCGATGACGAGTATGAGCGTGTGCTCGATCTGTATTGCCGCATGCCGCTGGCAGAGCTGATCGTGCATCCGCGCGTACAAAAGGACCGCTATACGGGCTCGCCGCGCAAGGAGTTTTATGGCGAGACGCTGGAGCGTGCGCCGTTTCCGGTGGCATACAACGGCGACATTTTTGATCTTGAGGATATGGGTGCGCTGGTGGAGGCCTATCCCGGCACGCGCCATGTAATGCTGGGACGCGGCTTGCTCGCGAACCCCGCGCTGGCTCGCATGGTTAAGGGCGGCCCTGCTGCCACGGCAGCCGAGCTGCAGCGCTTCCACGACACGCTGTTTGCGGCATATGCAGAAGAGATTGGCGGTAACGCGGTCTTTCGCATGAAGGAGTGGTGGTTCTACGTCAAATGCGCCTTCGCCGACCCCACTACCGTTCACAAACTCGTGCGTAAGACCAAAAAGGTCGACGAATACCGAGCCACCGTCGAGCGCGTCTTTCGCGAGCAGCCACTTGCACCCATAGCCCGCTTCCACGGCTA
>NZ_WQPL01000033.1:0-92217 GCF_018785245.1 Collinsella aerofaciens | reverse complement strand
GCCGAGTCGCCGTGCCCGCGCGCCTTGCCTTTCGGGTTCACCATCCATGGTGGGGCGCGTTTCTAACGAAGCCGTAACGGTCGTTGGGGTCTTATATATGTCTGGACACTCTATGCTCGCGCTGGATAGACATCGCCAGAACGGGTATAGTATCGAAAGTTTTGTCGTTTACCAGCGGGGGAGTCCTGTGGGAATCAAAAAGAAGATCAAAAAGGAGCTTATCGGCACCTCCGATTACCCGTCGAATAAGATCTTTACGATCTCCAATTTCATTACCTTCACGCGCCTGATCCTCACACTGGTCTTCCTGTACCTGTTTGTGACGGACAACAACCGCGTCGTCGCCATCGTCATCTACGCCATCGCGGCCTCCACCGACTGGATGGACGGTCAGATTGCCCGCATGACCAAAACGGTCTCGTGGCTCGGCAAGGTTATGGATCCCATTTGCGACCGCGCGCTGCTATTTACAGGCGTTTTAGGTCTCGTGGTCCGTGGCGAGCTTCCCATCTGGGTCTGCGTGCTCATCATCGGTCGCGATATCTACCTTGGCATTGGCACGCTCATCGTGCGCCACTATCACCGCCGTCCCATCGACGTGGTGTTTCCCGGCAAGATTGCCACGGCTCTGCTCATGACCGGTTTTTCGCTCATGCTACTAGGCTTTCCCACTGTGGACGGCTGGCATCTGCTGCCCGCCACGTTCACGGCCTTCCCGGGCCTCAACGGCAGCCCGGTACCGCTTGGCATTTTCTTTGTGTACGGCGGCGTCATCTTCTCCATGCTCACCGCTGTCATCTATTCCATTAAGGGCGGAGCGGCCATTAGACAGGCCGTGGCGCATCCCGAGGACGAAGACATCGACTTTCTTAACCCCGAAATCGAAGATTAAGCCATTGGGGTATGATTACGTACAGTTCATTCTTTGCGGCATGTCCGCGTTAAGTTAGGGGTTGTCATGGACAACATGGTTAACAATATGCCTCAGAACGATAAGGCTTCAGACGCCACCTGCGTTTTCCGCGTTCCATCGAGCGATGTCACCGTTCCCGACCTCATGGCCAACGTGCACATAACCGCGCCCGTGTTGTCTATCGTCAAGGGCCCGCAGACCGGCGCCGCCTTTGAGCTCGAGGACAACGTGACCACCATCGGTCGCGATCCCGCAAACGGCATCTTCCTCAACGACATGACCGTGTCTCGTAGCCATGCGCGCATTATTCGCGAGGGTCTGGGAGCCCGCATCGAGGACCTGGGCTCGCTCAACGGTACGTGGGTTGACGGCGCTATCGTCAACGGCGCACCGCTGCACGACGGCTCTTCCGTCCAGATCGGTACGTTTACGCTCATCTATCACGAGAGCACGCCGGAGCGCATCGAAACCGGTGAGTAGGGCATGGCCGAACGCAATTATCTGAGTATCGGCCAGGTCGTCAATTTACTTCGAGGCGCATACCCCGATCTTTCGAACTCAAAAATTAGATTTCTCGAAGATGAGGGGCTCATCACCCCTCATCGCACGCCTAAGGGCTATCGTCAGTACTCCAAGGAGGACGTTGACCGCCTGGAGGTCATTCTGCATCTGCAGAAGACTCGCTACATGCCGCTCAACGTGATCAAGCAACGCCTGGAAAACGCCACGGACCTGTCTACGCTCGCCTACGAGGTGGGCCTGCTGTCCGACGTTCCGCTCAAGACGGAGCCCAAGGAGACCAAGCAAAAGCTGCATCCCATCGAGACCATTCCCGACATGCTCGGTGTTGAGATCTCGTTTATTCGCTCCCTGGCCGAAAACGACCTCATTCGCATCATCAAGAGCCCGCAAAACCGCGAGCTAGTCGATGGCCGCGATTTCCCGATCATCCGCTACTGCTCCGAACTTTTGCGCTTCCATATCGAGCCTCGAAACCTGCGCCAGTACGTATCGTCGGCAAACCGTGAGTCCTCTATGTTTGAGCAGGTGCTCGTGAGCATGCTCGGTATGGATACTTCCGACGACGAGCGCGACGCCAAGCTCGAGCGTGCGTTTAAGAAGTTGCATGACCTCACCGAGGGCGTGCATACCGCACTGCTCAAGAACCGTGTATTCGAGTCACTCAACGCCGTGGTCGAGGACGCCGATATCGATGCCCTCGACGAGGAAATCGCACGCTCGGAATCCACCAAGGCCAAAAGCGAAGAAGCATCCGTCCCAATGGCTCCTGTGCGTGAGGAATCCCTCGTGCAGCCGCTCAAGGTTGTCGCCCCCTCGCACGTCGGCACCGCCAGCGCGGACAAATAGACGCTGCTACAAACCAGCTTCCCATGAAAGGTAATGCCATGTACGACTTCGAATCTCATATCGTCGATATCCCCGACTATCCCGAGCCCGGAGTCGTCTTTAAGGACATCACGCCGCTCTTTGGTAATCCCGAGGCACTAAAAGCCATGGTAGATGCCCTGGCTGAGCATTTTGCCGGCATGGGCATCACCAAGGTCGTGGGTCCCGAGGCTCGCGGCTTTATGGTCGGCGTGCCCGTGGCTGTCGCCCTGGGCGCCGGCTTTGTGCCAGCTCGTAAACCGGGCAAGCTGCCACGCAAGACAGTAAGCCAGAGCTACGAGCTCGAATATGGCACCGACTCTATCGAGATCCATGCCGATGCCATTACCTCTAAAGATACCGTGTTGATTCTGGACGACTTGGTCGCGACGGGCGGAACCGTCGAGGCAACAGGTAAACTGGTGCGAGATATGGGCGCAAAGCTTGTGGGTTACGGCTGTATCCTCGAGCTTGCGTTTCTCAACCCGCGCGAGAAGCTCACGCCCTCCAACGAGGACGTCGAGCTCTTTAGCCTGGTAACGGTGGACTAACCGCTACCCCTAGATACCGGAAAGGAAGCTCCATGCGCACAGCAAACACGCATAAAAACATGGCACGCTGCGCTGCTACGGCAACCCTCGCTTGTGTTTTGGGCCTGGGCCTCGCGGCTCCTGCCTATGCCGATACCGCATCCGACCTTGCCGCTGCTCGTACCAAACTCGAGCAGATCGGCACGCAAACCCAGCAGATCTACGACGAACTCGCCACTCAGACGCAGGCACTCGACCAGACCGCTGGCGAGATCACGCAAAAGCAGCAGGAAATCGCCGATGGCCAGACCAAGCTTTCCAACTACGTTGCAGGTGAGTACAAGACCGGCGGCCTGAGCCTGCTCCAGGTACTGACGGGCGTCGATGACCTGGGCGATATGCTCAACCGCCTGTTCTACTACGGCAAGGTTTCCGACAAGCAGGCCCAAACCATCCAAGAGGTCAAAGAGCTCAAGCAGGAACTTACCAACAAGCAGGCCGAGCAGGAGAAGAACGTCGCCGCTACGCAAAAGAAGGTCGACGAGCTCAACGCTCAGCAGGCCGAGGCTCAAAACGTTGTGAACTCTCTGGACTCCCAGCTGAAGGCCGAACTTGCCGCCGAGGCCGAGGCCAATGCCGCACTGCAGGCCGGCATTAACGCCAGTACTGCCGAGAAGGCCACGGTGAACACCGAGACCGCCGGCACGACTGAGAACACTAACAAAGGTGGCGGTACGACCAATGACGGCGGCAACACGCCTGCCCCCACTCCCACGCCCGCTCCTGCCCCTACGCCGCAGCCCGCTCCGGCTCCGGCTCCGACTCCGGCCCCTTCTGCGCCGAGCCAGTCAGTTGACGGCGGTTCCGTTGTTTCGCGCGCCTACAGCAAGCTTGGCTGCGCTTATTCCTGGGGCGGCATTGGCCCGAACAGCTTTGACTGCTCGGGATTTGTTAGCTACTGCCTCACCGGTCGCTACTGCCGCCTGGGCACCACCGGCACGTTTATGGGTTGGACGCGCGTTTCCGATCCTCAGCCGGGTGACGTTGTGGTCAACTCTTACCACACCGGCATCTATATTGGCGGCGGCCAGATGATCCATGCTTCCGACTACAACACGGGCGTTATCATCAGCTCTGTCGCAGCCGGTATGAACAACAACTACATTTTCGTGCGCTACTAAGTCACTCTGTATAGCAAACGAATGTGAACCTCGTGACCTATGGGCTGCGAGGTTCATTTATTTGTAACCGCTCTGCATTCACGATTCCAATGAGCTAGTTTTCAATACTAGATGCACGTTTCATAGATAGGCAAGATGGCTATAATAAATGAGAAACATTTAGAAAGGACCCTCTATGAGCTGGGCACTTATCTCCGATTCAAGCTGTAACCTCCGCGATTGGCGACCGACCGCGCCCCATACCACCTTTGCAGTTGCACCCCTCAAAATTCGAGTGGGGGAGCGCGAGTTCGTCGATGACCTCACGCTCGACGTTCACGAACTCAATTGCGCCGTGCAAGCGGAGTCGAGCGCTTCTTCGAGCGCCTGTCCGAGCGTAGGCGAGTGGAGCGAACTCTTTAGGCTTGCCGACAAGACAATTTGTATGCCCATCTCGGAGGGCGTATCGGGCAGCTATAACGCCGCCGCCACGGCACGCGATTTAGTTCTTGCCGAGGAACCGGACCGTCAGATTCATCTGGTCAATTCACGCGGAGCCGGCGGCAAAATGGACCTGATCTTCCTCCTGTTCGACCGGTATCTTGCAAGCAATCCAGACGTTTCATTTGAGGAAGCCTGCAGCTATTTCGACGAGCTGGAACAGAACAGCAAGATCCTCTTTAGCCTGTGCTATTACGAAAATCTCGCCAAGGCCGGACGTATTCCCAAGGCAGCCGGGGTCATCGCCAATAAACTCAACATTCGAGTTTTAGGCACTGCAAGCGAGGCGGGGGAGATTAAGCTCGTTGGTCACACCCGTGGCGAAAAGAAGATGCTTGGCAAGATTGTCGATACCATGGAGGCCGAGGGCTTTACCGGCGGCGAGGTCGTTATCGACCATGTCGAGAATGAGGCGGGCGCCCAGGCACTCGCCAGCCGCATTGTGGAGCATTGGCCCGGCTCCAAGACCATCATCATGCCCTGCAATGGACTGGATTCATACTATGCCGAGATACACGGGCTCATTATCGGCTACGGCATGGGCGTGGCTTCGGGCCAATAAAGTCCAACTAAACAAAAATACGGGCGGGACAAAGTGTCTGATGGCTCTTTGTCCCGCCCGTCTTGTACCTCGGTTAGCTATTAAACCCATTGAACTTTAGGTAGCTCATTAGATACGCCTTCGATACAAAAGACGATACCGCGCTGCGAACGAGCAGCGACTCGCGTGTGACCTGATGAGCCGTATCGGGTACAGGAACCTGCTCAATCGAAAAAGCCGCGCGAATCGACGCCTCGAGCTGATCAATCACATAATCAAAGGCGGTCGGTGCATCGTAGCTCAGACGTTGAATGTTAAAGAGCGCCTGAACAGCAGCGATGGGCAGCACCTGCTTAAAAATACAGATAGCAATAAGGCGAGCGATCTGCTCGCGACCATATTGCTTTTTTACCGGAGCCGGCACCAGACCGACCTTTACGTAGTTGTTGATCATGGAAGGCGTAATGACGGGCTGCTCCACACAAATCGAAAGCGGCTCCATCCACAGTTCGATATACTCAATGACCTGGTCACGGTAGAGCGTTACATTCGGCAACTGGTTATAGCGCGGCAAGCTGAGCGTATTGAGTTTACGGACTATATCAGACTGGATAAATGCATCAGGTAGCACCGTGGGCTGAATATCCTCTGGGCTAATACTAACCGACGTATCGGACATAGGAATGACATGTTTAACGTGATTCATATGGTGCCTCCGTTCGTTTTCAATATTGTATTCTAGATTATCTAGTTTTGCATACCACAATGAACGGTATGATCGTCGTCTTTGGCTGGGGTCAGGCCGTAGGATAACTGGCTCGTATTTTGCACAACAAAACGTCCAGCGGCAACGAGCTTGAGGCAGCGCTGACGCTGGACGTTTAAGAAAAATAACAACCTTACATAAGATATATTATCGTACTTATCCGCGTAAGAAAGCATATGCGCTGGTAGCCGCTATGGCTCCGTCCGAAACGGCGGTCACAACTTGACGTAAACGCTTGGAACGGATATCGCCGGCAGCAAATAAGCCAGGCGTGCGGGTGGCCATCGATTCGTCAGTCACAATACCGCCGTCGGGAGCCAGATCCACCAGATGCCCAACAAGCTCGGTATGAGGCTGCGTACCGGCAAAGACAAAGATGCCAAACGAGCCAGGATCGAAGGACTCGGAATAGGTTTCACCGGTGGCGTTGTCCTTAAATGTGATAGTCGTGGGCATAGCCTCGCCCGATAGTTCCACGATACTAGTTTGGCACCTAACTGAAATATTATCTTTTGCGAGCACCTTTTGAACCACGCCATCGGGAGCCCGGAACTGATCGCGGCGCAAGACGATGGTCACGCTGCTGGCGATTTCTGACAAGAACAGGGCTTCCTCACAGGCAGCATTACCACCGCCTATGACAAAGACCTGCTTGCCACGAAAGAACATGCCGTCGCACGTCGCGCAATACGAAACGCCACGACCGCGATACGTATCCTCGCCAACAAAACCAGCAGATCGCGGCGTGGCACCCATGCAAGCGATAACGCTCGAGGCCAGTGTATCGCCCGTATCGTGATGCACCGTAAACAGCGCTGTATCAGCATCGTACTCGATGCCCGTCACCATGCTCCATGTAACCTGCGCTCCCAAGCGCTCTGCATGTTGCTGAAAACGCTCGCCAAGTTCGGCGCCGCTCAAGAGCGGAATGCCCGGATAGTTCTCGACCTCATTGGTTGTGGCGATTTGTCCTCCCGACATGCCTTGCTCTATCACGGTCGTCGTTAGGTTGGAGCGCGCCGCGTAAATGGCGGCAGCATAGCCCGCAGGGCCGCCACCGATAATCGCAACATCGATCGGCTGATGGGTAGTCATGAAAAGACCTCCTGTCGAAAGATTGGCGTTCACTGCGCTCATACCCAAATTTAGGCGAACGTGTCATTCATGCACTACAATGATTCATTGCGAAACAATGATGAAGGGGAGTTATCGATGGATCAAACGCAGATGGGCAATGACGCTCCCCTGCCCACGCAAAGCACTCCCCAATCGGAACAAACCACGCTCTTGGCTCAGCAAAAACCTCTCGTGACCATCGTGCATGCCTCGGTCGGATCGGGCCACAAGGCCGCCGCAAATGCGATTGCGCAGGCATTCGACCTCATCCGCGGCACCCATGGCATCCCCAAGGATGTTGAGATTGAAGTGCTCGATATCCTTGATTTTGGACGTATAAAATTCGACGGCAACAAAACGGCCGCCTCGTTTACCGGCGCCACGCGCCCAATTTATGACTTGACCTGGCGTTATACCCTTACCGGACACCTGCTTTGGGGCGGTGGCACGGCATGGTCGCGCATCATGTTCCCCGAATTTAACGAATACGTACGGACTCGTAGGCCCATTGCCGTGGTCGCCACGCATATCACGGCAGCCAACGTTGCCGTCGGCGCGCGCGTCATTACGGGCATCGATTATCCCGTCATTTGCGTACCGACCGATTACGAGGTCGAGGGTTGGTGGCCCCATAAGGACACCGACCTATTCTGCGTGGCAAACGAGTTTATGGCCGAGACACTTCGCCCCCGTAAGGTTCCCGAGACAAAGATCCGCATTACGGGCATCCCAATTCGCGCCGGGTTCGACACGGATTACAATCGCGAGGAAGAACTCGAGAAGTTCAATCTCCCCACAGACAAGCTCGTTGTGCTAGTGATGGCCGGCGCCAGTTTGCCTCAACCGTACGTTCGCTTTCGCGCGGAGATGGACCGAACCCTCCCCTTCCTGCGCAGTTTCGAGGACATGCACTTTGTCTTTTTGCCGGGCAAGGATGCCGAATATGCCAATCGCCTCAAAACGCTCTTCGATGCCATGAAACTCGAGAACGTCACGGTTCTTGACTACGTCGATGACATGGCAGCGCTCATGCACGGCTGCGACCTGGCAATTCTCAAATCGGGCGGACTCACTGTTACCGAAT
This sequence comes from Collinsella aerofaciens, assembly GCF_018785245.1. Lineage (GTDB taxonomy): Bacteria > Actinomycetota > Coriobacteriia > Coriobacteriales > Coriobacteriaceae > Collinsella > Collinsella aerofaciens_AD. Next base: position 84,220 of record NZ_WQPL01000033.1, on the reverse strand, counting down.
GCCTGTGCGCACACCTGCCAATGATTCTGCTGGGCAAGTCATATGGCCAGGAAAAGGCCAACACCACCATGCTCACCGGCATGGGCGCCAGCATGCATGTCACCACCGCACGCGAGCTCATCGTAACGTTGCGCCATCTCCACGATCATCCCGAGTCACTCAAGGCACTGCTCATCAATGGCGAAGTGCTGCGCCGCCCACGCGCCGCCGAGGACATCGCCATCGCAACCATGGAGCTTGTAGGCAAGCCCCAAAAACGTAAACGAGCCTTCTGCCGCTTCTACTGGGGCGAAAAACCCGCGCATATCCGCTAGCGTCTTAATGTCCGCTGCTCGGCGGGAGCCGCCCATATATCATTCCATGCTCAAACATTCTCGCTTCGCAGGGGCGCATGAATCCCGCCCGTCCGGGGCTCACCCATATCATTCCATGCTCAAACATTCTCGCTTCGCTTCGCTCGCTGCGAAACTGCGCGTGGAACGATATGGGTGAGCCCCGGACGGGAGTCTTCTTGCTTGAAAACAAAAAACAATCTTTCTATCAAACCGATTCGATAAGGGAACTTTTCATTAATCGAACCGGTTTGCTATAAGATTTTATCTGCTTTTTCTGAAGAAGCCGTTTCAGTTGCTAGCACGTAAGCGAAGCTCTCCCGTGGGAGGCCCCTATATATCGTTCCACGCGCAGTTTCGCAGCGCAGCGAGAATGTTTGAGCATGGAATGATATATAGGGGCCTCCCACGGGAGAGCGGACATTACAATACGCCGCTAGAACCGAAACCGCCGGCTCCTCGGTCGGTTTTGTCTAGTTCGTCTACCTCTACGAGATTGACCGTGGGGACTTCTTGGATGACGAGCTGGGCGATGCGGTCGCCTTTGTTGATCTGGATATTGTTGGTGGGATCCAGGTTGATGAGGATGACCTTAAGCTCGCCTCGATAGTGGGCGTCGATGAGACCGGGAGTGTTGACTATAGACAGGCCCTGCTTAATGGCTAGGCCGCTGCGGGGCTGGACAAAGCCAGCATAGCCATCGGGCAGTGCAATGGCCAGGCCAGTAGATACCAAGCGGCGCTCAAAGGGCTTGAGGGTGCAATCCTCGTTGGCGCGGAGGTCAAGACCGGCATCTGTGGGATGAGCGTATTTGGGAAGCTCGACCGTGGGATCGAGACGCTTAATGTTAACGGTAATGTTGGACATGAAATCACCTTAGCTTGTCGAGCTCTTGCAAAAACTCATCTACGTCTTTGAAATCGCGATAGACCGAGGCAAAGCGAATGTAGGCCACCTTGTCGATCTTGGCCAAGCGCTTGAGCACCATATCGCCCAGTTCGTGGGACGTTACAGCCGTCAGCGTACGGGAACGCAGCTCCACCTCGATATCATCGATGATCTCGTTGAGCTTTTTCGTATCGATATCGCGCTTAATCGTGGCGCGCATCAGGCCGACCAGCAGCTTGTTGCGATCGAACCGCTGCTTTGACCCGTCGGATTTGATGACCTCGATGGGATCTTCGCAGCGCTCGAACGTCGTAAAACGATAATTGCAAGAACAACACTCGCGGCGACGCTTGATAGTGTTGTTCGACTCCTGCATACGGGAATCGACAACGCGGGTATGTGCCTTGCCGCATTTGGGACAGCGCATGGTACCTCCTCTTAAACGATAACAAGGGTACCATGCGACCGGGCCGAAATCTTACGAACGAGCCGGAACTTTCAGAACTGCACCAGCATCAAGAGAGCCGCGATCGAGGTGATTGACGCTACGGATCATGTCGGAAGTCTCCTGCGTGGAAAGACCATCGATGGGATGCTCCTGAGCAAGCGACCACAGGGAATCGCCGGACTGCACGCGAACCGTCTCGTAGGTAACGTTGGCTACGAAATCGGCATATGCTGCGTGACGAGCAGAAAAAACTGACGTGGCAAGCACGAAGAACAGGGTGAAGGCTACGGCAACAGCAACAATCGTCGAGGCCTTCAGAGCAACAGGAGACAAAGCAACGGACGCACGATGGGTGCGAACGGGTTTAGTGGCCACGGCCTGAAAATGAGACCGGCCGCCCTTCACGACCGTGAAGGCAGACGAGGCGGGCGCCTCAAGCTTAAGGGCGAGATTTCCCTGGATCATATCCGCTGCGTTCATTTTGTTCTCCTCTCGTTTGTTTTGACGAGAACTGTTTTATCAAGCCGCGGGGACAAAAAAGTCTAGCGCGGGAACGAGTGTTCGGTTATTATTATCTTCGAACAGTTGTTCCTGTCAAGCAAAAATAGAACATTTGTTTGGTATGGGTAGAGAGGAATCCCTGATGGCTCGCAAAATTACCAAGCGTCAGCAGCAAATTTACGACTTCATCAAGGAATATCAGCAGGAGAAGGGCTATCCGCCCAGTGTGCGCGAGATGGCTTCGGCTGTGGGCCTTTCCTCCCCTAGCACCGTACATGCGCATCTCTCCGCACTCGAAGCACGCGGCCTGCTCAAGCGTGACGCCACCAAGCCTCGCGCTCTCGAGCTCTTTGACGAGGACGGATCTTCCGTATCCATCTCAAAGTCCGATGAGCCCACGGCGCCGCGCGGCACCGTATCGCTGCCTCTCGTAGGCCGTGTCGCTGCAGGGATTCCCATCCTTGCCGAGCAGAATATCGAGGACACCTTTACCATCCCAACCGAGATCGCAACGGACCAGGGGTCCTTTATCCTTGAGGTCCACGGCAATTCGATGATTAACGTCGGCATCTATAACGGCGACTACATCATCGTTCGCGAGCAAAAGAGCGCCATGAATGGCGAGATTGTCGTGGCCATGATCGATGGCTCCGCAACAGTCAAAACGTTCTACAAGGAGCAGGGACGCGTTCGCCTGCAGCCCGAAAACGACACCATGGAGCCCATCTACGCGACAAATCCCACGATTCTGGGCAAGGTCGTCGGTTTGATGCGCCGGTTCTCGTAATGCAGAAACGTATCACCGTCTTTGATACCATTCGTGGGTTTACCATGCTGTCGATGGCGGGATTTCATGCCTGCTACGACCTTGCCTACCTATATGGTTGGGAGATGCCCTGGTTTACCCAGACCATCTTCCAGGACATCTGGCGTGCCAGCATCAGTTGGGTATTTTTATTTATTGCCGGCTGGATGTGCATCCTCTCGCGCAACAACATCAAGCGTGCCGCCAAATATGCCGCTGCCGCTTTGGTCGTATGGATTGCAACGACGCTCGTCTCGGTTGATGACTCGGTGAACTTCGGCATCATTTTCTGCATGGCGGCGTGCACTGCCATTGTCGCGCTCGCGCGCCCGGTTCTCGATAGAGTGCCGGCAGTATGGGGTATAACGATTTGCCTCATACTCTTTGCCTGTACCTGGAGCATTCCTAAAGCGGTCTACCCTATCCCCTATCTAGCTTGGCTGGGGTTCCCAAGTCCGGACTTTGTCTCCGGTGATTACTATCCACTCATACCCTTCTTATTTATGTACCTCGCAGGCTTCTTTACCGCCCGCGCGGCACAGAAATCAAACCACAAGGTACCAGCATGGGCCTATGCAAATCCCATCCCGGTGCTCGCAAGCCTCGGACTCCATGCGCTGCCGTTCTACCTGCTTCATCAGCCCATTATCCTAGGCGTTTTGGAGCTGATTTATTCCGTTCGGTAACGCTCAAGACGTGGTGCGATACGGGCTGGCAGCTTTGCCACAATACGAACGCCGCCCTCAAGATATTCCTCGTGCAGAAGGGTTCCCTGTTCGTGCACGAGCGTGATTAACGCGCCCTCTCGATACGGGATATCGGCCGAGAGCAACACGTCCGTAGCGGCCGCTTCACGAGCGATGCGGTCGACTAAGTCATCAAGGCCCTCACCCGTCTGAGCCGAGAACAGCACCGCCTCGGGATAGCGCCGGCGAAAGCTCAAACGGTCGACGCTATCGAGCAGATCAATTTTATTGAACACGGTAAGCGTCAGGCGTTCACCGGCACCAATCTCGTCAAGGACACGATCAACTGCCTCGAGCTGACGCTCGTAATCCTCATCGGAAGCATCTACAACTTTAAGAATCAAATCGGCGCCGAGCACCTCGGAAAGCGTAGATTTAAACGCGTCGACCAGGCCATGGGGCAGCTTTTGAATAAAGCCGACGGTATCGGTAATCGTCATGCCGCGGCCGCCGGGCAAACGGTACGAGCGCGTCGTGGGATCGAGCGTGGCAAACAGCTTATCCTGCGAAAGTACCGTGGATCCCGTCAATCGATTAAGCAGCGTCGACTTACCGGCATTGGTGTAACCAGCCAACGCCACGCGAAACGCCGGCGATTCAATACGGCTTTTCGATTGCACATCGCGACGTTGTTCAACCTGTTTCAGCTCGCGTCGAAGAGCCGCGATCTTATTGCGAATCAGGCGACGGTCGACCTCGAGCTGGCTTTCGCCCTGGCCAAAGCGCGAGCCAATACCGCCACGAGTCTGTTCCTTGGCAAGGTGGCTCCACATACCTCGCAGACGAGGTAGCAGGTACTGCAGCTGAGCCAGCTGTACCTGCAAGCGGCCCTCACGAGTCTGGGCATGCAGGCCAAAGATGTCCAAAATCAATGCCGTACGATCAATAATCTTGACCGGTTCACCCACGGCTTTCTCAAGATAGGACTGCTGCGAGGGCGTCAGGTCGTCGTCGAAGATAACAACATCCGCATCCATGCGATGCACCAAACCGCACAGCTCCTCGACCTTTCCGGAGCCGATAAACGATTTGGGATAGGGCTTGACCAGGCGTTGAGACAAGCGTGCCACGCATTGGGCCCCAGCAGTGTGAGCCAAGCGCTCGAGCTCGTCGAGCGAACGGTCGAGCGGCCAGGCGTTATCGCGCCACTCAACACCAACCAATATGGCGCGCTCGGGTTCATGCGCCGTGGGGACCAAGGGAAAACGAGCCATTAGGCAGCCTCGATACGACGGTAGATATCATCAACGACCTCATCGATCGTAAACTCATCCATATCGAACCACACGATGCGATCGTCACGTTTAAACCAGGAAAGCTGGCGCTTTGCATAGCGACGTGAACGCATCTTGATAAGCTCACGAGCCTCATCCATGGTAATAGCGCCACGCAAGGCATCAATAATCTCTTTGTAACCAATTGCCTGCATCGACGTGAGCGCATCGCCCAGGCCCTGGTCCATAAGGCCACGGACCTCATCAACCAGTCCCTGCTCAAACATAAGGTCGACACGCAGGTTAATGCGCTCATAGAGCACTTCACGGCTACGCGTCAGACCAAACCACAAGGCATGATAACGCTCACGCGGAACACTGAATTTCGACTTCTGCTGAGCATACGACACGCCGTCATCGTGCATCTCGAGCGCACGAATCACGCGGCGAACGTTATGGGGATGAATCACGGCAGCCGATTCCGGATCGCGCTCAGCAAGCAGGGCATGCAATGCTTCCTCGCCAATGCGCTCGGCAAGCTCTTGATAGCCCGCGCGGCGTTCGTCCTCGAGGTCTCCCGAAGGAAAATCCATTTCATCGAGTGCGGCCTTGAGATACAGGCCCGTACCGCCGCAAAAGACCGGAAGACGTTGCTCGCCAAGCAAACGCTCGACATGTGCTCGGGCGTCCAACTGGTAGAGCGCGGCGGAATACGCGACGCCCGGATCCACGATATCGACAAGGCGCAGGGGTGCCGAGCACTCCTCGGGCATCATCTTGGCCGTACCAATGTCCATACCGCGATAGATTTGCATCGCGTCACACGACAACACTTCGGACGAAAGGCGAGCAGCCAGGCGATCGGCAACATCGCTTTTACCGACCGCCGTCGGACCGACAATCGCTATGGCAGAAAGGCTTGCACCGGGAGAGATCATTAGCGCGGCTCGCCCACAACGGAGCCAGACAGATACCACGTCTTGGCGATATCAACATCGACGTCGACGATTTTACCGATGAGCTGATCGATGCTATAGCCAGCAGGAATCGGCGCATGCACAGTCTGATTCTTGGGACTCTTGCCCAGCAGGACCGCGTCGTTCTTTTTACTCGTTCCCTCAATGAGCGCCGGCACCACAGTATGAAGCTCACCCTGGTTATACTCGTGTGCTGTGGTCTCGATAACCTTAACCAGGCGGTTGAAACGCTCGAAAATAACCTCATGCGGCGTAGGATCATCAATCTCGGCGGCCGGGGTACCGGCGCGCTTGGAATAGATGAAGGTATAGGCCTGGGCATAGCGGACCGTCTCGGCAAGTGAAAGCGTCTGCTCAAAGTCTTCTTCAGTCTCGCCCGGGAAGCCAACGATAATGTCGGTCGAGAGCGCGATATCGGGCATACGGTTGCGAATGCGATCGACCAGGCCCAAATAGTCCTCGCGTGTATAACGGCGATTCATCTCTTTGAGGATCCGAGTCGAACCTGACTGGACGGCCAAGTGCAGCTGCGGCATAACGGCAGGCGTCTCGGCCATAGCGTCGATGGTCTCGGGCAGTAGATCCTTGGGATGCGAAGACGTAAAGAAGATGCGCTCCACGCCCGTATCGCCCACGGCACGCAGCAGATCGGCAAAACGCGGCTTGCCAAACAGATCGCGACCATATGAGTTAACGTTTTGGCCCAGCAGCGTAATCTCACGCACGCCCTGGCGCACCAAACCGGTCACCTCGTCGACAATTTCCTCGAAGGGGCGACTCTTTTCGCGACCGCGCACGTACGGCACGATGCAATAGGTGCAGAAATTATTGCAGCCCGTCATGATGGGCACCCAGGCGTGATACTGAGTCTCGCGATGCCACGGCATGCTCATGGCATCCGTATCCTCATGCTCATTGGTGCGGATATGACGCTTACCATCAAGGAACGCCTCGGCAATGAGCTCGGCCACATGTGCGATAGAATGCGTACCAAAGATGACATTGACGTTATCGACGTTGGTGAGCAGGCCCTCGCCATCGCGCTGCGCGATGCAACCACCAACGGCAACCACGCGCTTACCCGAAGGCGAAGGCGGCAGGCTTTTGCAGGAATTGCACTGACCGTACAGGCGAGTATCGGCGGCCTCGCGCACGCAGCATGTCATGAAGACAACGATATCGGCATGCTCGGGATCGAGCGCCATGAGGCAGCCATACGAATCGAGCAGACCGCTCACACGCTCGGAGTCGTGCTGATTCATCTGGCAGCCAAAGGTGCGGATAAAGTAGGTTTTACCGGCAAGAATATCGCGTACGGAACGCTGGTCCATGTGCATAAGTCCTAACGATGGGGAGCGAAACGAGGCAAGCAGAAGCTATGCCACAGGCTTAACATCATCCATGACGACGTTATCCATAGCAGCTCGATTGATCTGGTGAACGTAGATAGAAAGGCGGATGGCCGTGCGCGACTCCCCGTTAATGAGGATGTCGGAGAACACGGGCGCGCAGGAAATATCAAAACCAGTTGGAATCAAAAAACCGCGCGCGATAGCCACGGCCTTAATGGCCTGGTTGACAGCACCGGCGCCGACACACTGGATGTTGACGGGTACACCATCCTTGACCATGCCGGCGATGGCGCCGGCAACGGACGCGGGCGATGATTTGCTTGATACCTTCAGGCAATCCATGAAGAAACTCCTGCGTTTAAAAGTACGTTTTAACTGCAATAACTGTATCGTACCGAGTGGACTCGGTAAAGGCACTATTCCTCTTTGGCAAGATCGAAGGTCACAGTGATTCGATCACGCGAAACACGAATCTTTGGGTCGCCGCAAAGGTTGAGATAGTACCGGGCGGCAAGGTCATTAAAGTCACGCTCCACAGCACGCGAAAACTGTGCCATGTCATCCTTGGCAATACGTAGCCCGCGACGATCCTTCGCAAGATCGACAGGAGCCGGCGTATGCGAGGACGAATCACGCTCGCGCAGCAGACGCGCGGTCACACCGCGAACGGGCTTAATCTGCCCTGCCAAAATGCGATAAGCCGTGCGCTCGGACATCTCAAGACCCAAACCCGAACAGATACGGATAAAGTCCTCGGCATCAGAGGCAAGGCCTAAACGATCGACAACCGGAAGCTCGCTCTCGTCATCAATGAACAGGAGACGCGACGTATCGAGCTGACTTGACGCCTGAGCATAAAGGGTCGCGGCAATCTCAGACGGAGAACCAAGATAGACATCGCAACCACGCAACTCCTCGAGCGCAAACTCACAAGCAGCGCGAATAATATTATGCGGACCGCGAGCACAGACATAACGCCCGTCCTCATCCTTGACGGCCTGGGGCCAGCTGGACTGATCGGCACGCTCACTGAGGCGGTCGGCCGCAACGCTCACCTTAAAGGCTGAGCCAAGATCGACACCGGACGTAACCACGCGGGCCTCGTCGGTGTTCTGCTTGATCGAAAACAATGCCATGCCACGACCGTGAACGCCCCAACGGTCCATCTTCATGCTCTCGAGCTTGGAGGTAACACGGGCATCGAAGATTCGCTCTTGCATATCCTGCGGAACGCCCGAACCGTTATCCAAAAAGACAAGCGTGCGGACGCCATCTTCCTTAGTCGTGGCGAGATAGACCTTGTCGGCGCCAGCATCGCGAGCATTACGGAGCATTTCGATGACGATGTCCTCGACATGCTGAATGTCGTGCTTTGCTTGGCGCCGCTCGGCCTCCGAAACGCGGAGGCGGACATACCCCTCGCCAAGGTTCTCCTCGACGCGAAGGTTGCCCTCCCCCGACATCGACGCGATAAATGAGATGAGCTCGTTCGCGTCGCTCATGTTATTTAGCGATATCGACAGCGCGGCTCTCGCGAATCACGACGACGCGCACCTGACCGGGATACTCCATCTCTTCCTCGATCTGATGGGCGATATCGTGAGCCAGGACCGTGGACTGGGCATCGGAGATCTTGTCCGGCTGAACCATGACGTGGACCTCGCGACCAGCCTGCATGGCATAGGTACGCTCGACGCCGTCATGGGAGTTGGCAATCTCCTCGAGCTTCTCAAGACGCTTGATGTAGTTCTCGGCAGACTCGCGACGGGCGCCGGGGCGAGAGGCAGAGACAGCATCGGCGGCCTGTACCAGGACATCGAGCACCGTGTTGGGGTCGACGTCGGCATGATGAGCCTCGATAGCGTGGACGATAACGGGCTTCTCGCCATAACGGCGGGCAAGCTCGGCGCCGATGACGGCATGCGGGCCCTCGACGTCGTGGTCGATTGCCTTGCCCAGGTCGTGCAGCAGGCCGGCGCGCTTGGCGGTCACAACGTCCAGGCCAAGCTCGGAAGCCATCACGCCGCACAGGTCGGAGACCTCGAGGGAGTGCTGAAGCACGTTCTGGCCAAACGAGGTGCGGTAACGCAGAGCACCGAGGGTCTTGACGATCTCGGGGTGCAGGTCGTGAATGCCGGTGTCGAAAGCAGCCTGCTCGCCGGCCTCGCGCACGCGCTGCTGAACCAGGTCGGCAGCCTTGTGATACATCTCCTCGATGCGGGCGGGGTGAATGCGGCCGTCGGCGATGAGGTTCTCGAGGGCGACACGGGCGGTCTCGCGACGGACCGGGTCGAAGCTCGAAAGAACGACGGTCTCGGGCGTGTCGTCGATCACGAGGTTGACGCCGGAAACCTGCTCGAAGGTCCGGATGTTGCGACCCTCGCGACCGATGATACGACCCTTGAGGTCATCAGAGGGAATGTGCACGGAGGTAACGGTGACCTCGGCAGTGTGGTCGGCAGCGCAGCGCTGAATCGCCAGGGACAGAATCTCCTGGGCGGTCTTGTGGCACTCGGCGCGAACCTGCTGCTCGGACTCGCGAATGATCGTGGCGGCCTCGTGGGTGACCTCCCCGCGAACCTTATCGAGGAGCTCCTTGTGGGCGTCCTCGCGGGTAAGGTCGGCAATACGCTCGAGCTCGGAGGTCTGCTTTGCGCAGAGCTCCTCGAGCTCACGGGAGCGCTTCTCGACCTGACCGGCCTGGCTGGACAGCTGATGCTCGCGCTTGTCGAGAGCGTCGTTGCGGCGATCGAGGGATTCCTCGCGCTGCATCACGCGGTTCTCGAGCGTACGAATCTCGTTCTTACGCTGCTTGTCCTCGGCCTCGGCCGCCTGCTTGTTCTTGATGATTTCCTCTTTAGCCTCGAGCAGAGCCTCTTTTTTGAGGGTCTCGGCCTGACGCTTAGCATCACCGATCAGGGACTCAGCCTGTGCGTGTGCCGACTGAATCTTTTCGTCGGCCTCGTGAAGACTACCCTGCTTGGCGGTGCGCATGAAGGCAATGGCGGCGATGGCACCCAAAACGATGCCAACGAGCGCTGCGATGATAGGCATGCTCACTCCTTTTTATGGATTCGTTACACAACAAAGCGAACCATCCTTACGAACGGCTCGCGACATTTGAGTAATATGGGCGCAGCTTATGCGGGTCGGATACAGATAAACATATAAACAAACTCATCACAGATGAGCACATATCACAAAGCAAATGACAGTGTTTATCGTACGTTGAACCACAACAACTGTCAAATAAATGGCCCCAGCACGGCGGCTAAAACGCGGTGAACGGCAGGACCACAAAACGCATATGCCTAAACCGCACATTCCTCGCATTCGGCATCGAGGCGTGCCTTAACGGCATCGGCGGCGATGTGATACGAGAAGCCCTTGCCCATCAAAAACCGAACCAGTTTTTCGAATCCGCGCGTCTCTGGAACACGTCGCTTGGCGAGCAGGGCCGACGCACGCTCCAAATCGTCTTCGACGGCAAAATATTCCTCGGGATAACCGGGAATGTCATCGAGCACGACATGACGACGCTTGAGCTCGGTCTCGATTTTGCGCTGTCCCCAACCACGCCGCTTGCGTTCCTCGATAAAGTACGAGCAAAAGCGGTTCTCGTCTAAAAAGCGATACTCGGTGGCGCGCTCGACGGCGAAATCAATCGCTGTCTGGTGAAAGCCGTAGCAAGCCAGCTTGTCACGGACCTCACCCGTCGCATGGTCGCGGCGCGATAACATCTCGGTCACCATGGTAAGTGCACATTTACGCTCGAGGAGCTGCACCGCCTCACGAAAGTTGTCCCAATCACAGGGAAGATCTGGGCGGTTTTTGACATACAGGCGCGCGACCCGCACGGGAATCCAAATAGAACGCTCAAAACCGCCCTCAAGCTCACAATCGATATGTGCGCAAGGCTTTTTGGACGCATACCCGCTCGAGAACGAGGAGGCCGCCTTCTTATCGGGAAAGACGACCGTGGCCTCGGTCACCGTATACGACATGAGCGTAACCGCTACTCGTCGTCATCATCGAGCATGGCGGAACCATCGATGGCGTAAAGCTCGTCAAACTCCTCAGGCGCAGGCTGATCGGTCAGCTCGACCTCGGACGGAGCATCGTCATCAAACTCAAGTCCGCAGGCAAGGCGGACCTTATGCTCAATCTCGTCGGCGCAATCGGGGTGTTCGCGCAGGAAAGCCTTGGCGGCCTCGCGACCGTTGCCGAGCTTGTCCTCGCCATAGGCAAACCAAGAGCCCATCTTCTTGCAGATGCCACACTCAACAGCCATGTCCAGAATCGAGCCCTCCTTAGAGATGCCCGTACCGTACATGATGTCGAACTCAGCAGAACGGAACGGAGCTGCCACCTTGTTCTTAACGACCTTGGCGCGCACGCGGTTACCGATAACCTCGTCCTTAAGCTTAATGCTGTCGATGCGGCGAATGTCGATACGAACCGAAGAGAAGAACTTAAGGGCGCGACCGCCCGTCGTGGTCTCGGGATTGCCGAACATGACGCCGATCTTCTCACGCAGCTGGTTAATAAAAATGCACGTCGTGTTGGACTTGGACAGCGAGCCGGCGAGCTTGCGGAGCGCCTGGCTCATCAGGCGAGCCTGAAGACCGACCGTAGTGTCGCCGATTTCTCCCTCGATCTCGGCACGCGGGGTCAGCGCGGCGACGGAGTCGACAACGATGGCATCGATGGCGCCGGAACGCACAAGCATGTCAACGATCTCGAGCGCCTGCTCACCCGTATCGGGCTGGGAAATGAGCACCTCGTCGATATCCACGCCGATGCGCGCTGCATACGTGGGATCGAGCGCGTGCTCGGCATCGATAAATGCCACAACGCCACCCATTGCCTGGGCCTCGGCCAGGATCTCGAGCGAAAGCGTCGTCTTACCGGAGGACTCGGGACCGTAGATCTCGACGATACGGCCGCGCGGCACGCCGCCGATACCCAGCGCGGCATCGAGGGCCAGAGCGCCCGTGGGAATGGCCTCGACCTCGAGCTCGGGACCACCGTCACCGTACCTCATGATGGAACCCTGGCCGAATTTCTTCTCGATCTCGGCCTTGGTGGTGGCGATCATCTCATCGCGCTCTTTACCCGTCGTGCGAGCATGAACGGTACGTACGGGACCTGAATTCTTGGCCATGAATAGCCCTCCTCTTAACAACCTGCATCGATAATAAACGAACGGCTGTTCGTGGTCAACCGTTCAGGCCAATCATATGCAGGCAGTCTTTCCAAAACCCAACCAAACGCCGACCAAACACTGACCAAATGCTTGACCACAAAGGGACAAATAAGAGCAAGGAAGGCAAGAATACGTCTACAACCAGCGCAAACGCCAAATGAGCCTAAGGTCCCTATCTCCACAATTAAGGGGCCCTGAGGCCCCTTAAAACACGTCTATTCCATAGAGTTGAGCACAAGGGCAATGCGCCCCAATGCCTCCGTGACCGCATGGGCACGAACACACGAACGGTCGCCCTCATAGTAGCAGCGCACAGAGTCCACGACTGGCACGCCCCCATCGGCGGAACGATACGCCCAGCCAATATAGAAAGTGCCAGCCGGATCGTCCTCAGTGCCGCCGCCGGGGCCGGCATAACCCGTTGCGCTCACTGCAATATCGCTCTGGTACAGCTCCAGCGAACCCACCGCCATCTCGCGCGCGGTCTGATGCGACACCGCGGTATAGCGGTCGAGCGTCTCCTGCTCAACACCAAGAACGAGATGCTTAATCTCATCGCAATAGGTCACCGCACCGCCAAGCAGCGCCGCCGAGGCGCCCGGGATATCGGCAATCGTCGAGGCGATCATACCCGCCGTCAGCGACTCAGCCGTCGAAACCGTCACGCACCGAGCGCTCGCTCGCTCGACAATATCACGCGCCAGCTCCTCGTTATGTGCGAAAATCTGCTCAAAAGAGTCCGTCATACCCACCAGGACCTAGACCGAAAAGACGATCTTGCGGCAGTTCCAGAAGTACTGGGCGCCCGAGATAACGGTCAGGACAACGGCAACGGCGTACAGGAAGCGCGACACCGAGTAGATGCCGAGCGTCAGCGCCACCGGGCCAAGGTGCAAGCCGGCCATCGCAAAGACGCACAGATAACCGCAGATGGAGACCATCGTGGTCGCCGTCTTGTACTTGCCGAGCTTATCGGCCGCAACGACCACACCGGCAGCACTCGCGACCATGCGAAGAGCGCTCACCAGCAGCTCACGGAACAGGATAATGAACACGGACCACACGGTCACCGCGCCAAAATCCAAGAACAGCAGCAGGGCCGAGAACACCAGCAGCTTGTCCGCGATGGGGTCCAAGAACTTGCCGAAATCGGTGATCTCGTTGCGCGAACGCGCCAGATAACCGTCGACCTTATCGGTGCACGACAGGATCACATACAGAATGAAGGCAGCGGCGGCGAGCGGGCCGTCGAAGGTGCTCCAATCCGTACCGGCAACACTCGTGTGAGAAAGCGCCGACACGATCATGAACACCGGGATAAAGACGATGCGAACGCACGTCACGATGTTGGCGGGCGTCCAGACACTCGTCAGTTCCTTATTGCTCTCGTTAGCCATGACGCTCTCCTACTCCACAACATGACCGATAAGCTCATAGCAGAAGCTATCGGTAAACTCGACGGTCAGAATATCGCCCACGGACGCCTCGCTAGCGTCCAGATGCACCGCGCCATCGGAATCGGGCGCCTGGAACCAGGCATGGCCGATCAGCTCGGCGCCATCCTCGGTCTCTTCGATACCGTCGACGATTACCTGGGCGCGCTCGCCCACATGTGCGGCGGTGGCGGCAAAACCGAGCGACTCGGCCAGGTCCATGGCCTCCTGGGCGCGCTCGAGCTTAACCTCCTCATCGACCTGGCCCTCCATCTTAGCGGCCAGGCTGCCTTCCTCACGCGAGTAGGCAAAGACACTCGTGTAGTCAAAGCCGACGGTGTCCATAAAGTCGATAAGGTCGCGGAACTCGTCGTCGGTCTCGGTCGGGAAGCCGACCATGGCCGTGGAACGAATCACGATGCCGGGAATGCGCTCGCGAAGGTCGCGGAACAGATCCTCGAGCTCCTGGCGCGAACCGGAGCGCCGCATGGCCTTGAGAATGCGCGCGTCGCAGTGCTGCACGGGGATATCGATATAGGGCAACACCTCGGGCGTATCGCGAATCGTCTCGATGAGTTCGTCAGTCATGCCCTCGGGCTGCAGATAGAGCACGCGGACCCAGACGTTGTGCGGGCGCACGGCCTCGGCGACGGCACGCAGCAGCTGCGCCAGATTGCGCGGCGAGTCATCGGCGACGTCCTCGTCGGCAAAGTCGGTACCCCAGATGCCCGTGTCCTGGCCGATCAGCACGATCTCGCGCACACCGCCGGCAACCAGGTCGCGCACCTCGGAGATGATGCTCTCGGCATTACGCGAATGATAGCGGCCGCGAATGTAGGGAATCATGCAGAAGCTGCAGAAGCGGTTGCAGCCATCGGAAATCTTGACGTAGGCAACGGCGCCCTCGACGGTACGCTTGACCTGCGGGATATAGGCTGCAATCTCACGCTCAACACCCAGCACGCCATCGATGACCGCCACGATGCCGTCCTCCTCGTCGGCCTTCACAAAGGCAGCGACCTCGGGCAGCTCGTCAGGCAGGTCGTCGCCATAGCGCGACGGCACGCAGCCGCACATGACGATGGGACAAGAACGCACGCCGTCCTGAACCTCGTTGGCGAGCTCGAGCGTGGTCTCGATGCTCTCGGACGTTGCGGAGGCGAGGAACGAGCACGTATTGACGATGGCAATATCGGCATCCTGCGGGTCGAATGCCTCCTCATAGCCCGCGGCGGTCAAAAGAGAACGCATGCGGTCGGTGTCAACCTCGTTCTTGGCGCACCCGAGGGTGATGTAGAGCACGGAGCCCAACGGTGTATCCATGTTGGAGAGCGGTCCTTTCGAATGATATTAGCGGTAGTTGGTGAACTGCAGCGGCTGGCCGTAGTCCTGGTCGCGCAGGAACTGGATCACAGTCTGCAACGCGTCCTTCGAAGCAGAGGAAACACGCAGCTTGTCGGCCTCGATGGTCACCTTGACCTTGAGCTTTTGGTCCTTGATGTCCTTGTTGATCTTCTTGGCGGTCGCCTGGTCGATACCCTCGACGATATGGCCGAGCACGCGCACGGTGCCGCCCGACGCCGCCTGCGGAGCATCCCACGAGACAGCCTTGAGGTCAATGCCGCGCTTGATGAGCTTGGAGCTCAACACGTCGATAATCTGTTTGGAGACAAAGTCGGCCGGGGCGTTGATCGTAAAGAGCTTGTCGCCCTTCGAAAGCTCGATCGTGGCACCGGAATCCTTAAGGTCATAGCGCTGGGAAATCTCGCGCGTGGTCTGCTGGAAGGCGTTGTCGACCTCTTGCATGTTGACCTCGGACACGACGTCGAAGCTGGAATCTTTAGCCATGATGTTTCCTTTCGCGTACGAGCGGCTTAGTAGCTATCGTACGAATAGTCGGTAGAATCGGTGGGCGTCTGACCGTCAGTTGCGGTATCGGCGCCATTCGTGGACTGGGCATCGGTGCCGTCGGTGGTATCGGTACCATCGGTGGTGTCGGTACCATCAGAACTTTTACCATTCTCGGAATCAGTCGTCTCCTTCTTGGGAACGGTGATCGTCACACGCGCCACGCCCGAGGTCTTGGTATCGTAACGAACCTTTTCACCGTTCTTGGTAACGGTGACATCGGAAGGCTTGGACGTGGTGATCTCGATTGAGGACTCGGGCGTGTACTCCTGCTCAAAGGGGCCAGTCGCCTGAGCGCCATAGACCGACTTGCCGTCGACCTTGACCTCAATCCACGCGGTCTTTCCCTTGGCAACGGAGACCTTGACCTTCGTGACCTCGTTCTCTTCCTTCTTGGCCGTCGTCTTGGTAGCGTCCGAATCAGTCGACTCATCCGTCGCCTCATCGGTGTCTTCGTCCTCGTCGACCGTTTCGGTCTTCTTAGAAGACTTCTTAGTCGTCGTCTTGGTGGCAGTGGGCGTCTCGGGCGTGGTCTCGGGCGCCGAAGATGCGCAGCCGCGCAGAAACACCACGATGAGAACGATCAGCAGCAACGCCACGGCACCGATGCCGGCGTAGACGATACGCGGATCGAGCCCGTTGTTTTGAGGAGTACGGGATCCGCCGCGTCCACGACCGGAACTGTTGCGGCCGCCTCCCTGAGGCATACGACCGCGATTGCTATCGGGACGGCCGCGATAGCCACCCTGGCCCTGAAGGCTGCGCTGACCCGAGCGGGGCGCAAGTTCACCGCGGCCTTGATAGCCACGCTGGCCCGAACGCGGAGCCGAAGAGCGCTGACCATACGGCTGTGATTGAGAGCGAAGACGCGGCGTCACCTGCGTGGTATCGGCATCCGCATAGCCACCGCGAGAGCGTCCGGTGGAGACACCACGGTAACCGCGATCGGAATAGCCGCCGTCGCCGTAGCCGGCACGAGGGTCACGCGCCACGCCGCGGGCAGCGGGAAGTGCACGGTCCTCGGGCATCGGCGTACTGCGGAACCGGTCACGCTGTGAGCGAATCTCCTCGCCCGAACCCGTCTCGGTAATATAACCGGCCTGCTGAGGACGCTGTCCATAGCGGGTCGAACGACCGCCCTGAACCATCAGGAAGCGCCCGTTATCGACCGAGGAACGCGAATTGACGTAGCCGGCGGCGTCCTGAAAACGACCGCCCCGCTGCGACGTCTCGCGCTCGTATGCCATCAGGTCGTCAAAGTAGGCATTGACTACCTCGCGCGGATTGAGGCCCAAAAAGCGAGCATAGCTCGAAATCATGCCCTGCGCATAGCCGCGCGGCGGCATCGAAGCAAAGTTACCGGTCTCGAAAAACTCGATGATCTGCGGCCTGATTTTGATGGTGTTGGCGACCTGCTGAATGGATAGGCCCATTCGGCGACGCTGCTCGAGCAGCATGTCACCAAAGCGTGCGGCCATCAGAATCCTCCAAACTCACGATCTTCACGTGCCATCTCGGCGTCGACAGATTCCAGCGCGGCAAGCCCCTCCTCGTCCAACAGGACCTCGCGCGGCTTGGAACCGTCGGGCGGGCCGACGACACCCTTCTCTTCCAGCATGTCCATAATACGCCCGGCACGCGCATAGCCAACCTTCAGACGACGTTGCAGGCCAGATGTGGAGCCAAGCTGCGATTCCACCACAATATGGGCGGCTTCCCAAATGAGCGGATCATCGTCTTGCGGCTCGGCGACTCCGGTGCGGACAATGCCGCCGCCACCCGCCATGGACATGGAAGCGGGCGCCACGGCAGACAGGATCTCCTCGTGGTAGTCTGGCTCGCTCTGCGACTTGACGAACTCGACAATCTCGTTGATTTCGTCGTCCGAGACAAAGCAGCCCTGAATACGGCGAGGCTTACCCCAGTCGACCTTGGAGAACAGCATGTCGCCCAAACCGGTCAGCTTTTCAGCACCCATCTGATCGATGATGACGCGCGAGTCGATGCCCGTAGCAACGTTAAAGGCGATGCGGTTGGTGATGTTGGCCTTGATGAGGCCCGTCACCACGTTGGAGCTGGGGCGCTGCGTGGCCACGATAAGGTGGATACCGGCGGCACGGCCCAGCTGGGCGATACGCACGATCGAGGCCTCGACATCCTTACCGGCGACCATCATCAGGTCCGAGAGCTCGTCAATGATGATGACCAGGTAGGGCATCTTTTGCGGTGGGTTGTCGTAATGCTCAAACTCGCCGGCGGCCTGCTTTTCGTTGTAGGTCGAAATCTTACGCACGTTAAGGCGCTCGAAGACCTTCAGGCGGCGCTCCATCTCGGACACCGCCCACTGCAAGGCACTCGCGGCCTGCTTGGGCTCGGTCACCACAGGCACATAGAGATGCGGCAGACCGTTATAGCCCGCAAGCTCGACGCGCTTGGGGTCGACCATAATCAGGCGAACGTCCTCGGGAAGAGCGCGCATGAGCAAGGTCGTGATGATGGAGTTGATCATGACCGACTTACCGGAACCGGTGGTACCGGCAATCAGCAAGTGGGGCATCTTAGCGAGGTCGGCGACAACCGGCGTGCCCTCGGCATCGCGGCCGATGGCCAGCTCGAGCGGACCGCCCTTCACATAGGGCAGCACGTCACCCAGGTTGACGTTCTGACGCTTGCGATTGGGGATTTCGATACCCACAAGCGAGGTGCCGGGAATCGGCGCGAAGATGCGCACCGACTGGGCGGCAAGCGAAAGCGCGATATCGTCCTCGAGGCTCGAGATCTTGCTCACGCGCTCGCCCTCACCGGGCTGCAGCTTAAAGGTCGTCACCGTGGGGCCGGCGATCCAGCCGACCACGCGGGCGCTGCGGCCAAACTCAAGCAACGTCGACTGCAGAGACTCAGCGGTCTGCTCCAGCTCCTTGTCCGAAGACGCGGCAGAAGCCGACTGCGGGTTGGCATGAAGGATTTCGAGCGGCGGAAGCTTAAGACCGTCCTCTTCTTCGCCCTCGTTATCTGCGGCGCCGCCGCCCGCTCCCCCATCGCTAGCCGCAGCCGATTCGACAGCACTCAAGGCAGGCGCATCGGCAACCTTGGGATGCTTCAAGAAGTCGGGAATCTGAGGTGCTGCCGAGACAGGATTCACGGCAAACGGCGGCTCGGACTCGTCAATCTTATCGGGATCGTCTTCCATCGAAAGCTGGCCGGTTACCTGGTCGCGCTTGGCACGGCGACGCGGCAGCAAAGTGGTCTTGGCGGTCTCGAGCGGAGTCTCGTCGTCCTCGTCATCGCCCTCGGTGAGCTCAATCTCACTATCGGACCAAGACGGGTCTGGCTCGCTCGTGTTGAGCTTGGGCGCGATCTTGCCCTTCTTGGCATGGCGACGCGGCAGCAGCGTGGTCTTGGCGCGCTCTGCCTCCACGGCCTCGGACACGTCGACAAACGGGTCATCGTCCTCGTCATCATCCAAAATCGGGTCGGCATCGCCACCCATGGCCGTGGTCACGGCGGCGTCAGTTCCCTTCTGGCGCAAGATGCTCAGGTGCGGACGGGCAACGCCGGGCACCGACAGGGCTTCGTCGTCACCCCACGGGCTCGCGTTAACATCGGCACGACGGCGCTCGGCAAAATCGGCCGCGCGGTCGCGGGCAGAGCGCAGCACGCCACCCACCGAAAAGCCGATGATGACCAAGCCCACGACGACAAGGCCCAACAGGACTACCATCGCGATAGGCTTACCCAGGGCATTCTGCAGCGCACTCGCAATAAACGCACCGATGTAGCCACCCGAGGCGGACAAATTTTGCGGCGTGAACATAAGGTCACACGAGACACTCGTACCCGGCACCATCAGCGAAAGAATGGAGACGACGGCGATAAAGACCACGGCGCCGCCCGCAACAGAGCGCACGTTGAGCGGCGAGTCCTCGCCTAAAAAGAGCGTGGCGGCAAACAGCAAAATGACGATCGGCAGCACGTAGGCGCCCAGGCCAAAGCCCAGGTGGTAAAAACCGGCAACAGCAGCCGTCACGGGCGCTGTTGCCGGAGAAATCACGGCAATAAAGGACGCAATCGCCAAAACGGCAATGACCACGCCGGCGATATCGCGATTGGCCGAGGGCTCCACCAAGGGCTCAAAATCGTCGAAGTCCGCCTCGTGGCCCTTATTGGCACGCAGATGGGAACCGGCACCCTTAGCAGATGCCGGTTGGTTATTGGCCTTATTGCCTTTGGCGTTTTGTGCAGATCCGCGCGCCAAACTAAACCTCCATGACGACCGGGATGATCATCGGACGGGTGCGCGTACGGCTCCAGATAAAGTTAGAGAGCGAATCGCGCACGGCCTTGCGAATGGCATCGGAACCGCTGCTCGTAAAGCTAAACTTGCCCTTCTCGATCGTCTTCATAATGGACGCGGAGGCATCCTCGGAGAATTGGTCGTCGATGGCAAACGAGACGCCGCGGCCCGAGAACTCGATGGCCTCGATCTTCTTGTGCTTGAGCGAGACGATGGCAACAGCGGTAACCATACCGTCGTTGGCGAGCTTCTGACGATCGCGCAGGACGATGGGGTCGGTATCGCCGATACGCAGGCCGTCGACGTAGACGACGCCGGACTCGACGGGCGTACCGCGTTTGACGATACCGCCGCGCATCTCGAGCGTGTCGCCGTTATCGAGGATAAAGATGTGATCATCCTTGATGCCCATCTTACGAGCAAGCTGGGCATGGGCACGCAGATGCACGGCCTCGCCGTGAACCGGCATAAAGTAGGTGGGCTTGGCCATGGCCATCAGTAGCTTGAGTTCCTCCTGGCTACCGTGACCGGAGACGTGAACGAGAGCGCGGTTCTTATCCCACACGTCGCAGCCGAGCTTGGCCAGACTGTTGACGACCTGCTGGACGGCCTTCTCGTTGCCAGGAACGGGAGTTGCCGAGAGGATAACGGTATCGCCCTCGTGGATGGAGAGCGTCTTGTGCTCTCCGTTGGCCATGCGGGACAGGGCCGACAGCGGCTCGCCCTGCGAACCGGTGCACATGACGACGATCTTGTCGTCGGGCAGGTTATCGATATCGAAGGCATCGATGATATCGGCATCGTCGATGTTGAGGTAGCCCAGCTCACGCGCCACGCGGGTGTTCGTGAGCATGGAGCGACCGGTCACAACGACCTTACGGCCGCACTTGCGGGCGGCATCGCAGATCTGCTGCAGGCGATGGATATGGCTCGAGAACGACGCGACGAACACGCGACCCGGGGCGTTCTTGATAGCGTGCAGCAAGTTGGGACCAACCTCGGCCTCGGACTTGGTAAAGCCGGGAACCGTGGCGTTGGTGGAGTCGGACAGCAGCAGGTCGATACCCTGCTTGGCAAAGCGGCTGATAGCGGCATAGTCGGGCGTAACGCCGTCGATGGGCGTCTGGTCGAGCTTAAAGTCGCCGGTGTGCATAACGGTGCCCTGGTTAGTGCGAATGAACACGCCCAGAGCGCCGGGGATGGAGTGCGTCATCGAGAAGAAGTCGAGCGAGATGCCACCGAGATTGACATGGCTTCCGCCCTTGACCTCGCGGAACTTGGGCGCGCGGATTCGGAACTCAGAGAGCTTGCCCTCGATAAAGCCAAGCGTCAGCTTGCTCGAGAAGATGGGCACCTTGTTGTTGAGGTCCTGCAGTAGATACGGAAGCGAACCGGTGTGGTCCTCGTGGCCGTGGGTGACGACGATACCGCGGAGCTTCTCCTCGTTTTCAAGAACGTAGGTGTAGTCAGGAAGCACCAGGTCGATACCGGGCTGGGAGTCGTCGGGGAACATGAGGCCAGCGTCGACGAGCACCATGTCGTCGCCGCACTCGAAGACCGTCATGTTCTTGCCGATGCCGTCAAGGCCGCCGAGCGGAATGATCTTCAAGGGAGATGATTTTTTAGCTGCCATAGGTTAGTGTGGTTTCCTTTCTTCGAAACGGGTCTGGAACAACCGACGGGGCGCTTCTGGCAAACCGACCGCCGGGAACGTACAAACATGCATCACAGAGTCGATGCAATATCCACAGTATGATACCCATTTGCACAACAACAGACCACCCATGCATCAAAGCCCCATCTGAACTGGTCTATCCCGCCGGTTTCCCGTGGGGCGGGCACTGATGAAGTTTTCTGCTCTACAGTCCTGCTCACGACGGAGGCCACATTAAGTGGCCTCCTGTTCGTGCGGAACTCGCGATAAACTTCATCAGTGCCCGCCCCACGGGAAAACTGCCAATAAGGGACCAGGTTTATTTTGGGCAGCTTTATCTGGGAAAATACTGCTACGTCTATCTACTGATCTGAAATCTGGCTACTGAATAGACTGTCTAACTAAATAGCGAGCGGCACTAACCAGCCCTTTTGCTTGCGCCCGGGAGGGACGCATATGAAGTTTATCGCGAGTTCCGCACGCAAAGGAAAGCACTTAATGTGCTTTCCGTCTTGCGCAGGACTGTAGAGCAGGAAACTTCATATGCGGCCCTCCCGGGCGCAAGCAAAAGGGCGACCCCCTTAGGAGTCGCCCTTGTTGAGCTGCTTATGTTTAGCTGTTACTCGGCGTCGTGGTGACGGCGGGGCTTGCGGCCTCCGTTGTCACCGGGACGGCGCGGACGGTCGCTGCGCTCGGAGCGCTCGCGACGCGGACGCTCACGGCGCTGGAAGTGCTCGCCGTCGCCCTCAGAGGCACCCTCGGCACGAGCCGGGGCCTCGGGCTTGTCCAGACGATCGAGCGAAATCTTGCCACGATCGTCGACCTCGATGACGACGACCTTGACCTCGTCGCCCACGTTGAGGACGTCCTCGACCTTCTCCACGCGGCCCTTGGCGACGCGGGAGATGTGCAGCAGGCCGTCCTTACCGGGCAGCAGGTTGACGAAGGCGCCGAAGGGCTGGATGGAGACCACGCGACCGGTGTACTCCTCGCCCGGCTCGGGAACCTTGATGATGAGCTTGATACGCTCGACGGCCTGGTCGACGGACTCGCCGGTGCCGCCGACAAAGACGGTGCCGTCCTCCTGGATGTCGACCGAGGCGCCGGTCTCGTCCTGGATACCGCGGATGACCTTACCGCCGGAACCGATGACGTCGCGGATCTTGTCGGTCGGAACCTGGATGGAAACGATGCGCGGAGCGGTGCTGCGCGTGGTGTGGCGCGGCTCGGGAATCACATCGAGCATCTTCTGCAGGATGAAGGCGCGACCCTCCTTGGCCTGTTGCAGAGCGCGGGCCAGGATGTCGAAGGTGAGGCCGGTGGCCTTGTTGTCCATCTGCAGGGCGGTGATGCCCTCGGTGGTGCCGGTGACCTTAAAGTCCATGTCGCCCAGGAAGTCCTCGAGACCCTGGATGTCGGACAGGACCACGGTCTTGCCCTCCTCCTGGATCAGGCCCATGGCGATACCGGAGACCGGGCGCTTAATGGGCACGCCGCCGTCCATAAGGGCGAGCGTAGAGCCGCAGGTCGAAGCCATCGAAGAGGAGCCGTTGGACTCCATGACCTCGGAGACCACGCGGATGGCGTAGGGGAACTCGTTCTCGTCGGGGAGCACCGGAAGCAGGGCGCGCTCGGCCAGGTTGCCATGGCCGATCTCGCGGCGCTTGGGGCTGCCCATGCGGCCGGTCTCGCCGGTGCAGAACGGCGGGAAGTTGTAGTGGTGCATGTAGCGCTTGCCCTCGGTGGGCTCGATGGTATCCAGACGCTGGCCCTCGTTGAGCATACCGAGCGACAGGACAGAAAGCACCTGGGTCTGGCCACGCTGGAACAGACCAGAGCCGTGAACGAGCGGCAGGTAGTTGTCCTTCACCATGATGGGACGGATCTCGTCGGCGGCACGGCCGTCGACGCGCTCGCCGGTCTCGACGACCATGGTGCGCATGGCCTTCTTCTCGAGCTTCTTGAGCGCCACGGGGATCTCGCGCTCCCAAGCGGCCTGCTCCTCCTCGGTGAACTCGGCGCGGATGGACTCCTTCAGAGCCTCGACCTTACCGATACGGGAGAGCTTGTCGGCGTCGCGAAGGGCGGCAGCCATCTCGTCGTAGTGGGCGAAGATGCGCTCCTGGACCTCCTCGACGGGCTGGTCGAGCGGGTACTCCTTCTTGACGATGGGGCCGTTGACCTGCTCCCACTCGGCGACGAACTCGTCCTGAGCCTGGCAGAAAGCAGCAAGGGCCTCCTGGCCAAACTTCATAGCGGCGAGCATGTCGTCCTCGGAGATCTCCTCGGCGCCGGCCTCGACCATCGAGATGAAGTCGGCGGATCCGCCCAGCTCCAGGTCCAGATCGGAGTTCTCGCGCTCCTCGTAGGTGGGGTTGACGATAAACTCGCCGGTCTCCACGTTACGGCCGATGCGCACGCAGGCAAGCGGGCCCTCGAAGGGCACGCCGCCGAGCGTCATGGCCAGGGAGGCACCCATGACGTTGATGACGTCGAAGGGGTTGACCTGGTCGGCGACGAGCGAGGTAGCGACAATGTGTACCTCGTTGCGGAAGCCGTCCGGGAAGCTCGGGCGAATCGGACGGTCGATCATGCGAGCGGTGAGCGTGGCCTTCTCGCTGGGACGGCCCTCACGCTTGAGGTAGCCACCCGGGATGCGGCCGGCAGCGTACATCTTCTCGTTGAAGTCGACGGTCAGCGGGAAGAAGTCATAGTTCTTGCGCTCCTTGGAGACGACCACGGTATCGAGCATCGTGGTGTCGCCCTGCTTGACCAGACAGGCGCCAGTGGCCTGCTTGGCAAGCTCGCCGGACTCAAAGGTGTAGGTCTTGCCGTACAGCTCAAAGGTCTTGGATACGAGTGTCATTGTTCTCCTTTACCCCACAGGCCCCTTGCCTGCGGGCTTCTCATGTGACGCGGGCCCCCTGCCCCCGCCACGCTTCAGAGCGTGATTGTTCACGCCCTTACACAAAAAGAGCGTCCCGCATGCAGGACGCTCTTAGCATGTACAAGTTCGCTACTGAATATTGTCGCGAATGCCCAGAGCCTTGATGAGCTCACGGTACTCGACGATGTCGTTCTTCTTGATGTAGGAGAGAAGACGACGACGACGGCCGACGAGCATGAGCAGGCCACGACGGGTGTGGAAGTCCTTCTGGTGGGACTTCATGTGCTCGGTCAGCTCCTTGATGCGCTCGGACAGGATGGCGACCTGAACCTTGGGGTTGCCGGTGTCGACCGGGGTGTTACCGAACTGGGCAGTCAGCTCAGCCTTGCGCTCTTTGGAAACAGTCATTGTTTCACCTTTCGTTTAACGTCGCCCACGGGCGACTCGATTCGCCTCGGACTGGGAAGCCGCCGGTGGAGCGAGCAACCAAGATCGAGGTACCAACAGGCCGATATGTTACCACAAGCAGCCCGCCCCTGCGCATCATCACCGACCCAACATGAATTCCATCGCACGGAGGCGCTGATCGGTGTGCGTCGCAGCCCAAACATGCGAAAGCCCGAGCAAGAATGCCGCCGTATGCGGGTCGATTCGCTCGGCCATGAGCGCATCGAAGGTCATGGACATGAGGGCGCGAAGCCATGCGACCTCACCAGTCGATACCAGCTCGGCACCCGGAACGCTCGACGCGCACGATCCGCACATGAGCCCGCCCGCCTGTGGTGAAAAATACGACAGCATGGGGTCTCCGCACAGCACGCAGGCCGAAAAATCTGGTCGATAGCCAACGTGCGACAGCAGCTTAAAGACATATGCCGCCACAAGTAAATCCATATGCGCAGCGTCGAGCCCGCTGCCGACCAGGGTAAGCGCCCGTTGCGTAATGGCAAAGGTAAACGGGTCCTCGGCGTCCTCGAACGAGCACACGCGTGCGACCTCGGCGATCGCGCTTGCGGCGCAAGTCGTCTCGTAATCGGGCGCAGCGCCGAGCGGCGCCTCCATAAGCTCGGCCTGGGAAACCACGTCGAGTGACCGTCCATGCGCAAGCAGCATATCAACGGTACAGAACAGCTCGCAGCGCGCCGCCAACCGCCCGCCGGGCTTACGCGCACCCTTTGCCACGGCACGAACCTGTCGACCCCGCTCGTCAAGCATCGTCAGGATCAGGTCCGTCTCTTTGAGCTTCGTCTTATCGAGGACGAGCACCTTCGTGCGATATGTCCGGGAGCCTGCCATGCGCGCCGCGCGTCCTTAGTCCTCGGCGTTGTAGCCAAAGCGGCGAATCTGGGCCTCGTCGTCACGCCAGCCGGCCTTGACCTTCACGTCCAGCTCCAAAAAGACCTGCGTGCCAAAGATGCGCTCAAGATCGCGGCGGGCGTCGATACCGATATGCTTGATCATCTCGCCGCCCTTGCCGATGATGATGCCCTTTTGGCCCTCGCGCTCGACGTAAATGGTGGCGTGCACGCGCAGCACCTTCTTGGTCTGCTCGAGCGCATCGCAGATCACGCCAACGGAGTGCGGAATCTCATCACGGGTGCGGCGCAAGACCTTCTCGCGCACAAACTCGGCAACGAGCGTCTCATCGGAAGCGTCGGTACCCATGTCCTCGGGGAACCAACGCGGACCCTCGGGCAAAAAGTGCGCAACGGTCTCTATAAAGGCATCGACGTTGAAGTTCTTAACCGACGACGTCACAATCTCGTCGTCATATTCCATAAGCTCGTGGGCAGCCTTAAGCTGCTCCATGACCTGTGCGGGGTCGGCCTCATCGGCCTTAGTGAGCACCAGGACCTTCTTGCAACGAGCGCATCTGACACGCTCGGCAACCCAGGCGTCTCCCCTGCCGATGGGCTTGGTGGCATCAATCAAAAACGCGACGACATCGACATCGTTCAGCTCGAACAGTGCACTCTTGTTGAGCTCGGATCCCAGACCGTCCTTGGGCTTATGGATACCCGGGGTATCGACAAAGACCAGCTGGTAGCCGGGGCGGTTGACGACGGCGCGCATACGGCGGCGAGTCGTCTGGGCCACCGGCGAGGTAATGGCGACCTTCTTGCCGTAACAGGCGTTGAGCAGCGTGGACTTGCCGGCGTTGGGGCGTCCGACCAGGGCCACAAAGCCGCTGCGGAAACCGGGTTCCACGTCACCAAAGCCCGCGAGGTTCTCATCCTCGTCGCACAGGGCGTCGAGCTCCTCATCGCTCATGCCCTCAAACGGGTCGAACTCCTCGACATCCTCGAGCCCCTCGGTATCCACCGCGTCCAAAGTCTCGTCGTCCAGGATCTCATCGGTAGGCTGCATATTGTCGGACATGGGAATCCCTTTCTAAATAAAGCCGAGCGCGTGGGCAAATACCAGCACGCCCACAATCGCGGCGGTGATGGAAAGAATGTATACAGAGGCGGCGGCGATGTCCTTCGCACGCTTGGCCAGCGGATGGAGCTCCTGGGTCGCTAGGTCGACGATAGCCTCCATAGCGGTGTTGCACAGCTCGCCGTGAATCACCAGGCCACAACAGATGATAATCGTGGCCCACTCGGCAATGTCAAGGCCCACGATACAGCCGGCAATGACGGTGCACACGCCCGCCAAGAGCATGACCTTAATGTTGCGCTCGGTCTTGACGGCGGTGACGAAGCCCTCCATGGCGTAGGAAAACGACTTTAAGAAGGACGGATGGTCCTTGTTCGATCCGGGAATCATAGACGGCTCCTAGTCGTGGGCGTGGTTGGTGATGGGGCCGACGTGGACTAGCTTGGGGTCCTCGCCGCGCTCGAGCGCCAGATCGCGCAGGATGGCGTCCTCGCGGGCCTCCATGACCTCGGCCTCGTCGTCCTCGATATGGTCATAGCCCAGCAGGTGCAGCATGCCGTGTACGAGCATCAGACGACACTCGTCAGCGGGGCTATTGCCAAAACCGGGGGCCTGACGGGCAATAACCTGCGGGGCCAAGATGATATCGCCGAGCTCGAGCGTCTCGTCGGCGGGAATATCCTCGTCAAAGGCCGAGTCGCATTCAAACGAGAGCACATCGGTGGTGCGGTCGATACCGCGCCACTCGTGGTTGAGCTCGTGCATCTCGTCCTCGTCGACATACGAAAGGGAAATCTCGACTTCACGCTCAACGCCCTCGGCGGCAAGCACAACCTCGCAGATGTGCTCCACCTCCTGCGCGTCGAGCAGCGTATCGAGCTCGGCATCGTTGCTGATCAATACACTCAACGGGACTCCTTTCGGTCGCGCGGGCGCTGCTCGCGCACGTCATCATAAGCATCATATGCCTCGACGATACGCCCCACCAGGGCATGGCGCACCACGTCGGCGCGCTCGAGGTGCGAAAATGCGACATCGTCGACACGACCCAAAATCTGCTCAACGTCGGCAAGACCGCCGCGACGACCCACCAGGTCACGCTGGCTCAGGTCGCCGGTAATCACGAACTTGGAGTTGAACCCAAGGCGTGTCAGGAACATCTTCATCTGCTCGGGCGTGGTATTTTGCGCCTCGTCGAGCACCACGAAGGCATCGCTCAGCGTGCGGCCGCGCATGTAGGCAAGCGGGGCGATCTCGATCACGCCGCGCTCCATAAGCTCATCGGTGCGCTCGCGATCCATCATGTCAAAAAGGGCGTCGTAGAGCGGACGCATGTAGGGATCGATCTTTTCCTCGAGGGTGCCGGGCAAAAAGCCCAGATTCTCCCCCGCCTCGACAACCGGACGCGTCAAGATCAGACGGCCCACCTCGTGACGCTTGAGCGCGGCAACGGCGAGCGCCATGGCCAGATAGGTCTTACCGGTGCCGGCAGGACCCAGGCCAAACGTGATGGTATGCGTGCGGATGGCATCCACATAGCGCTTTTGGCCGAGCGTCTTGGGGCGAATGACGCGGCCGCGATACGAAAGCAGCACGTCATCGCGAAGCGACGTAGCCTCGTGCTCACCGTCGCGCAAGACGGCCAGGCAGCGAGAGACATCGTCGGCAGACAGCGTGCGCCCGGCGGCCGCCTCGCAAAAAGCGTGCTCGAAAAAGCGCGCCACGAGTTCGACCTCGTCCGGGTCGCCGCTCACGGAGATGCTATCGCCACGGGCGACCACATGAGCGCGAACCAAACTCTCGAGCGCACGAAGGACGCCGTCGCCGGCGCCCAAAACGCGCGAGGGATCAATCCCCTCGGGAACGGTAAGTCTAATCTTCGAGGCTTCCATGAACCTCCCTGCGTGCATGGACCAAGCCGGAATCATCGACTCCGATGATAGCAACATCGAGCAGGCACGGGGCTGTAAGTCCACAGGTATCGTCAAGACGGGCATGATGGAACGAGCCGAGCGTCAGGTTGTCGCCATACTCGAGCACGGCACGCTCGACCGTGCCCACGCGACGGCGAGCGTCGGCAATAGCGAGCTCCTGTGCGGCGGCCCGCATACGGCGGCTGCGCTCGGCCATAACCTCGGGCGGAACCTGGTCGGGCATGTCGGCAGCAAGGGTACCGGGACGCTTGCTGTAGCGGAACACGTGCATACGCGAGAAACCCACACGGCGGCACAGCGCCAGCGACTCCTCGAACTCCTCGTCCGTCTCGCCAGGGAAGCCGACAATAACGTCGCAAGAAAGTGACGCCTGCGGCAGATTGGCGCGAATCATACGCACCGTGTCCTCAAAGGCCTCCGCACTATAGGGACGGCCCATGCGATGCAGGGTCGCCGTGCAGCCGGACTGCACGGGCAGGTGCAAAAACGGGGCGATACGCTGCGGAAAGCGCGCCATAACCTTAAGCAGGCGCTCGGAGATATCCATGGGCTCGACCGAGGAAATGCGCACATGCGGAATAGACGTGCGCTCCATGATGGCCTCGAGCAGCTCATCGATTTCGACGTGCTCGTCGGTCGCGCTCTTGCCATCGTAGGCACCCAGGTTCACACCGGTCAGCACCACCTCGGGCACGCCGGCCTCCTGGGCCTCGCGAACTTGCTCGAGCACGGACTCGACGGGCACGGAGCGCTCGGGGCCGCGCGCCTTCCACACAATGCAATAGGTGCAGCGATGGTTGCAGCCATCCTGAATCTTCACGCCCAGGCGAGAGCGACCGAGCGCATCGACCACCTCGCCATCGCTGCAGGCGGGAACGCTATCGGATTCGACACCCAGTACCTCGCAGACGCGCTCGGCGACATCTATCTTGGACGGCTCGGCAATCACGCGATCCGAAAGCTCCGACAGCTCCTCGGGATGCAAATTGACCACGCATCCGGTCACGAGCACATAGGGCTCGTTTGGATGGGCCAGCGCATGACGGACGGCCTTACGGGTCTTGGCCTCGGCCTCGCCCGTAACGGCACAGGTGTTAATGACGATCAGATCGGCATCCTGGGGATCCACAATAGCAAAGCCCAGGCGCATAAGATCGGCAGTGATACGGTCAGACTCAACCCGGTTGACGCGGCAGCCGAGGTTGACGACGGAAATATGGGGTGCGAGCACGCGGGCTCCTTAATCGAGGATATCGTCGAGGGCACTCTTGATACGGTCGGTCACCGACTTCTTACCGGAAGCGACGTCATCGCCCATCTCATCGGCAAAAGCACGGAGCAGCTCGTGTTGCTTATTGGAAAGATTGGTGGGAACGACCACGCGCAGTTGCACGATCAGGCGACCACGCGAACCGCCACCGCCAATGCGCGGCATGCCGTAATTATTGACGCTCACGGTGTCGCCGTACTGTGTACCAGCAGGGACCGTCACCTTGACGACCTCATCGGGCATAATGCCCTCGACCTCGATCTCGCAGCCGAGCGCTGCCTGCGCAATCGAAATATCGCTAACGAGGTACAGGTCGTCACCGTTGCGCTTAAAACGCTCGTGGTCGGCGACGCGCACGTTGACGATCAGGTCGCCCGAGGGCTCGCCGCGAAGGCCAGCCTCGCCAAAGCCGCTCACGCGCAGCTGGCGACCGGTCGAAACGCCGGCGGGGATATCGATGTCGATCTTTTCATGCGAAGGCGTGCGGCCCTGACCGTCGCAGGTCTCGCAGGGATGATCGATGACCGTGCCCTCGCCGTGGCAGTCGGGACAAGGCGAAGAGGACTGAACCTGGCCCAGGAACGAACGCTGGACCGTCGTGACATAGCCCGTGCCGTGGCAGCGGCTGCACTGCTTTTCCTGCGCGCCCTCGGCCCTACCGGTGCCATTGCAATCCTCACAGGGAGCAAGGCGGTCATAGCTGATCGTCTTTTTGCACCCGAGTGCCGCCTCCTCGAGCGTCACCGAAAGGGAGATGGCCATGTCGCGGCCGCGACGACGCTCACGGCGATTTCGGGCGCCACCGCCGGCACCGCCGCCAAAGAACGACGAGAAGAGGTCGTCCATGCCCATGCCGCCAAAGATATCGTTAATGTCGACGTAGCCCGAACCACCAGGGCCGTCGGCAATGCCGTAACGGTCGTAGTTAGCACGCTTCTGCTCATCGGAAAGAACGGAATATGCCTCGTTGAGCTCTTTGAACTTGGCCTCGGCCTCGGGGTCGTCCGAAACGTCCGGGTGTACGGTACGGGCCTTCTTTAGAAACGCGCGCTTAATCGTCCGCGCGTCGGCATCCTTGTCGACGCCAAGCACCTCGTAGTAATCCCTATTTTCCGACACGACCGAATCCTTCCGACTTTCATTATTGTCACAGTGCGTCCTATACCCAAGCTGGGCCGGCCGCAAACAGAGGGTTTGATGTTATTGCATTGCGTAGGGTGAAAGCATGGCACGTTGCGAGCAGCTCGCAAACCAAACCGACACGAGCGCAAACATAAATCCGTTGGCAAAACCGTTGGCAAACTGCATCGCGCCGCGCTTCCACCACAGCAGGCTGCGGTGCAGCACGCCGTCCGAGAGCACCATGAACAGGCCCATGGCAAACGGAATAAAGCACATCACGGCAAAGGCCGAGAACACGCCCGAGATGGCCGATAGCACCAAAAACGGCGCCACGATGCCCATCAGGTAAAAACCGGTACGGGCCTTGCCTTCCAGGCGCTCGGCCTCAACATGGGCGCGACCGACCAGATCACCGCCAGAGGCGCCGTTGGTGCCGGCATGACCCATGCCGCCAATACGGACCTCGTCGCCATCGTGCGTGCCGGCGGGAAACTCAATCGTCTGCTCGGAGGTCACACGGGTCCGCCCGCTGCCGCCGCAATCGGGACAGGGGTCGGCGACGACCTTACCGGAGCCACCGCACTCAGGGCAGACCGACTGGAACGTGCCGGCACCAAACAGAAAGGACAGGTCGACATCGATGTGGCCGCGACCACCGCAGCTCGGGCAGGTATGGGCATGCTCAGACGAAACGGAGCCCGAGCCACCGCAATGACCGCAGGTATCGAAGCGCGTGTAGCGGACGGTCTTGCGGGCACCGCCCTTGGCCTCCTTGGCGTCGAGCTTAATATCGACGACCACGTTGGCGCCGTTCTCGGGATTATAGGCAGCCTGCCCGCGACGCGGCTGGCCCCAGGCTCCACCAAAGGGAAAACCACCCTCAAAAGGATTGCCGTACCCGGCGCCGCCGGCATAGCCGCCACCGTAGGGCGAGGCCGAAGGTGCACCCGCAAAGGGATTGCCAGAGCGCATAGCGTCGTAGCGCGCACGTTTTTGCTCATCCGAAAGCACGGCGTAGGCCTCGGAAACCTCTTTAAACTTTTCCTCGGCATCCGGCTCTTTGTTGACGTCCGGATGGAGCTTGCGGGCCTTTTGCTGAAAGGCCTTTTGAATATCACGCGAGGTGGCGTCCTTGGAGACACCCAGAATCTCGTAGTAATCTTTTTCGTTCATCGTCGCCATGCGCGGCAACCTCCTGCTCACAGCAGCGTATATATTCCGGTAATTCTACCCGAGCGGCCTAAGCTAGATCCCAAAACAGCTCGAACAGAACATTTCCATCGAGCCAGCCCAAGTGGGTCGGCGCCAGACGAGCTCGAACATGGCCCGCGACGACATCTGCCGAAGTGAAGGGTCCCTCATGGACCCCGAACGTCTCGGGCACCCAAGTGGCAAGACCCAATTCGAGTGCGCGATCGCAGGCGGCTGTCAGCTCATCGGCCGGGATGACACGAGCCGCGCAAACCAGCAGGTCGGACGCGACACCGCGCGTCATGCGGCAAGCAAGCATCAGGTCTTCGGCCGCAGCCTCACGCTGCGACAGATATTCGGCCTCGAACGCCATCGCGTCATCGTCACGTTGCACCAGACGCACGCGGTACGAATCGCCTCGAGAAAACACGCCGGGGAACAAACCTGTAAGACGGTCGAAATCCTCGGCGTCGAGCATGCCCGCGGCAGAACGACCCAGGCCCAGGTAGCCCCGTCCGGTCCAGTAGGCAATGTTATGGGCGCACTCATGGCCGTCGAGCGCGTAGCTCGCCACCTCATACGGGTGATAGCCGGCGGCACCCAGGAGCTCGCGTGCCACGTCCATGCATGCGGCCTGAAAATCCTCATCAGGCTCGAGCGACTCGTCGCGGCACGCCATGCGATAAAGGGGCGTCCCCTCCTCAAGCGTGAGCGGGTAGACCGACACATGATGCGGAGCCGCCGCCAGCACGCCATCGAGCGTGCGCTTCCAACTCGCCGCGGTCTGCCCGGGAAGTCCGCACATAAGGTCGCACGACACGTCAAGCCCAGAGTTCTTGACCGTCGCGATGGCGGCAAACGCCCGATCGGCATCGTGAATACGGCCGATGGCGGTAAGTTCGGTGTTATCGAGCGTTTGCACGCCCAGAGAGACGCGTGTGACACCAACCTTGGCAAGCGCAGTGGCAAGCTCGGCGGTCAGCGACTCGGGATTGGCCTCGCAGGTAAACTCAACGGGGGCGCACCACGCACGAATACGCCGCGCCAGCTCCACCAGGCGCTCCCCCGCCAGCGACGGCGTACCGCCGCCAACATAGACGGTGCGGATATGGTCAAGGGCCCCAGCCTTGCCAAAAGCATCGAGGCGCGCGAACAACTGCTCAAAATAGACATCGAGCGCAGCACTCAGGTCGCACGGAGAAAAACTGCGCGAGTCAAAGTCGCAGTACCGGCACTTTTGGGCGCAAAACGGCACGTGCACGTACAGCGCGGTAACGGCCACCCTTAAGCCTCCAGCGGATGAGGGGGCACCGATTCGCCGGCGGCAAGGGCAGCCTCGCAGGCCACCACATCGCGCTCGATATCATCGACCAGCACCATAAACTCCTCGTACGTGGAGCAGCGCACCACCTGAGCGCGCCAGGCGGCGGCATGGGGCATGCCCTTTAGATACCAGCTCGCGTACGTACGGGCGCGCGACATAAGCGGCAGAAGCTCGTGCGTCAACGTCAGGTGCTCACGCAGAGCCTCCAGGCGCTCGACCGAGGAGCGAGAAGGAACCGGCGTGCCATCGAGCGCAAGGGCGCGAGCATCACCGAACACCCACGGATTGCCGTAGATGCCGCGCGCGATAAACACCGCGCTGGCACCCGAGCCTTGCAGATGCTCAGCAGCGTCCTCGGCCGAGAACACATCACCCGAACCAATCACGGGAATCTCGACAGCGTCGGCAACCTCATCGACGACAGACCAATCGGCCTGGCCCGTATAGAGCTGCGTGGCACAACGACCGTGCACGGCGACTGCGGCGGCACCGGCGCCTTCGAGCATCTGGGCAAACGTCGCGGCATTACGGTCCTCGGCATAAAAGCCCTTGCGGATCTTTACAGTCACGGGCACATGTGCCGCGCCCACCGCCGCCTCGACGATCTTCTCGGCCAGATCGGGCGTGCGCATAAGCGCCGAGCCCTCGCCCTTGGTAACGACCTTGCGCGCCGGACAAGCCATGTTGATATCAATCAATGACAGGCGATCACCCACGCGTTCCTCGACAGCAGCGACGGCACTCGCAAACTGCTCGGGCTTGGAGCCAAAGAGCTGCACGCAAATCCGCTGCTCCTCGTCGGCCGGTAGCACCAGGCGCCAGGTCTTGTTGCTGGCATAGGCAAGGCCCGCCACGCTCACCATCTCGCTATAGGCAAGGTTGGCACCGCGGCGGCGGCACATGATGCGGTAGGCAGGGTCGGTCACGCCGGCCATGGGAGCCATAAGGAACGGCTGCTCGGCATAGGCACCCAGCAACCGCGTACTGTATTCACAAAGCGCCATGGACTTACTCGTCCACCTTGAGGATCGCCATAAAGGCCTCCTGCGGGACCTCGACCGAACCGATGGCCTTCATGCGCTTCTTGCCCTCTTTCTGCTTCTCGAGCAGTTTGCGCTTACGCGAGATATCGCCGCCATAGCACTTGGCCAAAACGTCCTTGCGGCGCGCCTTGACGGTGGAGCGGGCGATAATCTTGTTGCCGATGGCGCCCTGAATAGGCACCTCGAACAGCTGGCGCGGAATGATTTCCTTGAGCTTGTCGCACAGACCGCGTGCCAGGCCATAGGCCTTGTCCTTGTGCACGATAAACGAAAGCGCGTCCACCTCATCGCCCGAAAGCAGGATATCGAGCTTGACGAGCTCGGAGGGACGATACTCGTTGAACTCATAGTCGAGCGAGGCATAGCCCTTGGTACGGCTCTTGAGCTGGTCAAAGAAGTCCAGGATGAGCTCGGCAAGCGGCATGTCAAACCGCATCTCGACCGATTTGCTCGTGAGATGGATCATGTCGGTCGTAATGCCGCGGTGCTCGATGGCGAGCTGCATGACGGCACCCGTATACTCGGGCGGGCAGATAATCTTGGCCTTGAGGTAAGGCTCCTCGATGCGCTCGATGCGCGTAGCCTCGGGCAGATCTTGCGGGCTGCGGACATCAATCATCTCGCCGTCGGTCTTGTAGACGTGATAGTCCACCGAAGGGCTCGTGGCAATCAAATCCAGATTGAACTCGCGCTCCAGGCGCTCCTTGACGACCTCCATATGCAACAGGCCCAAGAAGCCCACGCGGAAGCCAAAGCCGAGCGCCACCGAGGTCTCGGGCTCCCACACCAACGACGGGTCGTTGACATGCAGCTTATCGAGAGCGTCGCGCAGGTTCTCGTAATCCTTGTTGTCGATCGGGAACAGGCCCGTATAGACCATGGGCTTGGCCTCGCGGTAGCCGGGAAGCGGCTCGGGGCAGGGATTCGACGCCCACGTGAGGGTATCGCCCACGTGCACGGCCTCGGGATCCTTCAGGCCCGTGACCACGTAGCCCACCTCGCCGACCGTCAGTGCGTCTACCGGCGTCTCGGCGGGACGCTTGACGCCCACGCCGTCGACCAAGAAGTCACCCTCGGCCTGCATCATGCGCAGGGTATCGCCCTTTTTGATGGATCCGTCAAAGACGCGGACCGTGGCAACGACGCCGCGGTACTCATCGAAATACGAATCCAGGATAAGCGCCTTGAGCGGCGCGTTAGCATCGCCCTTGGGCGGAGAGATCAAAAAGACAATGGACTCCAGCAGATCGTGGATACCCTCGCCGGTCTTGCCCGATACGCATACGGCATCGTCGGCAGGAATCGCCAGATCATCCTCGATCTCGGTCTTAACCTCGTCGGGATGTGCCGACGGCAGGTCGATCTTGTTGATGGCGGGCACGATATCCAGGTTGGCGTTCATGGCGAGTGTCGCGTTGGAGACGGTCTGCGCCTCGACGCCCTGCGTGGCGTCGACGACGAGCACCGCGCCCTCACAGGCGGCCAGCGAGCGCGAGACCTCATAGGTAAAGTCCACGTGGCCCGGTGTATCGATCAGGTTGAACTGATACGTCTCACCATCGTCGGCGTCATAGGAAACGCGAACGGCATTGGACTTGATCGTGATGCCGCGCTCGCGCTCGATATCCATGGTGTCGAGCAGTTGCGACTCCATATCGCGCTCGTCGACGGTATGGGTGAGCTCGAGGATGCGGTCACTGATCGTGGACTTGCCATGGTCGATGTGCGCAACGATTGAGAAGTTGCGGATGTGGGAAATGTCAATTGAAGTATTCATGCGGACTATCTTACCCGAGCGGTACAAAAAATGGAGCCTGTTCCATAAAACAGGCTCCATTTATGCGCGTAATCTGTGTGGTGTGAAATTTACAACTTAGGCGTTGATGCTGTTCACGAGCTTGGCAAGACCGGACTTGCGGTTGGAAGCCTGGTTCTTGTGGATAACATGCTTGGCGGCAGCCATGTCGAGACGCTTGGTGACGGTCTTGAGGGCAGCCTGGGCCTTCTCGGCGTCGCCCTCGGCGACGGCGGACTGGACGTGCTTGGTCAGCGTCTTGAGCTCGGACTTGACAGCCTTGTTACGCATGCGAGCTGCCTCATTGGTGCGGATACGCTTCTTCTGAGACTTGATGTTTGCCACTTCTGGAGTTCCTTTCGAGTTCCTTGCAAAAAATGTATGACACCTCTGAGACACGGTGAGGTCATGCAAGCGCCTACTATAGCACGCTCCCCCTCAAAGGGATAGAACGAATTTGTCAAATAGGCAGGTATCATCACGATTTTCTCAAGATGTTCGTAATCCAGAGCAAAAGCGCGGTCTCAGAATCGGCCGAACCCTTGAGCGCGAGCTCCACATCGACCGCTCCCTCGAGCACTGCGACGAGCTCTGCCATCGAAAAGCGGCGAGCCCAGGTCAGGTGATTCTTGACCTGCCAGGACTGAAGCTTAAGCGTTGCGGCCAGCTCACGACCCTGTCCGCGCGCATCGAGCGCCTTGGCAACGATAAGCTCGCGAATACGGCCGCACAGCAATGTGTAAGTCCACACGTAGCTCTTGGCGGGCAGTAGATTGAAGAGCTCGAGCGAGCGGCGCATGTCACGGGCCGAGACCGCATTGAGAAAGTCCCAAGGCTGAACCTCGGCCGTACGTACAATCCAGCGCTCAACGTCGGCAAGCTCAATCTGGGGCGCCTCGACCATCTGGGCAAGCTTAGCCAAGTCGTTATCGAGCATGCGAGTGTTTTCACCCGAACGCGAGACGAGTTCCTCGGCTGCCGCCGTCGAGATCGACTTGCCATGCTGCGTCGCCATCTGCTGAACGCGGCGCGGTAGCTCCCAGCGCTTGGTGACGGAGCAATCGATCACGGCCTTCTTGTCGATCTTGGCGATCGCCTTATACAGGCGCGTGTTCTTGGCAAGCGAGTCGGCGATGATGAGGCAGACCGTTGTGGGGCTGGGACTTGCGAGGTACTCGACGAGCGGCTCCGAGACAGCTTTAGCGAGCTTTGAGCAGCCATCAAGGATTACCAGGCGAAACTCGCTGCCCATCGGAAAGGTGTTAAGCGATCCGATAATGGACTCGATATCGGGGTCCTTAGTCATGTCGCGCTCGTCGAGGTTAAACTCGACCATACCCGACTTTTCCAGACGCGCTTTCATACGCGAGACGGCGTGATCGCGCTTGACTCCGTCGGTACCGACGATCAGATATGCCGGCAGCAGACCGGTTTCGGACATTGCGCTCCCCTCCCGCAGGCCTTCGTATTCGTTCCGTGCCATTCTAGCCCAGGGGCCCACCACACGCCAACGACGTCGTCACGGTCGCTGGCATCGCATCGCAAAGCCATTCGCAGTTGGCGTGACGGTAATGTCGCCGTGTTCGATGGTGCACGCGAACACGCCGCCCGCTTCCTTAACGGCATCGATGCAGGCATCGGACGGATGGCCGTATCGATTCCCCTCGCCCGCGCTCGCGAGGGAAAGCTCGGGCTTCAGGACGTCCAGCAACTCACCATCGACTGAAACCTTAGAGCCGTGATGCCCAAGTTTAAGTACATCGATATCTCCCACTTCCTGCACGAATTCCCGTTCTTGATCGAGCTCGGCATCACCGATGAGGAGCATGCGCAGGCTCTTGCCTTCCTGAGCATAAGAGAGCAGCAGGACAAGCGAGTCCTCATTTCCCTCGCCATCCACGGACTCGAATGGCCACATCACGCGGGCGCAAAATGAGCCGATGTCGACCGTATCCCCACGGCGCACCTGCCGATACTCCACGCCAGGTCTGTTCAATACCTCGACAGGAGCATCCTCCAGCGCATCCGCCGCCACGGCAATCGTTCCGACCGAAAACTGTTCGAGCACGGCAGGCAGACCACCCCAGTGGTCCTCATCCCAATGCGTAACAAAGACGGCATCGATATGGTGCACGTTATTGCGAACCAACGCCGCTACCACGCGTTCGTCGAGCCCGCAGTCGACGAGCGCTACTGCGCCGCCCTCGCGGATAAGAATCGCATCGGCCTGGCCCACATCGAGTACCGTCACCGAAGGCGGAGCGAATCGATCCCAGTAGACGTACGGAATAGCAGCCAAGAGCACCAGGCATGCAAGCCCCGCCGCCATAGGACGTGCACGGGGACGCGGCCACCAGATCAGCAGAACCGCCAGCATACACGGCACTAGGTAAATCCACATGCTATCGGGCGACGCACTCACGGATGCACCCGGCACGGCGGCAAACAGCTGCTCGAAGAACAGCGCGCAACGGGCGGCAATCATGGGCACAACGAGCGCCCAAGTCCGCAATGGTGCCACGAGCGAAAAGGGAACCAACACGATCGAAACAGCAAGCAGTACGCTCACCACCGGACCGATGACCGCATTTGCCAGCGGAGCAATGAGCGAGAACGTACCGAAGGCAGGAATGGTAATGGGGAGCGTCGCCAACTGCGAGCACAGTGTGACGGAAAGCATACTGGCGATGCCCGATGGCACACCCAGCTCACCCAAAGCGTAGGTCGCATAGGAGCAAAAGCACAGAATAGCAAAAACGCTGGCGCATGAAAGTTGAAAACCCATCTCGAACAGCACCGTCGGCCGCAGTAGCACAAAGATGGACATGGTTACGAAGAGCGCCGATGCGCCGTGCCGGCGACGCCCTGCGCCGTTTACGACAAGCGTCGCGAACACCATGCAGCACGCGCGCACGGCCGAGGGCGAAGCGCCCGTAAAGGCAGCGTAGCCCACAAGCGTTATCGCCAATATCACCCGCTGAAAGCCACGTGAGATGCGAATCTTTTGCAATACGCCCTCGATTACAAACCCCACGATAGCCAAATGGCTGCCCGAGACGGCGATAAGATGCGCCGTACCCGTCACCGAAAACCAGTCGCCCGCCTGCTGGGCGCGCAGCTCGGCCGAACGACCGCAGACGACACCGGCTATGAGCGCACGCGCCGGGTCGGTCGCAGGCGCAATGGACGCAAGCAGCTCATTTCGCAACCGAAGCAGCGGCCCCGGAGAGCCCTCATCGACCGACAAAATCCGAACGGCTTTAACCTTGCGCACCTCGCCTCGGAGCGCTCGCGATCGTCCATACGCATCGTTCTCAAAACGTGAAACGCGACCGATAACACGCACGTGCGCCCCAAACTTGAGCTCGCGGTCACACGTTAGGCGAACCGTTGCCAAGTTCTTACCGTCCGCGCGTGCCTCGCAGGTATAGGAATACACGTCGTCGTTTATGGATGGATCGCCCTGCACGACAAACTCGAGGCCGCTTGCCGCTCGACCGTCGAGCGCCTTCGAGGCGCTGAGCGCACCCACAGCCCACCACGCCGAGACGACCGCTCCCGCCACGAGACCGACGGACGCGGCATACAGCCACCGCTTCAAAGGGGCAAGCCGCGCACAAGATTGAGCCAGCACAACGAATACCGCCGCCGCAAATGGAATGGCCCATAGCAGCCCGACCGCCGGCGCCTGCTCCCTCAGCAGCACATCAGCGGCCACGTTGAGCACCAAGGCGCAGCTCATGCACACGCCGGCACACAGAGCCATCGTCCACGGCATCAAGGGCCGCGGAGGCATCACATGCTCGCGCTCTGTCGCACTCATACGCAGATGCAATCTTTGATTTTGGCAAGCTTCTTCTCGCCGATTCCCGACACACGCATCAAATCGTCAACCGAGGCAAAAGCACCGTTCTTTGTACGCTCATCGATAATCGACTGGGCCATGGAGGGGCCGATGCCCGAGAGCGTCTGCAGCTCTGCCGCACTTGCCGTATTGATGTTTACTAGGCCTGTTGCGCCACTCACGCCCGATGATGCGGAAGCCCCACCATCAACACCGGCTTCCGCAATGGACGCCTGCTGTTCCCCTACCGTTGGAACGTGAATTTTTTGTCCATCAGTGACCTTAGATGCCCGATTGAGCCCCGTAACGTCTGCCTCGGGCGCCAGCCCGCCGGCGGCATCAATCGCCTGAGCCACCCGCGCGCCGTCCTTGAGGCGATATACGCCGGGCGACACAACGGCGCCATCAACATCGACATAAACCTCTGCCGCGGCAGAAGCCTTTGTCGAAGAGCCTTCGGATACCTTTCCGCTCGAGGCATCGCCGGATCCCGGCTTCACCAACGAGCCTGAACCGTCAGTGCGCTCAAACGACACACCGCCGGCACCGCCGCCAAGGTTCGCCATCGCCAAGCCGCTCGCCATCGCAATGACGACCAGTATCGCCATCAACACTGCCTTATGACCGAACAGCTTGTCCGCCCAGCGGTCCATCTTTTTGACCCGTTCGTGTTGTTCGCGCTGCGCCATAGCAAAACCTCCCAACACCATCGTGTCAGGAAAGGAGTTCCACAACAGCCACGCCCCAAAACCGGTTTTCTCGGTCAAACCAAAAGCTGACCAAAACCTTGCACAAATCTGTCCATTTATTCAGGCACACGTCAGCAAATGAACACTTAGCTGCAAAATGCTCAGATAGCAAAAGACCGACGATGCAGACGCATCGTCGGTCTATGCACATATTTACTCGTGATCTTGGTAAATCTCACGCGGAGCAAGCTCCGAATGTTTGCGTTTTAAGGTCTTGGGGGCCTTATACGTGTTGCTCTCAAAGTCGATGTACTCGGTCTGCTTGAGCAGGCGCTCGATCATCTCCTCGTGATCGAACAACTCCCAGGCCTCATGAACGGCATCGAGTTTAGCGTGCGTCTCGGGACGGCGCGGCATAAAGAGCGTGCAGCAGTCGGGAGCGGCCTCAGTCGAGATATCGAACGTACCGATCTCCTCGGCGCGCGCGATGATCTCCTGCTTGTCCGAACCGATGAGAGGGCGGAACACGGGGATCTTCACAGCCTCGTTGACGGCCATGATGTTCTCAAGCGTTTGGGAGGCAACCTGCCCAAGCGATTCGCCCGTAACGATGGCCTTGGCGCCCTCGATGTGTGCAATGCGCTCGGCAACCGAATACATAATGCGGCGATACATGATCACGCGCAGGTTGCTGGGACAGGTGACCGAAATCTCACGCTGGCAGTCGCCAAACGGCACCACGTACAGGCGGCCGATCTGGACACCCGGCTCAAGCGCACGGATGATGTCCTGCACCAAATACTCGCTCGTGTCGGGCGTCTGCGGACGACCGGAGAAATGTACCGGCACGCACACCGCGCCGCGACGCGCGAGCATCCAGGTCGCCACCGGAGAATCGATACCCGACGACAACAGCGTCACGACCTTGCCGGCAGAACCCACCGGCAGACCGCCCACGCCACGCTCGGAGCGCGCATACACGTAGACGCTACCCTGGACCACCAGTACGTGCACCATCGCATCGGGGTCGTGCATTTGAACCTTTTTATCGGGGAAGGCCTCGCACAGTACCTCGCCCACCTGACGATTGATATCAATCGAGGTGAGCTCATAGTCGGTATTGGAGCGCTTGGCGTGCACCTTAAACGAATCGAAAGGACCAAACTCGCGCAGCGCCTTGACGGCGGCGGCACAGTACTCCTGCGGGTCGCGGTTAGTGTGATACGCCAAAGACACACGAGCAACGCCGGGAACGGTGCGAATGACACGCGCCGCCTCATCGGCCTGATGCTCGTTAAAGGTCACGAGGATATAACCGGAAATTCGAGACACGGCATTCACGGAAAAGGCGGCCAAGGCCGCCTTGATGTTATCCATGAGGATATGCTCAAAATGTGCGCGGTTCTTACCCTTCAGTCCAACCTCGTGATAGTGGACCAGGCAGACGCGAGCCGCCATTTAGGCTTCAGCAACCTTGTGGCCGAGCGCCTTCTCGTAACGGGCCTCGTCGTAAGAGATGTCACCGTCGACAATCTCGTCCATAGCCATCGAGATAGTGTCGGCACCGGAAAGCCCGATGGTGATGTCATCGACATCCTGGACGGCAAGCACGCGGTTGTGCTGGCCACGCAGCATGCTATTGATGTCGCAGGCGCGCTTGGAGGCAAGCGAAGCGAGCAGGAAGCGGTTGTGATCGGTCTTCTCCAGAAGATCGTCAATGCAAGGCTTTACAACGGACACGGACCTCAGATCCTTTCATGCATATCGAGAACGCGAACGAGCTCATCGGTCGCGCGGTCGAGATCGTCATTTACCACGACGTCGTCGTAGCGGTCGGCAAGGGCAAGCTCATCGGCGGCGTTTGCCATACGCAGCTCAATCGTCTCGGGCGTCTCGGTACCGCGACCGACTAGACGCTCGCGGAGCACCTCAAGCGAAGGCGGCTTGATAAAGATCAGCACGGCCTCGGGGAAACGCTCCTTCACCTGCAGGGCGCCCTGGACATCGATCTCCAAAATCAGAGATGCGCCAGAGGCGAGCTTGGATGTGACCTCGCTCACCAACGTGCCGTAGCAGTTACCGTGGACCTCGGCCCACTCAACAAACTCACCGTTTGCCACGCGGCGGTCGAACTCCTCGCGCGTCAGAAAAAAGTAGTTGACGCCGTCGACCTCACCTTTGCGTGGTGCTCGCGTGGTAGCCGAAACCGTCAGGCCCAGGTTCGAGCGGCGCTCGCGCACACGAGTGACGAGCGTACCCTTGCCTGCGCCTGACGGTCCAGAAATCACAAAGAGCTTGGAATCCTGAGCGCTCACTTATTTGGTCAGCTGCTCGAGGAGCTGCTCGCGCTGACGGACGCCGAGGCCCTGGACGCGACGGGTAGCGGAGATACCGAGCTCCTCCATGATCTTGGCGGCCTTGGCCTTGCCATAACCAGGGAGAGACTCGATGAGGGTGGAAACCTTCATGCGGGAAGCGATGGGGTCATCGGAGTTGAGCACGGACTCGAGGGACTTCTCGCCCTTCTTAATCTGCTCGCGAAGCTCAGCGCGGGCGTGACGTGCGGCAGCAGCCTTCTCAAGAGCCTGCTTGCGCTGCTCATCGGTAAGCTGAGGGAGTGCCATTCGTACCTCCAAAAAGTTAGGTTATATCTGATTCAATAATTGGCATTTTAGCACGTAGAACGTACAAAATGCCCAATCGCGGCTCCATAGGTTAGACGATACCCGCAAAAAGTGCAATATACTGCGCCCAAAGTTAAGCCCCTGACCTGCGATTCCACACAAAGGATGGGAAAGTTTACGCAGGCACAGGGGCTATTTTGTGCTAATGAGACCCAAAAGTGGTGACTTAGGGGAATCTTTTACGCGACGTTTTCGACCAGCTCGGCGACAATGGCGTCAAAGGCGGCAACCGGATCGTCGGCGCCGGTGATGGGACGGCCCACCACAATGTGGCTCGCACCGCGCTCGATAGCCTGGGAAGGCGTCGCCACGCGGGACTGGTCACCAAGGGCGGCACCCACCGGACGCACACCCGGAGTCACGATCAGGGCATCAGGGCCCAGCAGCTCACGCATGTCGTGAGCCTCCATCGGCGAGCACACGATGCCATCGATGCCGTTGGCCTGAGCGAGCTTTGCCAGGCGGGCGGCCTCCTCGGCCACGGGCGACTCGACGCCGATCTCGCTCAAGGCATCCTGATTCATGCTCGTGAGCACGGTGATGGCGACGAGCTTGGCGCGGTCCTCGCGCGCCTCCTCGGCACCCTCGCGGCAGGCAGCGAGCATGGCGCCCGAACCCAAGCCGTGAACCGAGAGCAGGTCGGCACCGGCAAGCGAGGCCGAACGGGCGGCACCGCGAACCTGATGCGGAATATCATGGAACTTAAGGTCAAGGAAGACCTTAAAGCCCAGGTCCTTGAATGTCTTGACGATCTGGGGACCCTCGGCGTAATAGAGCGTCATACCAACCTTGAGCCAGGCGGCATGGCCCGAAAGCTCGTGGGCGAGCTCGAGCGCACGCTCGCGGTCGCAGTCGAGAGCGACGATTACGCGGTCGCGGGCATCGGTCTCTAGCATTCGAAAGCACCTACCAGTTCGTTGATGTCCTTCACGCCCTGGGACTCGGCCCAGGCCTCGAGCTCGTGCGCGATCTTGAGCGAAGCGCACGGATCGACGAAGTTGGCCATGCCGACCGACACGCAGGTGGCGCCGGCCAGGATAAACTCGGCCGCATC
This sequence comes from Collinsella aerofaciens, assembly GCF_018785245.1. GTDB lineage: Bacteria > Actinomycetota > Coriobacteriia > Coriobacteriales > Coriobacteriaceae > Collinsella > Collinsella aerofaciens_AD. Next base: position 39,246 of record NZ_WQPL01000033.1, on the reverse strand, counting down.
CTCGCCGGTCATGACACCGCCGACACCGTTGATGGGGATATCGACGGCCTGGGCGACCTCCCAGACCATGCGCACGGCGATGTGGTGGCACAGCGGGCCCGAAAGGCCGCCCTTGGGCTTTGCCACGCGGGACTTGCGGGTATGGACGTCGATGGCCATGCCCTGAATGGAGTTGATGACCGAAAGGCCGTCGGCGCCGGCAGCCTCGAGGGCCTTGGCAATCTCGGCGACGTTGACCGGCGCCATCTTCACGAACAGCGGCTTATCGGTCACCTTGCGGCAGGCAGCCATAACGGATGAGGCGCCCTCGGGCGTAGAGCCCATGGCGGCGCCGCCGGCGGCGATATTAGGGCAGCTCACGTTGATCTCGTAGCCGGCAGCCCAGGGGCACAGCTCGACATACATCTCAAGCGCGCGGACAAACTCGTCAACGGAGTGGCCGGCAACCTGACAGATGACCTGGCAGCCGTCCTTGGACAGCTGTTCGAGCCACGGGCCGGACTCGCGGGCAAAGGCAGCCACGCCGGGGTTCTGAAGGCCCACGGAGTTGATCATACCGCCGGGAACCTCGGCCATGCGGGGCGCGGGGTTGCCGGGCCAGGGCTCGGCTGCGCAACCCTTGGTGGTGATGGCACCCAGCTGGGAGACATCAAAGAAGTTCTGGAACTGCCAGCCGTAGCCAAAGGTACCGGCTGCGGTGTTGATGGGGTTTTGCATCTTGACGCCGCCGAAATCGACGGCCATGTTCACGGTACCCACTAGAAGACCACCACCTTGGAAGCATCGAACACGGGGCCGCACATGCAAGCACCCTTCATACCGTCGACCGTCTCGACATTGCAGGTGTTGCAGGCGCCAAAGCCACAGCTCATCATGCGCTCGAGCGACACCTCGCAGTACACACCGGCCTCAGCGGCAGCGGCGGCGACTTTCTTCATCATGACGGCGGGACCGCAGCTGGCGACGTAGTCGTAGCCGCCCTCGCCGAGCAGCTCGGCTGCCGGGTCGGTGCAAAAACCGTGCGTACCCAGCGTACCGTCGTCGGTGCACACGTTAACCGTGGCGCCCAGCGCGCGGAACTCATCGATGCCCACGGCCTTGGACGCGGTGCCAAAGCCCAAGCACACGTCGACGGCCACACCCTGCTCGGCAAGCTTACCGGCCAGGCAGAGGACAGGCGGAACGCCGATGCCACCGGCGACAAGCAGGGCCTTCCTGGTGCCCTCGGGTACAATCCAGCCGCGGCCACCGGGGCCCAGCAGGTTAGAGGTGGAGCCAGGTCCCATCTGGGACAAACGACGGGTATCGTCGCCCACGACGGCGTACCACAACTCGACGGTGCCGGCCTCGGCGTCGGCGCGGTAGTAGCTCAGGGGCACACGAAGCAGCGAGGACGCATCACCGGGCACGGCGATGTTCACAAACTGACCGGGCTTGAGCGCACTTGCAAGCTTGGGGGCCGAGATGACGAGCGAGAAGATGCCGTCGGCGATCTCCCGGTTCGAGACGACCTCGAAGTCGTGCATGCGTGCAGTGGAAGGTGTGGGCATAGACGCTCCAATCCCCCATGCGGTTGCATGGTCCAAACGAACAGAAAGCGCGGCACCGCAAGGGCGCCGCGCACAAAAGCGATAAGGCTATGCTAGCAGATGCAGCCGTCGGCAAGCGTCTGTTTACCGCCGACAAATACATCGGTGGCACGACCAGTGAGCGTGCGGCCGGCAAAACCGGAGTTCTCGGCGCGCGACTCGTAACCGTCCTCGCCGACCGTCCAGGTTGCGGAGGGGTCGAACACGGTCAGGTCGGCGACAGAGCCCGCCTTGACCTGAACCTGGTCGAGGCCCAGGATCTCACGCGGCTTGATGGCCATGAGCTCGACCATGCGAGCCATGCTCATCTTACCCGTGTTGACCAGCTCGGTGAGCACAAGCGCCAGCGAGGTCTCAAGGCCGATCATGCCAAAGGGCGCAAGCTCGAACTCGCGGGCCTTCTCCCACGGGGTGTGGGGAGCGTGATCGGTGACGATAACGTCGACGGTACCGTCGATGACACCCTGACGGATAGCCTCGGCGTCCTCGTCGGTGCGCAGCGGCGGATTGACCTTGAGCGAGGTGTTGTAGGTCTCGTCCAGGTCGTTCTCGGTCAGGAACATGTGATGCGGGGTAGCCTCGCAGGTAACCTGAACGCCAGCGGCCTTACCGGCACGCACGATCTCCAGGCCATGGGCGGTGGAGATGTGCTGGATGTGCAGCTTGGCACCGGTCAGCTTGGCGATCTCGATGTCGCGGGCGATCTGGAGCTCCTCGCCGGCAGCCGGCCAGCCCTCGAGGGCCAGACGGGTCGAGACCTTGCCCTCGTTGATCTGGCCGTGGCCGACCAAGTCCTCGTCCTGGCAGTGGCTCATAAAGACCTTGCCGAACATCTTGCCGTAGTCCATGCAACGACGGAGCATGCCCGCGCCCTGCACGCCGCGACCGTCGTCGGTGAAGGCGACGGCGCCGTGGGCGACCATATCGCCCATCTCGGACATGGCCTCGCCCTTAAGACCGCTGGTCATGGCGCCCGACGGATAGACGCGGCAGTGACCGACCTCGGCAGCACGGGACTTTACGAACTCCACGACGGTACCGTTATCGGTGACGGGATCGGTGTTGGGCATGGAGCACACGCCGGTAAAGCCGCCCTTGGCAGCTGCGCGGGTACCGCTCTCGATGTCCTCTTTGACCTCGTAGCCGGGCTCGCGAAGGTGAACGTGCATATCCACCAGGCCGGGGACGAGGTACTTGCCGGAAAGGTCGCGGACCTCGGCTCCCTCGACGGCGAGATTCTCGCCGACCTCGGCGATCTTGTCGCCGTCAATCAGGACGTCAACGACACCGTCAAGCTCGACGGACGGGTCGACGACGTGGGCATTCTTAAGAAGCAAGGCCATTATCGGCACCTCCAAGCAGCAGATACAGGATAGCCATACGCACGCAGATACCGGCGTAGACCTGCTCCAGGATGACGGAGCGTTGCGGGTGGTCGGCCATATAGGAATCGAACTCGACGCCGCGGTTGATGGGGCCCGGGTGGCAGATAATCGCGTCGGGCTTCATGAGCTTCTCGCGGTCCTTGGTCAGACCGAAGAGCTTGTGGTACTCGCGAATGGTCGGGAACGGAGCACCCTCGAGGCGCTCCTGCTGCACGCGCAGCATGTAGACGACGTCCAGCTCGGGCAGGACGGAATCGAGGTCGCTCGTCACGTGGTCGCAGCCCAGGACCTCGGGCGCCGGCGGTAGCAGCGTGCCGGGGGCGACGGCGTAGGTCTCACAGCCCATGATCTTAAGGGCGGGGATCAGCGAGCCGCAGACGCGGGAGTGCGCGATATCGCCGACGACGGCGACCTTCAGACCGTGGAAGTCGCCCTTGTGCTCCCAGATGGTGTACAGGTCGAGCAGGGCCTGCGTGGGGTGGTTGTGCTTGCCGTCGCCAGCACAGATGACACTCGCGGGCGAGTTCTGCGTGACAATGTAGGGAGCACCGGCGTGCTTGTCGCGCACGACGATGCAGTCGATCTTGTAGGCATTGAGGGTCTCGACGGTGTCGACGAGGCTCTCGCCCTTGACCGTGGAGGTCGAGGAGCCGCCAAAGTTGAGGCTGTCGGCCGAAAGACGCTTCTCGGCGAGCTCGAAGGAGCTACGGGTGCGCGTCGAGGGCTCGTTGAACATGTTGACGATGGTCTTACCCTTGAGCGTGGGGACCTTCTTGATCGCACGCTCGTTGACCTCGGAGAACGCCTTGGCGGTCTCGAGGATGAGCTTGATGTCCTCTTCGGAGTACTCGGTAATGTCGATCAGGTGCTTATGGTTGAACGCCACGGTACTACTCACCTCCCAGCGGCGCGGAGCCCACGTGGGAACCCGGCGCGACGTCGTTAATCTCGACGGCGGTGTGGCCGTCGACTTCCTTCATATATAGGTGCACGTTCTCCTCGTGCGACGAGGGAACGTTCTTGCCGACAAAGTCCGGCGAGATGGGGAGCTCGCGGTGGCCGCGGTCAACGAGGACTGCAAGCTCGATGCGGCTCGGACGGCCCAGGTCCATGACGGCGTCGAGAGCGGCGCGAATGGTACGGCCCGTATACAGGATGTCGTCCACCAGCACGACGCGTTTGCCGTCGACGCTAAAGGGAATGTTGGTGGCGTGGATCGCGGGAGCGAAATTGGTAGCGTAGTCGTCGCGGTAGAAGCTGATGTCGAGGCTGCCGAGCGGAACGTCGACGCCCTCGATCTCCTTGATCTCCTCGGCGAGCTTCTTTGCCAGAAGGTCGCCGCGCGTGACGATGCCTACCAGAGCGAGGTCTTCACAGCCCTCGTTGCGCTCGAGAATCTCGTGCGCGATGCGGGTCATCGCTCGATTGACGGCGGTCTCGTCCATGATGACCGCCTTGGGGGAAGTCGTGCCCATCGATCTCCTTCCTCACATGTCTTGACTGCTGACACAGTCAAAAAAAATAGATGCCCGACCGCTTAAAGCGGACCAGACACCCACAGGAAAGGCTGCTCGCATGGCAGCTATGTAATTCCATGTGGGTATCTCGTACCCCTTTAATGGTCAAGGGATAGTGTAGCCAACCTCGAGCTTAATTGCGAGCATAAATACAGAGCAATCCGCAAACGGAGCCCAATGCTCCATAAACCTATATATATTTGTGGGACGAGCTTGAAAACATACGCACGAGCTGGCATAATCCCCTCTGCTGCACGCAAATCGGATCTACGTCCAGGGCCGTGGCGTGGGCACTATCGCCAAAAGAGGAATATCTCTGTGTAGATTACGCACAGGGAGCTGCTTCTGTGCTATAGTTCAGGCTTGTTTGTTAACGCGACATGTTCGTTTGTCGCCCAAGGAGGGTCAGTTATGTCCAAAGTTTGCGAAGTTTGCGGTAAGCACCCCGTTGCCGGTCGCTCCATCAGCCACTCTCACCGCGTCACCAACCGTAAGTTCCGCCCCAACATCCAGCGCGTCTACGTCGTCGTCGATGGTCACCGTCGCAAGATGAACGTTTGCTCCACCTGCCTCAAGTCCGGCAAGGTTGCGCGCTCCTAAATAAGGTCTTACCAACAAGTACCTCGGACTCTCCGGGTCAAAGACCTCGCGTTCACATAGAACTTACCAAAGGCGCCCTCCCCTACGGAGGGCGCCTTTTTGCACTCATTGCACTCACTCATTGGGGACAAGCTTAGGGCACTCATTGGGGACAGGTTTACATGAGTGCTTTCGCGCATTTGGGACAGACATGACGCATACCGGCAGCGGTTCGGCCCCTACCTCACGCAGCCTCCCTCCAGCCTACAGTGGCCTTGGTCACGCTTGTAGCGCCAATGCCGGTGATACGGGCAATTTGCTTGACCGTGAGATGTGCCCGCCTGAGCCTCAGCAGACAGGCATCGCGATCGGGGCGCGGCAGGGCCTTAAGAAGCGAGGGGTCTACGCTCGGCAGAACTTCGCGCGCGACGGTAAGGGCATCCTCATCGGGGATCCGCCGGCGTGGAAGAACCTCCACTGGCCAGATGCGCCCGGCAACTTCCTCGAGATGCTCGCAATAGCAACGGGAGCCTCCGACAATATCGAGCATGGGGGCCGCATCACAGATGTCAAAGGGATCGTAGCCCAGCTGATATGCCCTAAAGCTTGACCAGCGGTATGCTTCGAGTGAGCCAATTGCACCCTTCACAGGATTGAGATGGATATAATCGAGTAGCTGCACCGCCTGCGAGTCCGACTCAACCGCGACCCGCGAATAGCGATTATCAAACAGATGCCCCGTTCTTCCCGTTTTCCCGTTGAAATACTTAGCATATGCCGTCAGCGCACACTGCATTGCCTTTGAAAGATTGTCAAATGGGTCATCAACCATCAAATGGAAGTGATTGTCCATAAGGCACCAAGCCAACACCACCACTTTATGGTGCGCAAACCTGTCCGAAATGTCCGATAAGAAACGATATCGGTCAGAGTCATCTTCAAAAATAATCTGTTTGGAGTTGCCGCGGTCAAAGACGTGGTAATAGCCGGTGAGCGAAACAGCGCGGGCGCATCGAGGCATAATCTCTCCTTTCAAAAACTGAACAGGCAACACCTAAAAGGAGAGAAGGAACGCGAAATGCTGAGCCTGTGACTTATTTATATCCAATGAGCGGCAAAAACAGGCCCAGAACGGCAAAATGGCAAAACAATGTCTGTCCCCAATGAGTGAAAGCGCTCATGTAAGCCTGTCCCCAATGAGCAGGGTGATGCAACAGGCGTATGGTTTTAGTTGAATCGCTTCATTTAGTTGAAGCGTTTTAGTGTGCCTTTTAGAGGAATCTGACCGTTCACCGAATTATTTCTTGCTATCATGCAAGGCGTAGGGTAAATCTCCGATCGCAAGGAGACACAAATGGTGAAAAAGTCACCGGAAAACACTACTCCCGCAATTGTGGACAACGTAGAGGCGCTTGAGGCTAAGCTCGCTCAGATGCGAGAGGCCCAGGCGCTTTTTGCTACGTACACGCAGGAGCAGGTCGACAAGATCTTCTATGAGGCCGCCATGGCCGCCAACAAGGCTCGTATCCCGTTGGCGAAGATGGCCATCGAGGAGACCGGCCGCGGCGTTCTTGAGGACAAGGTCATCAAGAACCACTACGCCGCAGAGTACATCTACAACGCTTACAAGAACACCAAGACCTGTGGCGTTCTGGAGCGCGACGAGGCTTACGGCATCACCAAGATCGCCGAGCCCATCGGCATCGTGGGCGCCGTCATCCCGACGACCAACCCCACCTCCACCGCGATCTTCAAGACGCTGATCAGCCTGAAGACCCGCAACGCCATCATCATCTCCCCGCACCCGGCTGCCGCCAAGTGCACCATCGCCGCCGCCAAGCTCGTGCTTGACGCCGCCGTAAAGGCCGGCGCGCCCGAGGGCATCATCGGCTGGGTCGATGTCCCCTCCATCGAGCTGACCAACATGGTCATGCGCGACGTCGACATCATCCTCGCCACCGGTGGCCCGGGCATGGTCAAGGCCGCCTACTCCTCGGGCAAGCCCGCCCTGGGCGTTGGCGCCGGTAACACCCCGGTCGTCATCGATGACACCGCCGACGTGCTGCTCGCCGTCAACTCCATCATCCACTCTAAGACCTTCGACAACGGCATGATCTGCGCTTCCGAGCAGTCCGTGACCGTCATCGACACCATCTATGACCAGGTCAAGGCCGAGTTCCAGAAGCGCGGCTGCTACTTCGTCAAGCAGGGTGCCGAGATGGAGGCCCTGCGTGCCGCCATGTTCAAGAACGGCGCCCTCGATCACCGCATCCCCGGCATGGCTGCCGCCAAGATCGCCGAGCTCGCCGGCATCGAGGTTCCCGCCAAGACCAAGATCCTGATCGCCGAGGTCACCTCCACCGACCCCGCCAAGGAGGAGTTCTCCCACGAGAAGCTCTCCCCGGTCCTGGCCATGTACCACGCCAAGGACTTCCAGGAGGCCGTCGACAAGGCCGAGCACCTGGTGCTCGCCGGTGGCCCGGGCCACACCGCCTCTCTGTACGTGCACCCCGCCCAGGCCGAGAAGATCAGCCTGTTCGAGCACGTCATGAAGGCCTGCCGTATCGTCATCAACACCCCGTCCTCGCACGGTGGCATCGGTGACCTGTACAACTTTGGCATGAAGCCGTCTCTGACCCTGGGCTGCGGCTCCTGGGGCGGCAACTCCGTCTCCGAGAACGTTGGGGTGAAGCACTTGATCAACGTTAAGACTGTGGCCGAGCGCCGTGAGAACATGCTGTGGTTCCGCGCTCCCGAGAAGGTCTACTTCAAGAAGGGTTCCACGCCCGTCGCCCTCGACGAGCTGGGCAACGTCATGGGCAAGAAGCGTGCCTTCATCGTCACCGACCAGTTCCTCTTCAAGAATGGCAACACCCGCGCCATCGAGGCCAAGCTCGACGAGATGGGCATCGCCCACGACTGCTTCTACGACGTCGAGCCCGATCCGTCGCTGCAGTGCGCACGTCGCGGCGCCAAGCAGATGGCTCTCTTTGAGCCGGACGTCATCATCGCCGTCGGCGGTGGCTCCGCTATGGACGCCGGCAAGATCATGTGGATGATGTACGAGCACCCCGAGTGCAAGTTTGAGGACATGGCCATGGACTTCATGGACATCCGCAAGCGTATCTTCACCTTCCCCGAGATGGGCAAGAAGGCCTACTTCGTCGCCGTTCCGACCTCTTCGGGTACCGGCTCCGAGTGCACGCCGTTCGCCATCATCACCGACAAGGAGACCGGCATCAAGTGGCCGCTCGCCGACTACGCGCTGCTCCCCAACATGGCTATCGTCGACGCCGACAACTGCATGACCGCCCCGCGCGGCCTGACCGCTGCCTCCGGCATCGACGTCATGACCCACGCCATCGAGTCCTACGTCTCCATCATGGCTTCCGACTACACCAAGGGCCTCTCCGAGCGCGCTGCTAAGCTCGTCTTCGAGAACCTGCCCTCCAGCTTCACGAACGGCGCCAAGGACCCGCATGCCCGCGAGGAGATGCACAACGCCTCTTGCATGGCCGGTATGGCCTTCGCCAACGCCTTCCTGGGCCTCAACCACTCCATGGCCCACAAGCTCGGCGCCTTCCATCACCTGCCCCACGGCCTCGCAAACGCCGTCATCCTGACCCGCGTCATGCGTTACAACGCCGCCGAGGCTCCCGTCAAGATGGGTACCTTCTCCCAGTATCCTTACCCCAACGCGCTGCACAACTACGCCGAGATGGCCAAGTACTGCGGCATCGAGGGCAAGGACGACAAGGAGGTCTTCGAGAACTTCATCACAAAGCTCGAAGAGCTCAAGGACTTCATCGGCGTCAAGAAGACCATCGCCGACTACGGTGTTGACGAGCAGTACTTCCTCGACACCCTCGACGAGATGACCGAGCAGGCATTCAACGACCAGTGCACCGGCGCCAACCCGCGCTACCCGCTCATGAGCGAGATCAAGGAGCTCTACCTGGACGCCTACTACGGCCGCGAGCCTCAGGACTACGCCGTCTGCTAGTTTTAGCACGGTTTTTAACGGCGGGGGTGCACGGGTGTTTCACACACCCCCGCCGTCGCTTCTATCGCATCGTTGAAAGGATGCAACCATGCTGCTACCCGATTCCAAGACCGAGCTCGTCCGCCGTGGCAACAAGGTCGTTTACGACCTGGGCGACAAGATCGTCAAGGTCTTTAACGAGACCAAGCCTGTCTCCGACGTGTTCAACGAGGCTTTGAATCTTGCCCGCATCAATGAGTGCGGCATCCGCAGCCCCAAGGCTCTCGAGGTTTCCCAGCTCGAGAACGCCAACGGCTGGGCGCTCGTGACCGAGAAGGTTCCGGGCACCACCCTTGCCGAGAAGATGACTGCCGAGCCCCAGCGCTTTGGTGAGTACCTCGAGATGTTCGTCGACCTCCAGATCGAGATCCACGGCTACACCTCCCCGCTGCTCAACCGTCAGCGCGACAAGTTCGCCCGCATGATCGACAGCCTTGATCAGCTCAATGCCACCACGCGCTATAACCTTCAGGAGCGTCTGGACGGCATGACAAAGGAGTTCAAGGTCTGCCACGGCGACTTCAACCCCTCCAACGTCATCGTCGGCGACGACGGGCAGCTCTATGTGTGCGACTGGGCACACGCCACCCAGGGCTCCCCTGCTGCCGACGTTGCCACCACCTACCTGCTCTTCGCGCTCAACAGCAAGGATCAGGCCGAGGCCTACCTGGAGCTCTACTGCGACCGCGCCGACATGCCCATGCAGGTCGTGCGTCAGTGGACGAGCATCGTCGCCGCTTCCGAGCTCGCTCGTAAGCGCAACGTGAACGATGAGTTCTTGAAGAACTGGATCGACGTCGTCGATTATCAGTAATATCTGAGCGATTTATTTCGCATCGGAGGCACAAGGAAAACCCCGTAGCTCGCATGGGCTGTGGGGTTTTCCTTTTAGATATCGAGGATGCCACAAGATAAAAGGACGGCCCCGCATCTCCCCGATCTGGAGAAATGCGGGGCCGTCCCGTATATCGAACTACAAGCGAAATCGTCGATTAACGGCGTGCTGCCTTCACAAGCTCGGCGACCTTGGCGACGACCTCGTCGATCGCCACATCCTCGCGCTCACCCGTGGCACGGTCCTTGAGCTCCACAGTACCATTCTTAAGGCCACGCTTACCCAGAACGACCTGATACGGGAAACCCATGAGGTCGTTATCGGCAAACTTAAATCCCGGATGCTCATCGCGATCGTCGACGACGACCTCGATACCCTCGGCACACAGGCCATCAACGATCTGCTCGCAGACGGTAGCGCACTCTTCCTTCTTGGGATCAAGCGGAATCACCGCGACCTCGTACGGGGCAACGGAGACCGGCCAGACGATACCGTGCTCGTCGTTGTGCTGCTCCACGACGGCAGCAAGCGAACGGGACACGCCCACGCCGTAACAACCCATGATGAGCGGCTTCTCCTTGCCGTCCTCATCCATAAAGGTGGCACCCATGGCCTCGGAATACTTGGTGCCCAGCTGGAAGACCTGGGAGACCTCGATGCCGCGGGCAGCGGAGAGGGGCTTTCCGCAGTGCGGGCAGGGATCGCCGGCAACGACGGTTACCAGGTCGGCCCACTCGTCGACGGTAAAGTCGCGCTCGGGGCAGGCACCGGTAAAGTGATAATCGACCTCGTTGGCACCGCAGGCCCACTGCTTGGACTCGCGCAGGCTCTCGTCACACACCAGACGAATGCCCTCGGGCAGGTTAACCGGTCCGATAAAGCCCTTATGCAGACCGTAGGTCTGGAGCTCCTCATCGGTCATCATGCGATAGCCCTTGCCAAAGACGTGCTCGGCCTTGCAATCGTTGAGCTCGTGGTCGCCCGGAACAATGGCCACGACGGGCTTGCCCTCGGCGTCGATGAGTGCCAGAGACTTGCGCGTGCCGTTCTCGGGGAAGCCGAAGAACTTTGCAACGGCCTCGATGGTGCCCATACCCGGAGTCTCAACCTTGGTAAGCGTACCATCGCCGGGGCCCTCGGTCACAACGACCTTGGTGCTTGCAGCCTCGTCATCGGCAGCAAAGCCACAATCGTCGCAGTAGACCAGCGAAGCCTCGCCGGCGTCGGCCAGAGCCATGTACTCGACGGAAGTGTCGCCGCCGATCTCGCCGGAGTCGGCGACAACGGGCAGGGCCTTGATGTAGCAGCGCTCGCAAATGTTGGCGTACGCCTGCTTCATCTTGTCGTACTCCTCCTGCAGGCTCTCCTGCGTGGCGGAGAAGCTGTAGGCGTCCTTCATGATGAACTCGCGGCCGCGCATCAGGCCAAAGCGGGGACGGAACTCGTCGCGGAACTTATCCTGGATGTGGTACAGGTTGACGGGCAGCTGTTTGTAGGAGCGCAGCTCGTTGCGCACCAGGGCCGTGACGGTCTCCTCGTGCGTGGGGCCCAGGACGAACTCGCGACCATGACGGTCGTCAAAGCGCACGAGCTCCTTACCATAGGCGTCGATGCGGCCGGACTCGCGCCACAACTCAGCGTCGACCATGATAGGCATCATAAGCTCCTGGGCGCCGGCGGCGTCCATCTCGTCGCGCACGATGTTCTCGATCTTGCGGATCGAGCGCCAAGCAAGCGGCAGGTAGGAATACAGACCGGCGGCCTCCTTGCGGATCATGCCAGCACGGAGCAGCAGGCGGTGGCTGGCGAGCTCAGCGTCCGCCGGATCCTCTTTAAGCGTCGGCGCATAGAGCTTAGACATATACATTGCTCGAGTCATTTACTTCTCCTCAATAAGCTTGTCGACCTCTGCCATAAGCGCGTCGACAATTTGGTCCTCAGCTACTTTACCAATGATCTGGCCATGCGAAAAGAGCAAGGCCTGACCACGTCCGCAAGCAACGCCCAGGTCGGCATCAGAAGCCTCGCCGGGGCCATTAACGGCACATCCCATCACAGCAATCGAAAGCGGCGCGGAGTAGTTCTTAAGCCGATCGGTGACCTCCTCGGCGATGGGAATAAGGTTAACCTGGCAGCGGGCGCACGTGGGGCACGAGACAATCTCGGGGCCACGGCGACGCAGGCCCAACGACTGCAGAATACCCCAGGCAACCGGCGGCTCCTCAACCGGATCGGCTGTGAGCGACACACGCATGGTGTCGCCAATGCCTTCGGAAAGCAAGATACCCAAGCCTACAGAGCTCTTGATGGTGCCCTGGAGCTTGGTCCCCGCCTCCGTCACGCCCAGGTGAAGCGGAACGTGGGGAATCTCACGCGACAGGGCTCGATAGGTATCGAGCGTCGTTTGCACGCTATGAGCCTTGGCCGAAAGCACAATGTTCGTAAAGCCGCGGTCTTCAAAATGCTTGACGAAACGCTCGCTCGACATCACGAGCTTTTCGGGCTGCGTGAGGTCTTCGCGCTCGGCGATATCCTGCTCAAGCGAGCCCGCGTTCACGCCAATGCGAATCGCGCACCCAGCGGCGCCCGCGGCATCGATCACGGCATCGACCTTGGCCCAATCGCCAATGTTGCCGGGATTGATGCGCAGCTTGGCAGCACCGGCCTCAACGGCACCAATGGCGAGCTTATGGTTAAAGTGGATATCGGCAACGATTGGCACCGGAGACTCGGCACAGATGGTGCGGAAACCCTCAAGCGCGGCCTCGGTGGGCACGCTCACACGCACGATATCGCAGCCAGCCTGCGCCAACGCGCGAACCTGCGCAAGCGTTGCCTGGACATCAGCGGTATCGGTGCAGGTCATAGACTGAACCACCACCGGCGCGCCGCCACCGATCTGTACACCGCCCACATGCACGGGGCGCGTCAACTCGCGCGGCAAAGGATGGGATAAAGACAATCCAAACACTCCCCTACAGAATAAATCGAAGGATGTCGGAACGAAGCATATAGACAAACAGCAACGCAAAGAGCGCGATGCCCACATAGCTCACAATCGTCTGGACCTTGAGCGGAAGCTCGCGGCCCGCAATCTTTTGAATGATCTCGATGACCAGCTTGCCGCCATCGAGTGGTGGGATGGGCAGCAGGTTCATAAAGCCAAGCGAGAACGAAATGAGGGCGGCAAACGAAAGGAACGTGGCAGGGCCGGCAGCAGCAGCCTGTGAGGACATAACGCTAATGCCCACGATCGAGGAGGACTGGTCGAGAATCTCCATCGTATGCTGCGGCTGGAGCAGGCGCATCACGCCCTCCGCTGTCTGCACGACATAGGAGAACGACAGGCGAGCCGACGTGATGGGGTCTAAACGGACCACCTGCGTAGAGGCATACACACCTAGGCGCTCGTCCTCTTTGAGCGCAACCGTGGTCGAATGCTGCTTGCCGTCACGCTCGTACTCGATGGCGATATCGTCCTTACCGGCGGCCTTGCCGATGGCATCGTAAACGTCCATCCAGGTAGAGCACGATACTCCGTCAACCGAAAGGATCGCGTCGCCGCCCTCGATACCCGCCTTGGCGGCAATAGACCCCTCGTCAACCTGACCGATCACGTTGGTATCCATCGGCACGGTGACACCCGCAATGGAATAGATACTCATAAGGAGCAAAAAGCCCGTCAAGATATTGACAATAATGCCCGCGAGCAGCATAAAGGCGCGCTTGAGAAAGCCCTGGCCAAGATAGGTGTGCGAGCGTTCTTGCGCAAGGAACTCGGCCTCGCCGCACGGCAGCTCCCACACATCGCCCTCGGCAGTTGAATGTTCGCGATCGAAACGGCGGCCGTCAAAGGTGGTGTAACCCGCCGCGTCTCGCGGCAGCGTCTGATACTTGGTGGGATAGTAGCTCGGCGAGGGCTTCTCCCCTTCCTCATACCAGGGCGCGATGGAGCCCCAACCCAAGAGCAAGGCACAAGCCTCGAGCACATCCTCCTCGGAAAGCACGAGCTCGGCGGCAAGGTCGACCACGGTCACACGACCATGACGGTAGATAGCCGCGAGCACGCGATCAGCGCACGAGACATCGGTCGGATCCATACCGCAGATGGCAGCGTAGCCACCCAGCAGCAGCGGGGTCACGCCAAACTTGGTTCCAATGCGACGCGACGTGTAATGGATGTCAAAGCGGCACGGCAGGCCCAAAAAGAACTCGGTCACACGGACGCCGCAGGCACGTGCCGCCAAAAAGTGGCCGCCCTCATGCAAAAACACGAGGACGGAAAGCATCAACAGGCCCCAAAAGACCGATGAGAGAACGCTCAGAACAGTATCCATAAAACGAAAAAGCAATCCTTATGGGTTAGGAACGGGTTGCGCCGAGCACCTGCGCAGCCTTTTCACGCGCCCACGCATCGATGTCGCGAAGCTGCTCAAACGAATCGACCGCCTGCATATCGTGGGCATCCATGCAGGATTCCACAATGCGATCGATATCGGTAAAGCTACAGCCATCGTGTAGGAAGGCATCGACGGCGACCTCATTGGCGGCATTGAGGACGCACGGCATGGTGCCACCCGTCTTGCCGGCACGCTCGGCCAGTGCCAGGCAGCGGAAGGTATCCATGTCGGCAGCATCAAACGTGAGCTGCCCCAGCTCACGGAAATCGATACGAGGCGCCGGGGTATGCCAACGCTCGGGATATGAGAACGCGAACTGGATGGGAATACGCATGTCGGAAGCACCGAGATGCGCCATCACGGAGCCGTCGGCAAACTCGACCATAGAGTGAATCTTGGACTGACGCTGCACGACCACGTTAATGAAATCGAGGTCGCAGTTAAACAGATGCATGGCCTCAATGCGCTCCAGGCCCTTGTTCATGAGGGTGGCGGAGTCGATGGTGATCTTGGCACCCATGGCCCACGTGGGATGTGCGAGGGCATCGGCACGCGTCACGCGATTGAGCTCGTCGCGCGTGCGGCCAAAGAACGGACCGCCCGAGCAGGTAAGCCAAATACAATGAGCCTCGCGCGGGTCCTCCCCCAGATAGCACTGGTAGATGGCGGAGTGCTCAGAGTCGACTGGAATAAGCTGGCCCGGTTGTGCCAACGGCATAAGCAAGTCGCCACCGACGACGAGGGACTCCTTGTTGGCAAGGGCAAGGCGCTTATTAGAGGTCAAGGCCGCATGGCTCGCCTCGAGACCGGCGGCGCCCACAATAGCAACGAGCACGCAGTCGACATCGTCGCGACGCGCGAGCTCGCAAACCGCCTGCGCGCCAACGCCGAGCTTCGTTCCCTCGGGCAACTCCTGCAGCACGGCGTCATCGCCGTGAGCGACATCGGCCACGGCAACCGCCGGAACCGAGAACTCGCGGGCAGCGGCAACGAGCTCAGAGGTGCTGGAATTAACGGACAGCGCCGTCACCTGCAGGCGATCAGCATGCTGACGGCACACATCGAGTGCCTGGGTGCCGATAGAGCCCGTACAACCCAGGATGGCAACACGGAGGCGTCCATCGGGGCCATACGTCGTCTGGAATGACATTACAGCACGCCTCCGATCATCAAAAGCAGCTGAGCGGTAATGCAGCCAAAGATAAGCGAGTCGCTACGGTCGAGCATGCCGCCATGGCCCGGGATAAGGTTGCCGGAATCCTTGACGCCCACGCCACGCTTGATGCGCGACTCGATAAGGTCGCCGATAACGCCCAAAATGGACACGACCACGCCGCACAGCAGCGCATAGGGCAGGCTGAGCTTGTAGAAGTGCGTCGCCCACAGAATGAGCCAAATCAAAACCGAGCCCAGGATGCCGCCGACAAACCCCTCCCAGCTCTTTTTGGGAGAGATCTTGGGAACCATCTTGTGCTTGCCGATACGGCTGCCCACGATGTAGGCAAACGAATCGGAGACCCAAAGGGACGCACAAACGCCCACCGAAAGCAGGGCGCCGGCAAAACCGGGCACGGCATCGCGCAGCAGCACGATAGCCGACAGCATAAAGCCAGTGTAGATGGGACCCATGAGCGTCACGGCCACATCAGAGATGCGGGTACGCGGCGACCAGACATACCAAATGCCCACAGCGAGCATCAGGGCAAAAAGCAGGGCATTCAGCAGCATCGAATCGCCCAACGCCGACAGCGGAAAGAGTACGGCGGCAGCGATACCCATGCGCTCGTTAGCCATCTTGCCATCAAGCCTTGTCATACGGAAAAACTCATAGCAGCACAGACCGCTCATGACGGCAACAAAGATGGCCGTGGGCACGATACCCAAAACCAGGCACAGGATAAAGACAACGGCGTAGACGATACCGGCGGCGGCACGGGTAATAAAGCCCGCCAGCCACGAACCGGCGCCGCTCTTCGCTGCAGGCGCTCCCGCGGTGGCAGCTTTGCGCGCAGGTGTCTTGGGAGCAGATGCCTTGGGACGATCGGACACGATTAAGCCTCCTCGGTCTTGCTCAGTCCACCAAACCTACGGTCACGGCCCTGATAGGCCAAAATGGCGTCGACAAGGCCCCAACGATCAAAGTCGGGCCAATAGGTATCGGTGACGTAGAACTCGGAATAAGCCACCTGCCACAGCAGATAGTTCGAAAGGCGCAGCTCACCGGAGGTGCGAATCACAAGCTCCGGATCGGGAAGTCCAGCGGTATAGAGGTGCGAGGCAACCATATCATCGTCGATAGCAGCAGGATCGATCTTGCCGGCGACGGCATCGAGCGCAATCTGACGGACAGCGCGGGTAATCTCGGCACGCGCGCCGTAGTTGACGGCAAGCGCCAGCGTCATACCGGTGTGATCGGCGCACTCGGCAAGACCGCGTTCAAAAACGTCGCGGGTCTTCTTGGGCAGCGCGGAAATGTCACCCAAAAAGACAACGCGCACGTTTTCACGCTTCAGAAGCGGCAGCTCGTCGATGAACGTCTTGGCAAACAGATGCATCAAGACGTTGACCTCATGCTGCGGGCGGTTCCAGTTTTCGGTAGAAAACGCATAGGCAGAAAGCACGTCGACGCCCAGACGCACGCAGGCGGTAATGATCTCGCGCAGCGAGACGATGCCCGCCTTGTGGCCCTCAGTGCGTGCAAGACCGCGCGACGTAGCCCAACGACCGTTGCCGTCCATGATGCACGAGATATGGTGCGGAATGTTATTGAGGTCAAGGTCGGAAAAACCGACGCCCGCAGGGGCGTCGGCAAAGTACTCGACCAGTTTATGCTCGTCGTATTGCACCTTAGATCTCCATGACCTCGGCTTCTTTTTCCTTCAGAAGCTCCTCGACCTTGGCGACATACTCATCGGTGTGCTTCTGGACCTTGGCCTGCTCGCGACGGACATCGTCCTCGGTGAGCTCCTCATCGCGCTCGAGCTTGTTGTTGAAGTCGCGACGGATGTTACGGATAGACACCTTGGCCTGCTCGGCGTACTCGCGGCACTCCTTGACGAGCTCGCGACGGCGCTCCTCGGTGGGAGCCGGGAACGGCAGACGAACGACGGTGCCATCGGAGTTGGGGGTAATACCCAGATCGGAAGCGCCGATGGCCTTGACGATAGCATTGATGAGTGCCTTGTCCCACGGCTCGATGAGCAACATGTGGGCCTCGGGGGTCTTGACGGCGGCAACCTGCGTGACCGGCGTGGGAACACCGTAATAATCAACGGTGATGTCGGACAGAATGTTGGCATTGGCGCGGCCGGTACGGACCTTGGAGAAGTTATGCTTGAGGGACTCGAGCGACTTGTCCATATGGGCGGTGATGTTCTCTGCCATGCTTAATCCTCCTGATAGACGAGCGTGCCGACGGGCTCACCCGCGAGCGCGCGCTTGACGGTGTCCTCGCCATCGATGTTGAGGACCAAAATCGGCATACGGTTATCCTGGCACAGTGCCGTAGCCGTGGAATCCATAACCTGCAGGCCGCGGACGAGCACCTCGTGATAGGTAATCTTGTCAAAACGGACGGCATCGGCGCACTTGACGGGATCCTTGTCGTAGATGCCGTCAACCTTGGTGGCTTTAATCAGAATCTCGGCGCCGATCTCGCACGCACGAAGAGCCGCGGCGGTGTCGGTCGTAAAGTACGGATTGCCCGAACCGGCGGCAAAAATAACGACGTTGCCCTTGGAAAGGTGGTTGATGGCGCGACGGCGAATATAGGGCTCGCAGATCTCGTTCATCTGGATAGCGCTCATAACGCGGCAGGGAACATCGTTGTGCTCGAAGGCATCCTGCAGGGCGAGCGCGTTCATAACGGTTGCCAGCATGCCCATGTAGTCGGCCTGAGCACGCTCCATGCCACCGGCAGCGCCGGCCATGCCGCGGAAAATATTACCGCCGCCGACAACGACGCCGACCTCATGGCCAACGGCGAGCAGCTCCTTGACCTGCTTGGCAAGATGGTCGGTAACCTTGGGGTCGATGCCATATTGGCCGTCGCCCATCAGTGCTTCGCCGGAAAGCTTAAGAAGCACGCGTTTATATCGGATGTCGGACAAAGCGATCCTCCTTTAATTAGACTCTCAATATGATATCAAAGGCTCTGATAAGAGCCATGAAAAAGCAGGCTGTGAGTAAAACCCACAGCCTGCTCATTACCAGCTACAAGAGCTTATTTACTCGCCACGGACCAGACGGTCAAAGGCAACGACGGTAATGGTGTCGCCGAGCTCCTTGGAGACCTGCTCAGCGTACTTCTTGATGGTGAGGGAGCTGTCCTTGATGAACTCCTGCTCGGTGAGCACGGACTGCTTGTAGAACTTCTCCAGACGGCCGACAGCCATCTTCTCCTGAATGGCCTCGGGCTTGCCGGACTCGGCAGCCTGAGCCATGTAGATCTGCTTCTCGTGCTCGACGGTCTCGGCCGGAACCTGATCGCGGGTAGCGCAGATCGGGGCGACGGCGGCAACCTGAAGGGCAACGTCGTGAGCGAAGGTCTTGAAGGACTCAGCCTGAGCGGTCTCGGTCTTCTCGAAAGCGAACTCGACGAGGACGCCGATCTTACCACCCATGTGGATGTAAGAAGCGAGCGCGCCGTTCTCAGCCTTGCGGGCAGCGAAGCGGGAGATCTTCATGTTCTCGCCCATGATGTGAATCATCTCGGTGAGCTCGGAGGAAACGGTCTCCTCGCCCATCGGCTTCTCGAGCAGAGCGTCGACGTCAGCAGGCTCGGTGGTAGCGACAACCTCAGCGACCTTGGAAGCAAAGCCGGTGAACTTGGCGTTGGAGCCAACGAAGTCGGTCTCGCAGGAGAGCTCGAGCAGAGCGCCGGTCTTGCCATCCTCGGAGACGAACGCGGCGACAGCGCCCTCGTTGGTCTCACGGCCAGCCTTCTTGGCAGCCTTGGCAAGGCCGTTCTTACGCAGAACGTCGACAGCGGCGTCCATGTCGCCGTCAGCCTCGACGAGAGCCTTCTTGCACTCCATCATCGGGGAGTCGGTCATCTCGCGGAGTTGCTTGACCATAGCGGCGGTAATCTGGGCCATTGTGGTTCCTTTCAAAGAGATGAAAAAGAATTAACTAAGACTGATTTACTCGGCCTTGGGCTCAGCGGCCATCTCGGCCTCGGAGACCTGCTCCTTGCCGGAGCCAGCGAGGCAGGCGTCAGCCATGAGCTCGCACATAAGGGTGACAGCGGAGATAGCGTCATCGTTGCAGGGGATGCCGTACTCGACCTCGTCGGGATCGGAGTTGGTGTCGATCAGGGCGACGACGGGGATGTTCAGGCGCTGAGCCTCCTTGATGGCGTTCTCCTCGCGCTTGGTGTCGATGACGAAGAGAGCCTGGGGCAGACCCTTCATGTCGCGGGCGCCACCGAGGTTGGTCTGGAGCTTGGTGAGCTCCTTGCCGAGCACAGCCTGCTCCTTCTTGGGCAGAACAGCCATGCGGCCGTCCTCGACCATGGCCTCGAGCTCCTCCATGCGGTTGATGCGGGAGCGGATGGTGACGAAGTTGGTCAGCATACCGCCGAGCCAACGCTGGTTGATGTAAGGCATGTTGGCGCGCTCAGCAGCGTTCTTGACGGCCTCCTGAGCCTGCTTCTTGGTGCCGACGAACAGCACGTTGCCACCCTTGGCGACGTTCTTGACGAAGGTGTAGGCCTGGTCGGCGTCGAGGATGGTCTGCTTGAGGTCGAGGATGTAGATGCCGTTGCGCTCACCGAAGATGAACGGCTTCATCTTGGGGTTCCAGCGACGGGTCTGGTGACCGAAGTGGCAGCCGGCCTCGAGCAGGGTGCGGATATTAATCTTGGTAGCCATGTTAAACCTCCTGTGGTTTGCCTCCGCGCGGGGTCATCCTCCAAAACCAACCCGGACATGTGCTACCAAAGCCCGGGCACCACGGTATGAAGTAGCCGCGCGTGCGTGATAAAAACATGTTGCCGTGAAGCAACCCGATGAATGATAGCAGGAATGCCTCTTCCTGCCAACCCGCAATCAAAACCACACAC
The DNA here is from genome assembly GCF_018785245.1 of Collinsella aerofaciens. Lineage (GTDB taxonomy): Bacteria > Actinomycetota > Coriobacteriia > Coriobacteriales > Coriobacteriaceae > Collinsella > Collinsella aerofaciens_AD. The sequence goes on along the minus strand of NZ_WQPL01000033.1, from coordinate 18,838 downwards.
CTGAGTGCGGCGCGGGACGTCCCAGCCACTATTCGCCGCGGGGATGGGCTTGAGCCACAGCCCGCTTAAGCCGATCGGGTGTGAGATGCGTGTAGATCTGCGTCGTGGACAGGCTCGCATGACCTAGCAGCTCTTGAACCGAGCGCAGGTCCGCACCGCCCTCGAGCAAATCGGTCGCAAAGGTATGGCGCATCGCATGCGGGGCAATGTCGGCCGGAATGCCGGCGAGCGTCGCCAGCGTATGGAACCGCCGCCTGAGCATGGCGGCACTCATGCGATTGCCGCGCGCCGATATAAGCAGCGGATGCGGCCCGGTAGCGGGGTCACGGCGCTTTGCCTGAGCGAGCAACTCCGGCCTCCCCTCCTCAATATAGAGACGCGTCGCCTCGAGTGCGCGACGATACAGAGGGACGATACGCTCCTTGCTCCCCTTGCCCCAAAGTCGCAGCGTTCGCTCGGACCAACCAATAGACTCCACGTTGAGCGCCGCGAGCTCCGAGATTCGCGCGCCGGAGGCATAGAGCAACTCAAGCATCGCCGCATCGCGCAGTCCCGCGGGCGTCGAGGTATCAGGCGTCTTGAGCAGCGCCTCAACCTGCTGGGTCGTAAGGACGCCCGGCAGGTCACGTGGCAGCTTGGGCGATGCGATCGCCGAGACCGCATCGCCCTCGACAATCCCCTCGGCAGCCATCCAGCGATAGAGAGATCGAATAGCCGACAGGTGCGCCGCAAGCGTTCGGGGAGCCACCTGCTCACGCGAAAGCTCGGCAAGATAGCGACGAATGGTGCGCACGTCGGCAGCGAAAGCATCAATATTCTCGCGCTCGCACCAGACAGCAAAGCGCTCTAGCCTCGAGCCATAGGCCGTCACCGTGTTGGGAGAAAGTCCCTCAACACGTGCGATATAGGCGATAAACGAGTCGACGGCATCGTACAGGTCAAAGGCTATGACCGGTCGCCTCCAAACAAGTCGGAGCGCGTGGCCAAGTAGGCATCAAGGGCCTCGAGGGCGCGATCCGCATAAGCCTGATAGCGGTCGCGTTTGCTGCGGCGCTTACCATCCTCGAGTGGCGGCACCAGGCCAAAGTTGACATGCATAGGCTGATAGCCCACGGTGGCAGGATCGGTCGCATAGCCCACGAGCGCACCCAGGGCGCCCACACGCGGCAACTCGACGCCCGCGGCACCGATAGCCTCGGCATAGGTGTTGAGCGCCGCGAGCAGACCTGTCGCCACGGCTTCCATGTACCCCTCGGTGCCGGTGATCTGACCGGCCAGGCGCACGCCGGTACCGGGCACGGCAAAGGTGCTATCGAGCACGTGAGGGGCGTCGACAAAGGTATTGCGGTGCATGACACCGTAGCGGAAGAACTCAGCGTTCTCCAGGCCCGGCACCATATGGAAGACGCGCTTCTGCTCGCCAAAGGTCAAGTTGGTCTGGAAGCCCACCAGGTTATAGGCGGTCTTCTCCTTGTTCTCGGCACGCAGCTGAATCGCCGCCCAGGGGCGACGTCCGGTACGCGGGTCGGTGAGGCCGACGGGCTTCATGGCGCCAAAGCGAATGGCGTCCTTGCCGGTGCGCGCAACTTCCTCGGCAGGCTGGCAGGCTTGGAACAGATCGCCGCCCTCAAAGTCTTTGAGCACCACGCGGTCGGCCGTGGTAAGCGCCTCGATAAAGGCCTCGTACTCCTCCTTGTTGAGCGGAGCGTTGAGATAGTCGCCGCTCCCCTGCTCCTCGTAGCGCGACTGCGAGAACAGCACGTCCATATCGAGCGTGGAGGCATCGACGATCGGCGCCGCCGCATCAAAGAATGCCAGGGCATCGCCACCGACGAGCTTCATAACCTCTTCGCTCAGCGCCGGTGAACACAGCGGGCCCGCGGCAATGACCACGTGGCCCTCGGGGATCTGGGTGACCTCGCCGTGAACGACCTCGATATTGGGGCGGGCGGCAACCTCAGCCTCGACGAGCTCGGAGAATGTAACACGGTCGACCGCCAGGGCGCCACCAGCGGGAACAGCAGCGCGATGGGCGCAGTCGAGCAGGACTGAACCCATGCGCTCAAGCTCGGCCTTCAGCAAACCAGCCGCGGAATCCGGACGGGTCGACTTAAACGAATTGGAGCAGACGAGCTCTGCCAGGTGATCGGTATGGTGAGCCGGGGAGCTCACCTGGGGGCGCATCTCGCACAGCTTTACGGCAAACCCGCGGTCTGCCAGGTGGATCGCGCATTCCGAACCCGCCAGACCGCCACCGATAACCGTCACCTGATCGAACTGCATCTGCAAACACCTTTCTAATTGACACGTTTTCCATTGTGACCGAAGGGCGTCTGGGCGTGAAGGGCAAACTTGGAGGGCGCATACCTTCCATCCATCATGCGCTCGATAAGGCCCTCGAGTTCAAGCGAACCCAAGAGTTTGAGTACGCCGACAGCATCGAGTGAGACGAGCGCCGCGATGTCGTCGACCTTGAGCGGAGAGGCGATGAGCGCATGCATCACGGTCTGCTGTGTTGGATTCAGGTCGGCAATGCCGGGAGCATCGGGGCGCGAGTAGCGCAGGGTGCCGTATATGCGAGAGATAGCCATCTCGATGGACTCCTCGTCGACAATGCAGCAGGCACCGTTCGCAATGAGATAATTCGTGCCACGCGACTCGGGCGATAGGATCGACCCCGCCACGGCAAGAAGTTCGCGCCCCAAATCCATAGCAGCCTCGGCTGTAGAAAACGTCCCGGAAGGCATACCCGCCTCGGATACAAAGAGGGCTTGCGACAGGGCCGCGATCACGCGATTGCGACGCGGAAAGGCAAACTTGCGCGGACCCATGCCCCACGGAGAGATCGACACGACCGCGCCGCCCGTATCGAGCGTGCGCGTAATCAGCCCCGCGCTCGAACGCGGGTAGACCACGTCGGCGCCCGTCCCCAGCACCACAACGTGTTTGCCGCCGGCGTTGACCGCAGCCCAACCCGAGGCCTGGTCACAACCGACCGCACCGCCCGAAACTACCGTCACTCCCGCCTCAACCGCCACCTTCGCCGCAAGCTCTGCCACGGCAAGACCATACGGCGAGGCCTTGCGCGCGCCGATGATGGAGAGCGCGGGCGTCGAAAGCACCTCGGGGTTGCCGCGCACATAAAGCGTCTGGGGTATATCAGAAAGCTCCAAAACGGTCTCGGGATACAACGCATCGCCTGGATGCAGCTCGAAGGTTCCCTCGGGCATTACTGGTCCCTCCTTCCCTGGTACATCGCCGCCTCGAGCACGTGGTCCTGCGTCACTTGCTCGCTCTCGGCGACATCTGCGATCGTACGCGCAATGCGAACCAGGCGCACGATGCCACGCCCTGTGAGATGTGTGCGTTTGGACAGGCCGAGCACGCATTTCTCGGCAGCCTCATCAAGCCCAAAGGTCGAAACGACGCCGTCAATGGACCGCGACTCATCTTCCTCGGCCTCGGTGTCCGCATCGTCCATACGGGATTCACGCCAGGCGCGAAAGGCGCGCCCACGCACGACGTAATCGCGCAGCTCGGCCGATGACATACCCTCCGCGCCCTCAATGATCACCTGGGGATCGGGGCGGGTCACGTCGATCATCATGTCGATGCGATCAGCCAAGGGACCGCGCAACTTGCCCCGATAGCGCTCGACCATCGCCGCCGAGCAGCGACACGGCACTTCGCGATCGCCCAAAAACCCGCAGGGGCAGGGATTGCTCGCAGCGAGCAGCTGAAAGCGCGACGGAAACGTAAAGGCCCCGTCAACGCGCACGATCCTCACGTACCCGCGCTCGATGGGCTGACGCAGCGTCTGCAGCACGCCGGTGGGAAACTCGGCGAGCTCGTCCAAAAAGAGCACGCCGCCATGAGCCAAGCTAATTTCGCCCGGATGCACCGGACGCCCGCCGCCGATAAGTCCCGCGGTCGAAATACTGTGATGCGGACTGCGGAAGGGGCGATGCCCCGCAAGCAGTCCATCGATGTTCTCGCCCAAGACCGAATGGATACACAGCGCCTCCTGCTGATCCTCGAGAGAAAGTTCGGGCAAGATGCCTGTCATGCGCCGCGCAAGCATGGTCTTTCCCGAACCGGGCGAGCCGATCATGAGCAAGCCGAGCTCGCCGGCGGCCGCAAGCGCCATGCCACGTTTGGCGACCTCCTGCCCCAGCACGTCGGCATAGTCGAGCTCAGGCTCAAAGGTCGCCTCGACGCCCTCGGAATCCAAGTAGTGCCGGGCGGCATCGCCCATACCATGAGCAAGCTGAGACAAATGATCGATAAAGCCGCAATCCACGCCCGCGAGTGGCACATGCTGGTCGGACCTGCCGGCGATAAAAGACAGCCCCATGTCGCGAGCCAATAGCTGAAACGCTACCTCGCCCTTGACAGGAAGCACCGTACCGTCCAAGCCAAGCTCACCAGCGATAAGACAACAATCGAGGTTGTCGCGGGGAATCTGACCATCGGCCGCTAGAACAGCGATGGCGATGGGCAGATCAAAACCACTTCCGGTCTTGCGAATATCGCCGGGCGCCAGATTGACCGTAATGCCCGAGCGTGGGATCTCGAACCCGGCGGAGCGCATCGCACAACGAATACGACCACGTGACTCCATCACCTCCATACTCGGGATGCCGAGCATCTGAATGCCCGGAACGCCGCCAGCAAGCGAGACCTCGACCGTGACGGGAATCGCCTCGACGCCGCGGATGCAGGCCGCGTGAACGGCAAACGTCTCGAACGCCATCACGACACCTGCCAATCGAACGCGTTGTACTGGTGCTCGATCTCGGCGATATGCCCGCCGCGAATGGTGACGGCCACGGCATCGAAGCGAATCGCCTTGAGCGGATAATGCTCCATGAGATAGCAGCTTGCGATGCGGCGGTAGCGGCGTTGCTTTTGGGCATCCACGGCCTCCTCGGGAAAGACCCGCGTGGTGCAATCCAGGGCGACGCGTCTCGTCTTGACCTCGGCCATCACAACGACATCGTCGAGCTCATCGAGCAGCACCAGGTCGGCCTCGCCCTCGGTGCAACGATAGCCCTGCTCCAGCAAGGTGTAGCCGCGCTCGTTAAAGTAGTCGATTGCGATAAGCTCGCCCAGCATGCCCAGCTCGCGAGGACTGAGTCCCTTGATAAACTCGGGCGTCATCGCCCCGCAGTCGAGCTCGCCGTTTTCCCAACGCTCCTTAAGCTGCTGCGTCTTGCTCTTTTTGCTTGCGGCACTCATGGGGTCTCCTTTCCCGCACGCTGCAGTGCCCCGATGATGAGGGCACCTTTCATGCGGGTAAGTACCGGAAGCAAACCAAAAGCTGACCAAATGCCGACAAAAAACGGGGCGTACGCAGCAATGCTGTTGCATACGGCCCGCTACCAGCAGGTTTATAAATCCCCAGAGGTCCCTGTCTCCACAATTGACCTAGAAAAGGCGCTCAGTCTGCAGAAAGTTTCCGCAAAAGCTCACACGATGCAGCGGAGAAAGACCATGTTTGCGAATGGCCTCGATGTGCTCGGGGCTCGCATAGCCCTTCGATTCGGCCAGATGGTACTCGGGATACTCGGCATCGTACTCGACCATCATCTCGTCACGCGTGACCTTGGCCATGATGGACGCCGCGGCGATGCAGGCGATTTTGGCATCGCCCTTCACCACGTCGCGCTCGTTGGGAACGGCGCCCAAGGGGTTACCGTCCATAAGCACGCAATCGGGCTCGAGCCCCGTATCGGCCACGGCGCCCGCGACGGCAGCGCGGATGGCGCGGGCCATGCCCATATCATCGATATCCGCAGGCGCGATATGGCAAAAACCGATTGCCGTCGCCACCTCGGCAATCTTCACTGAGAGCAACTCGCGGCGCGCGGGCGTGAGCTTTTTGGAATCGTTGATACCCCAGACGCGCGGCTCCATAGGAAGACAGACGGCGCATACCGTCAAAGGACCGGCCACCGATCCGCGACCCACCTCATCGACACCAACGACCACCCCATCGCCGCCAAGCTCATGCATAAGCTCGTACATGTCATTGACGCGCTCGCGCTCGGCAAGCTCTTTGGCATGGCGCTTAAGGGCGCGTTCGCAAGCCTTGATCACCTGCTGGCGCGGGTCCTCGCGATAATGCTCCACGAGGGCGGGAATCTCCTCAAACGTAGCGCTCGCCAACTCACCGGCAACCTGCGATGCCGAAACCGAGCTCGTCATGTTGGCCATACCAGGCCCTCCTTGCATGCAAATCAGATAAAAAGAAGGGCCACCCGAAGGTGACCCTTGTGTCCAAACGAGTGGACAGACGCTGCGATCTTCTTAGCGCTTCTCGGGGATGCGAGCAGCCTTGCCCACCTTGTCGCGGAGGTAGTACAGCTTGGCGCGACGGACGCGACCATGACGAACGACCTCGAGCTTGGCGATCTTGGGGCTGTGAAGCGGGAAGGTACGCTCAACACCGACACCGAAGGACATCTTGCGGACGGTGAAGGTCTCGCGGGCACCGGCGCCGGCCATGCGGATGACGTCGCCCTGGAAGACCTGGATACGCTCGCGGTCGCCTTCCTTAATGCGGTAGTGAACCTTGACGTTGTCGGCGACGCGAACCTGAGGAATGTCCTCGCGGATCTGCTGACGCTCGATTGCGCGGATGTAATCCATGTGCAATTCCTTACTCTTCTAGAGGTGCCGTACCGCCTTGGCCGGCACGTAGTTGAACAAACGTATTCGAGTATACACGCGCGGGTTTCTGCTGCAAGAACAATTTTTTACGCAGACAAAAAGACAAAACCCGCACATGATAACCGCCCGCCTCACGAATGAGACGGGCGGCATGAAGGGGGCTATGCTAGGCGTCTAAACCCAAAACGTTAGGCGGAACGCTTCGCCTCGAGCTTGGCTTGGGCGGCCGCAAGACGCGCCAGGGGCACGCGGTAAGGCGAGCAGGACACATAGTCCACATCGGCCACATTAAACAGACCCTTGATGGACTTGGGGTCGCCGCCGTGCTCGCCGCACACGCCAAAGTGCATGTCGGGGTTGGTGGCGCGGCCCTTCTCGACGGCCATGCGCACCAGCTCGAGCACCGCCGTGTCAATGGTCTCGAAGGGGTTGTCCTTCAAGATCTTCTTGTGCATGTACAGCGGGATGAACTTAGCCTCGGCATCGTCACGAGAGAAGCCGAAGGTGGTCTGGGTGAGGTCGTTGGTGCCAAAGCAGAAGAAGTCGGCATGATGCGCGATCTCGTCAGCGACCATGCAGGCGCGTGGCAGCTCGAGCATCGTGCCCACGGGAATATTGAGCTCGACGCCCTCCTCGGCAGAAACCTCGGCGATTACCCGCTCGATGACCTCGCGGGTCTGGACATGCTCCGCCGTGATGGAGACGAGCGGAACCATGATCTCGGGTCGCGGGTCGACGCCCTCCTTGATAAGGCGGGCAGCAGCCGTGGCGACGGCGCGAACCTGCATGAGTGGCAGATCGCTAAAGACGACGGACAGGCGAACGCCGCGCAGGCCGAGCATGGGGTTCGACTCGACCATGCCGTCGATACGACGCAGGCGGGCGCGCAGGGCTGCAAGCTCTTCCTCGCTGGCGCCGGCGGCTTCCTTCTTGGTGATGGCGACCTCGAGCTCGCGAGGATTATCCAGGAACTCATGAAGCGGCGGATCGAGCAGGCGGACGACCACATCGCGACCGGACATGGTCTTGAACATCGCCAGGAAGTCCTCGGTCTGAACCTTGAGCAGGTCGGCCAGGGCCTGCTGCTTCACGGCCTCATCGTCAGACAGGATAAAGCTCTGGATGATGTTCTTGCGGTCGCCCAGGAACATGTGCTCGGTGCGGCACAGGCCGATGGCCTCGGCGCCAAACTCGAGCGCAAGCTCGGCATCCTCGGGATTGTCGGCGTTGACGCGCACATGGTTGGCATGGCCACAGGTCTCGTCCAGGCGAATCTCGTCGGCCCAGGACAGGATGGTGTCCAGATCGCCGGTAAGCTCGGCGGAGACCAGGTCGACGGCGCCGTCGACGACGATGCCCTGGGTGCCGTCGATGGAGATGACATCGCCCTCGCGCAGCACGCGGTCGCTGCCCTCGATGCGCACGACCTTCTCGGCGGCGTCGATATGGAAGCGCTCAACGCCACAGACGCAGGGCGTACCCATGCCGCGGGCGATAACGGCGGCATGACTCGTCTTGCCACCGTGGCTGGTCAGGATGCCCTCGGCGGCGACCATGCCCTTCAGGTCGTCGGGGTTGGTCTCCCAACGAACCAGAATGACCTTGTGGCCCTCGGCGGAACGCGTGACGGCGTCGTCGCTCGAGAACACGACCTCGCCCACGGCGGCACCGGGGCTGGCGTTCAGACCGCTGGCCAGCGCCTCGTACTTCTTGGAGGCGTCAAACTGCGGGTGCAGGAGTTGGTCGAGCTGCGCGGGATCGATGCGGCTCACGGCCTCCTCGCGGGTGATCAGGCCCTCCTCGACCATTTCGATAGCGATGCGCAGGGCGGCGGTGGCGGTGCGCTTGCCCACGCGGGTCTGGAGCATCCAGAGCTTGCCCTGCTCGATGGTGAACTCGATATCGCACATATCGCGATAATGATCCTCGAGCGTCAGGAACACGCGCTCGAGCTCCTCACCTGCGGACTCGAGGCCCGGGGTGGTCTTGAGGTCGGCAATGGGCTCGGTGTTGCGGATGCCGGCGACGACGTCCTCGCCCTGGGCGTTAACCAGAAAATCGCCGTAGAACTCCTTGGTGCCGTCGGCCGGATTACGCGTAAAGGCGACGCCCGTCGCAGAGGTCTCGCCCTTGTTGCCAAAGGCCATGGCCTGCACGTTGACAGCGGTGCCGAGGTCGTCGGAAATGCCATGCTGCTTGCGGTAGATGCAGGCACGCTCGTTCATCCAGCTGCCAAAGACGGCCTGGATGGCAAGGCGTAGCTGAAGCTCCGGGTCGTGCGGGAAGACGGGCTTGCCGTCAGCGACCTCGAGCTCGGGATACAGGGAGGCATCGACGTTCTCGGAGAAGATGCCCTTAAAGGTCTCGACGAGTTCCTGCAGGTCCTCAGCCGAAAGCTCGGAATCGACGCGAACGCCGGCGACCAGACGGGCCTGGGTCAGGGCGTTCTCGAACAGGTCGGCGTCAACGCCCATGACGACATTGGAAAACATCTGGATAAAGCGGCGGTAGCTATCCCAAGCAAAACGCGGATTTTGCGTCTGGGCGATGAGACCCTGAACGGAGTCGTCGTTGAGGCCTAAGTTGAGGACCGTGTCCATCATGCCGGGCATGGAGAACGGAGCGCCCGAACGAACCGACACGAGCAGCGGATCGGAGGCGTCGCCGAGCTTCTTGCCGCAGCGGGCCTCGAGGTCCGCCTCGGCAGCAACGATCTCATCGAGTGCGCCCTCGGGCCACACGTTGCCGGCACCGGAGTACTCGACGCAAGTCTGGCAGGTAATGGTAAAGCCACCGGGAACCGGCAGGCCGATACGGCTCATCTCGGCAAGGTTTGCGCCCTTGCCGCCAAGCACGAAGTTCATGGACTTGTCGCCCTCAGTGACACAGGTGCCCTGGGCGTCGGTTCCAAAACGGTAAACCCTCTTGCAATCGCTCACGATACTTCCCCTTTCATGCACTTACGCGCACGACCGTGGTAACGAATCGACCCGCCAAATGCGGGCCGTGAGGGAACTATACGGCGGGTTTTGAGCGGGCTTAAGCAGAGGATGCGCGGTTTGGTAAACGTGCTAAAACTGGCGGTAAACGGTAGGTAAAGGTGGTTACCTTATGAATATACCACTGTAAGAAAGTGCAGGTCAGATGCGATATTTTTGCTAAATCGCTTTATCAAAATGCTGCTACTATTAGGCTCGACGGGCGGCGCGGCGGGCACGGGCTTCTTGGATTTCCTCCAAGTGGCTAATGATCTCGGCTGCGCTTTCCTCGATGGCCTTGCCGTCGGTACGCACCACAAAGCAGCCTAGGCGCTTCATGAGCGCACGGGCTTCCTCGAGCTCGCTGTGCACGCTCTCGGGCTCGGCATAGGAGCCGGCAACGGCACGAGCGTAGTCATCGCCCAAGCGGCTATCGCGAATTTCGGAAATCACATCGACGGTCGAAATCAGGCCGAACAGGCGCATCGGGTCGACCTCGTAAATCGACTTGGGCGGCTCCATGCCATGCGCCAGTGGGACATTGGCGACCTTGTAGCCCTGATAGGCCAAATACATCGACAGCGGCGTCTTGGACGTACGCGATACGCCCAGCAGCACGATATCGGCACCCGACAGATCGTCGCAGCCGCGCCCGTCATCGTGCTCAACGAAATACTCCATGGCCTCGATACGATGGAAATAGCGGTCATCAGTCTTGTGAATCACGCCCGCGACGCCCTTTGGCGACACACCGATGAGCGACGACAGCACGGCGAGCGTCGGGCCGATCAGGTCGACCGAACGGATATGCAGCATACCCAGGTAATCGAGCACACGGGCGCGAAGCGCCGGATCGACAATGGTGTGAAACACGGCAATATCGCGATGGTCGGCATCGACGCGCGGCCCCACAAATGACTTGACCTGCTCCACGGAAGTCACCTTGGGCAGACGTAAAACGCGAAAAGCCCCTTCATCAAATTGCCCGGACGCCGCAAGCACCACCTCACAAGCGGTATCACCGAGCGAGTCGGAGATAACGATAACGGTGGGACGAGCGGTGACCGGGCAATCCATGCGGGGCTCCTTTTGCGCTTACGCGCAGGCTGGCTTACTTTTTGCGGGCAAGCTCACCGATGTTGGCAATGCCGGAGAAAACGGCCTCGAAGCGGTTGAGCAGCTTAAGGCGATTATCGCGGAGCTGCTCGTCCTTGTCCATGACCATGACCTCGTCGAAGAAGCGGTCGATGGGGGCGCGCAGGGCGGCAAGGGCGGCAAATGCGGCCGGGTAATCCTCGGCAGCAAGGGCGGCGTCGACAGCGGTCTGAGCAGCCTCGGAGGCATCGGCAAGCGCGAGCTCGACCTCGCCCATCAGGGCGCGGTCGTACTCCGCGCCCAGCTCGGGCTTGGAGATGTGCGCGGCGCGGGCATAGGCGGTCGCCAGGTTATCGAACGTCTCAGCGTCGTTCTTGCGGGCCTCGTCGAGGGCGGCGCAGCGGGCGAAGAAGACGGACGGGGCGATGATGTGCACCGCGGAGACGGCGGCAACGGTATCGGCCGGGATCTTTTCGTCGCGGGCCATGCTCACCAGACGGCCGTGGAAGAAGTCGCGAACCTGCTGAGCGACCTCGGCGGCGTCGAACTCGATACCCTGCTCGCTATAGAGCTCAAGGGCAAAGTCGATAAGCGACGTGGGATCGATCGGCAGACGGTCGCGCAGGATGTTGATGATGCCGATAGCGGCACGACGCAGCGCGTAGGGATCGGAGGAGCCGGTCGGGGGCTCGCCAATGGCAAAGATACCGGCGATGGTATCGAGCTTGTCGGCGCAGGCCACGATGCAGCCAGCGGTGCCCTCGGGCAGCTCGTCACCGGCAAAGCGGGGACGATAATGATCGCGAATGGCGTGGGCGACCTCATCGTTCTCCCCCATCGCGGTGGCGTAGTAACCGCCCATCACGCCCTGCTGGCTCGTGAACTCGACGACGGCGTTGGATACCAAGTCGGCCTTGCACAGGTGCGCGGCGCGAGCGGCATCGGCTGCCAGGTGAGCACCCAGGTGTGCCTCACGGGCAATAGCGAGCGCGAGCTGCTCGATGCGCTCGGACTTGGCGAGCACGCTACCGAGCTTCTCCTGGAAGGCGACCTTGGCCAGACGCTCGCGGAACTCGTCGAGGGAGATCTTCAGGTCCTCCTCGTAGAAGAACTTGGCATCGTCCAGACGGGCACGCACAACGCGCTCGTTGCCGTCGATCACGCGCTCGGCGTTCTCGGGCTTGCTGTTGGAGACGACCACGAACTCACGCGTGAGCTTGCCCTCGCCGTCATAGATCGGGAAGTAGCGCTGGTTGGTGAGCATGGACTCGCAGATGATCTCGTGCGGGACCTTGAGGAACTCCTCATCGAAGGTCCCGACGAGCACCGTCGGCCACTCGCAGAGGTTGATGACCTCCTCAAAGACCTTCTTGGGCGTATCGACATGGCAGCCGGGACGGGCAGCCTCGACCTCGGCGATACCGGCAAGGATGGCCTCGCGACGGCGCTCGGCAGAAAGCACGCCGGCGTCCTCGAGCACCTGCTCGTAGACGGCGGGGCTGGCGACCACATGGTCACCGGGGCCAAGCACGCGATGACCACGCGTGGTGTTGCCACTCGTCACGTCGGCAAACGACACGGGCACAACGTCCTCGCCCAGAAGGCAGCAGATCCAGCGGACCGGACGAACAAAGGTCGCATGCTCGTGACCCCAGCGCTGAGAGCGGTAGTTGGGCCACTGCAGGCCAGCGATAGTCTTCTCGCACAGGGCCGTCAGGATCGGGGTGGCCGGGGCGGAAGGGATGTTCTTCTCGGCAAAGACGTACTCACGGCCGTCGGTGTCCTCGCGACGAACCAGATCCTCGGCAGCCACACCGCACTTGCGGGCGAAGCCCTGGGCGGCCTTGGTGGCGTTACCATCGGCATCGAAGGCGATGTTGGCCGCGGGGCCGCGCTTGACCTCGTGAACCTCGTCGGTCGCGGTGGCGACGTCGGCAACGAGCGCAGCCAGGCGGCGCGGGCTCGAGATCACACGGACCTCGCCGTGGGCCAGACCGGCCTCGTCGAGACCCTTGGCGATCATGGTGCCAAGCTGCTTGACGGCATTGTTCAGCGGTGCGGAGGGCATTTCTTCCGTACCGATCTCAAACAGGAAATCCTTAGCGTCTGCCATGGCTTACGCCACCTCGCCTTCCTGATCGGCATTCTCGTTGACTCCGGCGACCTCGGCCATGTAGGCCTCGCAGCACGCCTTGGCGACGGCGCGGACGCGCAGGATGTAGTTGGCACGCTCGACCGCGGACAGGGCGCCGCGAGCATCGAGCAGGTTGAAAGCGTGGCTGCACTTCATGACGCAGTCATATGCCGGCAGCGGCAACTTGCGCTCCAGGCAGGAATGGCACTCGGCCTCGTAGTCGTCAAACTTCTGACGCATCATCTCGACGTTTGCGACCTCAAAGTTATAGGCACTGAACTCGCGCTCGTTCTCGAGGAACACGTCGCCATAGGTCATGGGCGTGCCGTCGGGCAGGTAGCTCCACACCAAGTCGTAGACCGAGTTGACGCCCTGCGCATACATGGCAATGCGCTCTAGGCCATAGGTGATCTCGACGGGCACGGGGTCGACCTCGATGCCGCCTACCTGCTGGAAGTACGTAAACTGCGTGACCTCCATGCCGTTGAGCCAGACCTCCCAGCCAAGGCCCCAGGCGCCGAGCGTCGGGCTCTCCCAGTCGTCCTCGACAAAGCGGACGTCATGGTCGTTGGGGTCCAGACCGATAGCGGCAAGAGACCCCAGGTAAAGCTCCTGGGCGTTGACCGGTGAGGGCTTGATGAGCACCTGGAACTGATAGTAGTGCTGCATGCGGTTGGGGTTCTCGCCGTAGCGGCCGTCGGCGGGACGGCGGCAAGGCTGCGCATAGCAGGTGCGCCACTCGGCGGGACCGAGCGAGCGCAGCGTGGTCGCGGTATGGAAGGTACCGGCACCGACCTCGGAGTCATAGGGCTGCATGATGACGCAGCCCTGCTCGCCCCAGTACTGCTGGAGGCGCAGGATGATGTCTTGGAAGGAAAGCGATGAAGCGTTCATGCCTCTAATATCCCCTCGTCGAAACGATTACACGGTTAGGTACTGTACTATAGCGGTTTTTAGTCGATAGCGCCCAGACGGTTGAGCGGCCAGTAACGCACGAGCGCCACGGCGATCAATTCGGAGCGGTCGACCGGGCCAAAGTAGCGGGAGTCAGCAGAGTTCTCGCGGTTGTCGCCCATCACCCACACGCACCCGTCGGGAACGGTGTAGGGATAGCTTACCTGAGCGCCGGGCGCTTGGACCGAAAGTGGCCAGCTCATGCCCGTCGTATAGTCCTCGTCGAGCGCTTGGCCGTCAACGACCACCTTGCCATCCTGCAGGTCGACCGTCTGACCGGCCGTGGCAATAACACGCTTGACAAGAACATCATGCTCGGAGGTGCCATCGGGGTTGTGAAACACCACGATATCGCCCTGCTTGACGGGCTGACCGAGCTCGAGGCTCACCTTTTGTGCCAGGATCTGGTCGCCAATCTCGATTGTGTCCTCCATAGAGCCGGTGGGCACCACAAAGGGCTCGACCACAAAGGTGCGGATCAGGAAGGTGGCGGCGAGCGCGATTAGAATGACCAAAACCCATTCCAAGGCGCCCCGCAAAGTGAAAACGGACCTCTCGCCAAAATCATGTTCAAGATGAACTCGTTGGCGGCCTTTATTGTCCTCTATGTTATTCACCTCTTCCAGAAAGCAAATCCTGCGCGTAAGCACGCTCCTCGGGCGTGAGCCGCGCTGTCTCGATCAGGTCGGGACGCCAGCGGCAGGTGCGCTCGATGGCGTTCTTACGACGCCACGCATCGACCTTAGCATGATCGCCGCTCACAAGCACCGGAGGCACGCCCTCGCCGTTGAACTCGGCAGGACGGGTGTACTGCGCGTACTCGAGCAGGCCTCCATCCTCGGCGGTCGAGAACGACTCGTCCACGTTGCTCATCTCGTCGCCCAGGGCGCCGGGAATCAGGCGTACGACGGCATCGGCAACGACCATAGCGGGAAGCTCGCCGCCCGTAAGCACGTAGTCGCCGATCGACAGACGCTCATCGGCATACGCATACGCGCGCTCGTCGACGCCCTCGTAGCGACTGCACACAAACAGCAGGCGCTCACTTTTGAGCAGGCGCTCGGCCACATGCTGCGTAAAGGGCTCGCCACAGGGGGTGAAGAACACAACCGTGGGCTTGGGACCCTCTGCGCTAATGGCCTCGATGGCCTCTGCGATAGGCTCGACCTTCATGAGCATGCCCTGCCCGCCGCCGTACGGCTCGTCATCGACGGTACGATGGCGGTCGTGCGTCCAGTCGCGCAGGTTATACGCCTTAAAATCAAAAAGGCCGGCCTTGCGGGCGCGGCCCAAAATCGATGTGGACATGACGGGCTCAAACATCTCGGGAAAGACCGAAAGGGTCTCGATCAGCATGTTGTCCTCCCTACTTGTCCATATCGATCAGGCCGTCCATAACATGGACGGAAATTGTTCCTGTGTCGGGAAGATCGAGCACGACCTGCTCGATCACGGGAATCAGTACCTCGCCGTACCGATCGCCCTCGACAACCCAAACATCGTTAGCGGGCGTCGACATGATCTCGACGATCGTGCCGAGCGAACCGAAGCGCTCGTCGACCACCTCGCGACCCATCAGGTCGGTATAGGCAGCGTCGAGCGAATCGAGCTCAAAGTCGTCACGATTTGCCAGCACGTAGCATCCCGTGATGCCCTCGGCGGCCGTCAAGTCGTCAATGCCCTCAAACGAGACCAGATCGCCATCGCCCGTATCGGTGACGGACACGACCGTGCAAAAGCGGTCGCGCTTGAGCGCCGGCGGCGTCAGGGCGACGCGCATACCCGGCTCTAATACAGAAGGAAGCCCCCGCAGCGGCTGCGCGAGGACCTCCCCCTTCCTTCCGTGCGGCTTGACCACACGGGCGATGTTTTTGTACTGGGACCTCAAGGTCCTAGCCCAGAACCTCTACCTCGACAGCAGTGTCGAGGCGAGCAGCCAGTGCACGGGCGAGCGTGCGAATGGCCTTGATGGTACGGCCACGACGGCCGATGACCTTAGCGACGTCATCCTCGGCGACCGAAACCTCAATCGTAGAGGCGTCATCACCATCGATGACCTCAAGGCTCACGGAATCCGGGTCGTCGACGATCTGAACAACGAGATATTCGACGAGATCGGCGATGCGATCTGAGAGCATTGCCTCACCCTCGAGCTGTGCAGCGTCAACCTCAGGCACGATTTACTCCTCGGCGCCCTCAGCGGCCTCAGCGGCAGCCTTAGCGGCCTCGGCCTCTTTGGCGAGCTGCTTCTTGGACTTCTTGACGACGGTCTCGGTCTTCTCGCCCTCGTTGGCGGCCTTGACCAGAGCGGCGACGGCGTCGGTGAGCTGAGCGCCCTTGGACTGCCAGTCGGCGATCTTCTCGAGGTCAAGGTTGATGGTCTTGGGGGCGGTCATCGGGTTGTAGCGGCCAACCTCCTCGATGATACGACCGTCACGCGGGGCGCGGGAATCGGCGACGACGACACGGTAGTACGGACGCTTCTTAGCGCCGTGACGAGCAAGGCGAATCTTGACTGCCAAAGGAAACTCCTCCAACCAAGCAGCTTTAGGCTGCAACTACAAACAAACAGTTGAACATAATACGCCATCGACGCGGGCAGGTGAAGTCCGTGAGACCAACTTCTTCGGTGTAGTCGAGGGCAAATCCATATCTTAGACAAGAATTCGGGATTTGCAAGCACATACACGCACCCCACATGAGCTGCGCGGTATACTCATGACATGGAAAGACGCGAACATACATACGGTTATGAGGATGCCATGGGCGTCACGCCGCCTCCCTGGACGGGTCCGGCGGTGGGTCTGATGGACCTTGATGCGTTTTTTGCGAGCGTGGAGATGCTCGATCATCCCGAATGGCGCGGAAAGCCGCTCATCGTGGGCGGAGACGCCGATTCGCGTGGCGTCGTGTCCACGTGTTCGTATGAGGCACGTCGCTTTGGCGTGCACTCCGCCATGCCCTCAGCCGAGGCGCGGCGCTTGTGCCCGCAAGCCATTTGGACGCACGGGCACTTTGATCGCTACCGAGAGGTGAGCGCGCAGGTCATGGCGATTCTCGCCGACGAGACCCCGCGCGTCGAGCGCGTATCCATCGACGAAGCCTTTATCGATATCACACCGGGTCGCTTTGCGCCCGAAGACCCGCTGCTGGTTGCGCGGCGTATAAGCGACCGCGTGGCAGGGCTGGGAGTGACCTGCTCCATTGGCGTGGGCTGCAACAAGACGGTCGCAAAAATCGCAAGCGAGCGGGATAAGCCGTTTGGGCTGACCATCGTGCGCCCCGGAACCGAGCAGCGCTTTTTGGCCGCGCTGCCGGTATCTGCCATGAGTGGCATCGGGCGCTCGGCCGAGGAGCGACTGCGCCGCATGCGCATCTACACCCTCGGCGAGCTATCACGTGCACCGGAATCCACCTTGGCCTCTATTTTTGGCGTCAACGGCGAGCACATGCGCCAGCGTGCGCTGGGACTCGAAATCTCTGAAGTCACAAGCCTCGATGAAGAGCGCGAGGTCAAGTCGGTCAGCAATGAACGCACCTTTGCTAAAGATTTGACTGAGCGTGGGGATATTGAGGCGGCGATTGCGCTGTTGGGAGAGTCAGTGGGACGCCGTCTGCGCCGTCAGGGGCTGACGGGTGCCACGGTAACGCTCAAACTCAAGTATTCGTATGGCAGCGGGCGTACGGCACAGCGCCGGCTGCCTCATCCGACCGACGATGAGAACATCTTCGTGGCGGTTGCGCTCGAACTGCTCGACAACATCTGGCAGGAAGGCATGCATGTTCGCTTAGCGGGCATCGGCATGAGCGACTTCGACCACCAAGGCGGCATCCAGACCGACCTGTTCTGCGAGATCGATGACCGCGGAGCCCAATCCAGCGACCGCCGCGACCTCTCCGTCGCCATCGACGCCGTCCGAGACAAATTCGGCGACAGCGCCCTTTCCTTCGGCCGCCAATCCCGCTTCTCCTCCCAATGATTTTTCTGGGACGGGGATTAAAAAATCATTCTGGCGCTATCGGTGCTTTTGATTATTTTGGGACGGGGATGAAATAATCATTTCAGGCCTCATTTCGCCCTCTGAATAATATTTGTCCCGATTCCCGTAATGCGCGAAATCTGGGCAATCGTAAAGCCTCGATGTTTCAGCATTGCCAACAGACGATTCCGTTCTTGCTTCGACAACGTCTTGAGTTGGTAGGGCTCAAGTGGAGCCAATAGAGCCTGTGCGACTTCCAAAGCATCCATATCGGAAACGTGTTTGCCTTCAGGCAAGTAATACGAATTGGGCTTGCCGTCTGTACTTGTAAGGTAAAACGCCTCCGAACCACCAAAAAGTTCGACAATATCACTGCAATCGCAGATTTCAGGCGTACCGAAATACTCGTGGAAGCTACTCCAACGATACATAGGTGCAGAAGATATGCCTGCCTTCGCAGGATTGTCGTGAATGTAACGAACGCAACGGAGAAGCTGCTCATCATCAGAAATAACAACGCTCTTAAAACGTTCTTGAAAAACTGGCCCACGCCTGCCTGTCTTCAAATTAAATCGCATAGCATACGCTGTATCTATGGCGTGCATAGCAGTACTCATTTGGTTATCGGGGTCATCAAATAGCAGATGCACATGATTGTCCATCAAACACCAAGCAAGCAACCGAATATGGTCGGATGTAAAACGCTGACTCATCAGATTGAGGAAATAGTAGCGGTCGTCATCGTCCTCAAAGATCAGCTGGTCAGCACAGCCTTTGACCATAACATGATAATGACCGAGTTCGGATAACACACGGGCAACGCGAGTCATCGAAGCCCTCCCTTCCGAGTTTGCGATAGCTACAGCATACAAAAGGAGGAAAAAGAATAAACCGAACCGCCCAACAAAGATGAGCGGTTCGGTGAACGGCAGGAATGATTTTTTTAGGCTCTGTTAGACCAGGATTGACATACATGTGTCCCCACGGTGCCATATCGTTGACCCCATAGACCGCGATGATGGGGG
>NZ_WQPL01000003.1 GCF_018785245.1 Collinsella aerofaciens | reverse complement strand
TGCCCGGATGCGACACTGAAGTAAGTGTCCATCCTCGCAGTATCCGGTTCTCAAGGTGCACGCCCCGCGGCTGATCCGGTCCGACCGGGCCGCGCGGCAAGGAGATATATTGCCAGACCGTGAAGCCCTGTGGGACGTCAATTCCACTCTTCACAAGTCCTACACAATACATCGCTTCCTATATAAGTCATAGAAAGGCTGGTACAGAAATACTGCACGTATCAGATGATGACCCTTTGGTTCAGGAATATATAGAGATCGGTCACCTGTAAGTGTTTATCTACCCGCGCTTTTAGCAATGTAAACCGCGCTTCAGATAAAAAGAGGGAGCGCCGCGCACAACGCGACACTCCCCTAGCGATTCAAGAGAATCTATTAGGCCTCGAGAGCCTTCTTGGCGATGGTAGCCAGCTCGTTGAAGGACTCGATGTCCTCGTAAGCCATCTGAGCCAGGACCTTGCGGTCGAGCTCGATGCCGGCAACCTTCAGGCCGTGCATGAACTGAGAGTAAGAGATGTCGTTCAGGCGAGCAGCAGCGTTGATACGAGTGATCCAGAGAGAACGAATCTCGCGCTTCTTGTTGCGGCGATCACGATACTGATACTGCAGGGAGTGCTGGACCTGCTCTTTAGCATGCTTGTAAGTACGCGAAGCGGCACCGTAGTAACCCTTCGCACGGTGCATAACGGTACGGCGCTTCTTCTTGGCGGCAACAGCGCGCTTAATACGTGCCATGTTCTATCAACTCCTAGACGGTAAAACGAAAAACGGGAACGCGAACTTAGGCGAGACGCGACTTGATGACCTTGCGGTCGGCAGCGGCGATCTCGGTCTCCTGACGGAAGCCACGCTTACGCTTGGTGGACTTCTTGCTCAGGATGTGGCTCTTGAAAGCCTTGGCGCGCATAAGCTTGCCGGTACCAGTCTTGCGGAAACGCTTCTTGGTGCCGCTGTGGGACTTCATCTTAGGCATGAAATACTCCTTAATCGGTTACAGAACACTAGTTACTTGGTATCGCTTGCCGCTTTATCCTCATCGAAGGCGCCCTTAATCGGGGCGAGCAGCATAAGCATGTTACGGCCTTCCATCTTAGGCTTGGACTCGACCGTAGCGTAAGGCTTGAGATCCTCGGCGAGACGCTCGAGAACGTTAAGGCCCTGCTCCGGGTGAGCCATCTCACGGCCGCGGAACATGATGGTGATCTTAACGCGCGCGCCCTTCTTGAGGAAACGCAGAACGTGGCCCTTCTTGGTCTCGTAGTCGCCAACGTCGATCTTGGGTCGGAACTTCATTTCCTTGACCTCGACCTTGGACTGGTTCTTACGAGCAGCCTTGGCCTTCATGGCCTGCTGGTACTTGAACTTACCGTAGTCCATGACCTTGCAGACCGGCGGCTCCGCGTTGGGAGCGATCTCGACCAGGTCGAGACCCTGATCGTCGGCGACGCGCTGGGCATCGCGGATGGCGAACAGGCCGAGCTGAGAGCCATCGACGCCAATCAAACGGCACGAAGACGCAGTAATCTCGTCGTTGATGCGGGTGTCATCAGACTTAGCTATTTTCCCTACCTCCATTCATAAAAAAATAACCCGGCGCTTCTCAGCAACCAGGTCGTACACATAGACATCCTCGATTTGAGGAAGAGAATCTAATTTGTATGACCAGTCAGCTGCTCATTGGCGCCAAAAGGTGGGAACCCTCGGGTTCCTCTTTAGGGCATTGCGGAAACAACGCCTTGCGAATAATAACACGTACAGCGCGTTATCACATTACGTACACGAAAAAGGGGGCCGCAACCCCCTTGAAGCGCAGGTGCATGTATGGTGCCCGAGGCGAGACTCGAAGGGACTTCGCTTCGCGAAGCCCCGGGCTTCGGGCGCATGGCGCCCTCGCCACGCTCCGCTACAAACAGGCCACAGGCCTGTTTGCTTAACGCTCCGCGCGCTCACGCGAGTTCGGCACGAAAAAGGGGGCCTTGACCCCCCTTGAACGCTCACTTGCATGTATGGTGCCCGAGGCGAGACTCGAACTCGCACGTTGTTGCCAACGGTGGATTTTGAGTCCACTGCGTCTGCCAATTCCGCCACTCGGGCACGTAATGCGTGAGTTAGTTTATCACAGCTTTCTACCGATTAGTCCGAAAATGGAACTTCGAGCATTTCGATAAGCTCAACCTTGCGTAACATCTCCCGCTTACGACATCCACGTCCGTCAACCGAGGCCTCACCCATCTGGTTATCGTAAGGGTCCTCGCGCATGCCGTCGAAAGAGGGCTCAAACTCTGCCTGGAATCGATTGTTGGCCACCATACGCCACGGGTCGAGATTGCCAAAGTAGTGACGGCGGCGCCACTCCTCCCCCATCCTGCGAGCAGAAGATCCAAATGACACGTCGGCGTTGAGCCAACCGGTCTGCGGCGTATAGAACTCTGCCCAGTCGTGCGACCCCACCGAATCGGGCGCAACGTACAGGCCGCTCTGCCAACGGGCAGGCACGCCCGCGATACGGCACATGGTGATAAACGTGAGCGCCATAACGCCGCAATCGCCGCGGAGCGAATGCGCGCAGTCATCGGCAATAGATCCCAAAAGCAGGTACGGCGGCTGATAGCGATAGTCGATATGCTGCGTCAGATAATCATAGATAGCACGAGCGCGATCGAGCGGATCCTCGAGTCCGTCAACAACACCGGCCGTCAGCTGCTGCAGATACGGCGTGAATGCAATGTGCGGACGGTCCTCGGAAATATCTTCGGGCAACGGCGCGTCCATACACGGATGCGACGGAAGCGCACCCCCATAAATATCGCGATAAGCGGCATTGATTTGATAGCGATAGGTCACCGAGAATGAGCGATCACTCGAAGAAGACCACGAGGCGGTACGCGCCGAAGCGTTCGCGGGAGCAACAGCACCCTCCGGCGTCATATCGAGAATCTCGACCCGAGACTGCTGACGGCAGGCAGCCGCGACGGGAAGCCAAGCGCAAACGGTCTCCCCCTCTAGAGCGCCGGGGACAGACAAGGACGCCTGAAGCGTAATAACGCGAGTCAATCCGTTTTGCGACTCCATCTCCTTGAGCATCTCGTTGCGCAGTGCTATTCCGTCCGTAGAATCGGGACGCATGCCGGGGACCTCTTTGGGATATACGCGAAGCGAATCGAGGAAGTTGTCGAGAACGAACAGCTCGCCATCGATAAAGCGCCAGTCAATACGCTTACGATCAATCAGATCGTCAAACTGCTCCTCGGTAAACTCAGGCCACTCCTCGCGAATCATCGCAATAGCTCGATCGCGCGACACCGAAAAATGAAGCGGCGTCTCAAGCATGCGATACCGCTCGGCACGAACGCAAGCCGCCAGCGAAGGCTCAGGATTCTGCCCCAAAAGGCGATCACAAGCCGCAACAGCCTGCGTCAAATATCCGGCATCCTTGAGTCGAAGAATCTCGGGCGGCAGTCCAATATCGAGATGACGAAAGTCATTACAGCAAACATCAACAGAGCAACCAACAGGACCCTCGTCAATAACCTTCCCATCCGAAGGCAGCACATTAATAACAGCCATACCAAACTCCAAGTCATTAGAACTCTTGAAGTCCATTGTAGCGAGATAAAAAGAAAGCCCCAATAAAGGAACCCTCAACACCGATAAACGGTACCTATAATAAATGAATTCAGCCCAGTAACCCTGTGGCGAGTTAACGAAGGAGGCCCCGTTCACCCGAAGCTTTTCCCATTGCGCGACTTCTGGCGAAGCCAGGTGAGCGCAAAGGAAACAGTGTAGGGAGACGGGGCTTCCGGTGGGAAGTTTAGCGACGCTTACGCCTTGTTGACGGAGCCAAACTCCTCCATGAGCTCCTTGGTGCGGGCAACGATGTTGTCGCGACCAGGCTTGAGGAGCTTGCGGGGGTCAAAGCCCTTGCCCTGCTGATCCTTGCCAGCCTCGATATACTCGCGAACGCCCTTGGCGAAGACGAGCTGCAGATCGGTGTTGACGTTGATCTTGGAGATACCCAGGGAGATGGCCTTCTTGATCTGATCCTCGGGGATGCCGGTACCACCGTGCAGAACGAGGGGCAGGTCGCCGGTCTGAGCCTTGATCTCGCCCAGACGCTCGAAGGAAAGGCCAGCCCAGTCGGCGGGATACACGCCGTGGATGTTGCCGATACCGCAGGCGAGGAAGTCGACGCCCAGGTCAGCAATCTGCTTGCACTCAGCGGGGTCAGCGAGCTCGCCGTTGGAGGTCACGCCGTCCTCGGTGCCGCCGATGCCGCCGACCTCG
The DNA here is from genome assembly GCF_018785245.1 of Collinsella aerofaciens. Taxonomy (GTDB): domain Bacteria; phylum Actinomycetota; class Coriobacteriia; order Coriobacteriales; family Coriobacteriaceae; genus Collinsella; species Collinsella aerofaciens_AD. The sequence continues at coordinate 49,808 of NZ_WQPL01000003.1, read as the reverse complement.
GCCTCGATGGACATGCCCTTGGAGTGGGCAAGCTCAACGAGCTCCTTGGTGCGGTCGAGGTTAAGCTGGAAGGTCTCCTCGTGAGAGCCGTCATACATGATGGACGTGAAGCCGGCCTCGATGCACTTGAAGCAGTCCTCGTAAGAACCGTGATCGAGGTGAAGGGCGACGGGGACGGTAACGCCCGTGGCCTCGACGGCAGCCTTGACCATGTCGGCGCAGACCTTGAAACCGCCCATCCACTTAGCGGCACCAGCGGTGCACTGAAGGATCAGCGGAGACTTGGCCTCCTCGGCGGCCTGGAGAATAGCCAGGGTCCACTCGAGGTTGTTGGTGTTGAAGGCACCGAGAGCGTACTTGCCGGCCTCGGCCTTCTTGAGCATGTCTGCTGCGTTGACGAGCATAAAAGAAACCTCCTGTAAGGTTGCTCCGATAACGCCTGAGATTTTACCACGACATACCCGAGCATAAACGTTCGTTTGTTCACGAATACCATCCGATTGGACAATTTTTGACCGTTTGCCCCACAGAATCGACCCACTGGGGAAAATAGCTTGACGATTGAGCGGTCTTCGTGGTTCGAAAGACGGCTTCGAGCCTACATCTGCATAAACGGATTCTGCATAAGTTCGCGCGCCATCGTGGTCGAATCGCCATGGCCCGTCAAGCAAACGGTATCGGGCGGAAGCGTCTTGGCAAGTTTGGAGAGCGAGCGCATAATCGCCGCCTCGTCACCGCCGGAAAGATCGGTACGACCGTGGCTGCCCGGGAAAAGCGTGTCGCCCACAAAGGCGATGTTCCCCTGCTCGGTCGCGGCGAACAGGACGATGCCGCCCGGCGTATGCCCCGGCGTCTCGATCACCTGCAGGCAGATATCGCCCAATTCAATCGTATCGCCCTCGGCAAGCAGCCGCGTCGGCTCGCCCGGATCGGGCGTCTCAATACCCCACATGGCGCGCTGCTCCTCGATATTTGCGCGAGGCACCGTCACGTCCTTAGCGCACAACTCATATAGCGCGCTGTCGCCAACGACAGCTCGAACCCCGGCGACCCCGCCAACATGGTCGGCATGACCGTGCGTGCAGACAGAGCCGAGTACGCGAACCTCGGGATGCGCGGTGCGGATATGCTCCACAAGACGCTCGCCCTCCCACGCCGGATCGACGATTAAGCACTCGTCATTCGAAATCACGACGTAACTGTTGGTCTGAATCGGGCCGTTGACGAGTGCCTCAATCGAAGCTGCACCTCGGGGTGTCAGGTCCAAAGTCATATCGCCCATGCGCATACCCTCCTTCTAAAATACGTTCGAGGCACCAAACGATGCCTCGAACGTAACCAATATCTATGATGCTGAGAGGCTCTCGCACCTACACACGGCGCTTGAGCTGAGCTCCGCCTTCGCCGGGCATAAGACGGCGAGCGTCGTAGACCGAATCGACACTGCTGATGGAAGCCAGCAGCGGATCCAGACCACTCGCGTCCGAGATCTCGACCATAAAGCGCAGGGTTGCAATACCCTCGCGGTTGGTCGACGTGGCGGCAGAAAGGATATTGCCGCCCGCATCGCCAATGGCAATGGTGACATCCTTGAGCAGGCCCATACGGTCCAAGCACTCGACCACGATCTCGACCTGGAAGAGGGTGTCGGCAGCGCCGTCCCACTCCACATCGATCATGCGCTCGGGATGTTCCATAAGACCCTTGACGTTGGGGCAGTTGGCGCGATGTACCGAAACGCCACGACCGCGCGTGATGAAGCCGACGATGTCGTCGCCCGTCACGGGGTTGCAGCAATGAGCCAGACGGACCAGCAGGCCGCTGTTGCTCTCGCCCTTGACGATAATGCCGTTACTTGCGCTCTTGCCGCGCTTTTGCGGCTTGCGGTTGGAGCCGCGAGCAGGCTGTTTCACGACCTCGGCGATAGCCTCGGCCTTGGTGAGCTGTTCCTCGGGCTTGGGGTCCAAGATTTGCTCGACCTTATTGCCCACAGCGCGCGGGGCAACCTTGCCGGCGCCGACGGCGGCAAACAGGTCCTCGAGCTGCTTGAAGTTAAACTGCTCCGCTACGGCGTTGAGCGCACGCGTCGAACGCGGCGTAGAAATGCCATAGCCACGCTTCCGCAGGTCCTTGGCCAGCATATCGCGGCCGGCAGCAGCGTCGTCATCCTTGGTCGCAGCGGCAAAATAGCGGCGGATCTTTGACTTGGCGGAAGGCGTCTTAACGATCTTGAGCCAATCACGCGACGGCTTGGAACTCTTGTTAGTCAGGATCTCGACACGGTCACCCGTCTTAATCTCGTGCGTGAGCGGAGCCACCGCACCGTTGATTTTGGCGCCGACGCAATGGTTTCCCACCTCGGTGTGAACGGCATAGGCAAAGTCGAGCGGCGTGGAGCCGGCACGAAGCGCCATGACCTCGCCCTTGGGCGTAAAGACGAAGATCTCCTGATCGAAGAGGTCGACCTTCAGCGAATGCAGGTATTCCTTGGCGTCGGTGATCTCATCAGACGCAGCCCAATCGAGCGAATGCTTGAGCCAGTTGATCTGGTCGTCCAAACGTTGAGCGTCATTGGTCTTGGAAGCAGACGATCCGCCCGACTTCTTGTAAAGCCAGTGGGCGGCAATGCCGTACTCGGCCTGCTCATGCATCTCGTAGGTTCGAATCTGAATCTCGAGCGGACGGGCCGTGGGGCCGATGACCGTCGTGTGGAGCGACTGGTAGTTATTGACCTTGGGCATGGCGATATAGTCTTTAAAGCGACCGGGCATGGGGTGCCACAGCGTATGCACCGCGCCGAGCGTGGAGTAGCAATCGCGCACCGAATGCGTGATGACACGCAGTGCCACCAGGTCGTAGATCTCGGAGAATTCCTTGCCCTTGCGCTTCATCTTTTGGTAGATGGACCAATAGTGCTTGGAACGGCCGTTAATCTGGAAGTCCTCCAGGCCAATGCGGTTGAGTTCGTCGGTGAGTGTCTTGATGGTCTCGGCCAGATAGCGCTCACGGACCTCGCGCGACTCCGCCACCATGCGCGCGATGCGCTGGTAGGCGTCGGGTTCAAGGTAGAAGAAGGACAGGTCCTCGAGCTCCCATTTAATGGAGCTCATGCCCAGACGGTCGGCCAGGGGCGCATACACGTCCATGGTCTCGCGAGCCTTAAACAGGCGACGATCCTCGCGCAGGGCTGCCAGCGTTCGCATGTTGTGCAGACGGTCGGCAAGTTTAACGATGATGACGCGGATGTCCTTGGACATGGCGAGGAACATCTTGCGCAGCGTGAGGGCCTGCTTCTCGTCCATGCTGTCGACTTCGATGTTGGTGAGCTTGGTCACGCCATCGACGAGCTCGGCCACCGTATCGCCAAACAGGCCGGAAACATCGGCAAGCGAGGTCTCTGTATCCTCAACGGTATCGTGCAGCAGCGCGGCGCACACCACATCGCAGTCCATCTTGAGATCGGCCAAAATGATGGCAACCTCGACGGGATGGTTAATGTACATCTCGCCCGAGCGGCGCTTTTGGTTGCAGTGCTTCTCGGCGGCAAAGCAGTAGGCCTGCTCCACCTTGGAGAAGTCGTCCTCATTCATATATTTGAGGCACAGGCGCTCCAGCTTGTCGTAGCTGTCCGCCACAATCTCGGGCGGCAGCTCATCGGCATGCTTATAGTGCTCCATCTCCGAAAACGGCTGGAGGGTGGAATCATGGGCGGTACGGGCTGCGGCATCCATCGAGGTCCCCTTCCCCTAGGCCCGCGGTACGATCGGGCGGTTAACTTTGGCTAGCATATCAGAAGCGCACGAATCGAGCGCCCAGCTCCGGAAAGCCGAAAACTCCATGCGCGAGCGCAAGCCCTCCAAATAGCGAATTGACCTACTCAATTGCACGCGGCCGGGGTTTTTGGCCATCGCGATGCGACGGGTGTCGTCAAACCCCGAAACTCGACAAAAACCAAGCTCTTCGAAGATTCCCAGGCCGCTTTCCACCGAACGCTCGTCGACCGGCGTGCGAGCATCGATGGCAAGGCACATCTGTGCGATGTCGATATCGCTCGCGCTAAAGGAATCGTCCCCGGTTTTGCCGCGGTTGGAGCGCCACATGGTCTGCAGCGCGCGATAGAGCGTGACGAGCTCGTCGCGCTCGGGCGCATAGCAGTCGAGTAGGCGCTCGTTAATGCGGGCGTCGCGCGACGAATAGAGCAGATGGATCACGGCGGGCTGGCCATCGCGACCGGCACGGCCGCTCATCTGGTTAAACTCAATGCCGCCAAACGGCATGTGATAGAGCACGACATGGCGAATATCGGGAAGGTTGACGCCCTCGCCAAAGGCAGATGTCGAGACGATGCAGCAGAGGCTTCCGTCTCGGAATGCTTCCTCCACGCGACGGCGATCGGAACGCGCAAGCCCCGCGTTATAGAACGCGATATGGGTTGCGCAATCGGGCACACGCTTGCGCAACGTCTTGGCGAGCGCCACGGACTGGTCGCGCGAATTGACGTAGATGACGGTCTTTTCCCCCGTCGCCACAATCGACACCAAACGGTTCTCGCGACTTGCAAGATCACGGTCGTCCTCGAGCCGCAGGTTCTCGCGCACCGTCTCGTCGACCACCGTGCGAGTGATCGGCAGCATGCGGGCAAGCTCGGCCACGACCGGAGCCGTCGCGGTGGCCGTCGCAGCCATAACGACCGGGTCGCCCAGGGCTTTGAGGATATCGGGCATGTCGAGATAGGCGCTGCGGTCGCCGCCCTTGGCAAGGCCGGCGTGGTGCGCCTCGTCGATAACGACAAAGCCGATGCGGCCCGAACGTGCGAAGCGGTCACGGTGGATAGATAGGAACTCGGGCGTCGTGAGCACGATACCGGTGCGGCCCGAAGCTAGGCCGGCGAACACATCATCGCGTGCGGCCTCCACGGTCTCGCCGGTCAGCACGCCAACACCAATACCGAGCGCTGCCATCGTCGACGAGAGGTGATAGGCCTGGTCGGCAACGAGCGCACGCAGCGGATAGACAAAGATGCTCGAACGTCCGCGAAGCACCGCCTCACGCGCGGCATGCACATGGAAGATGAGCGACTTGCCGCGCCCCGTTCCCATAACGGCCAGAACACTTTGGTGATCGGCCAGGGCATCGAGCGCCTCGACCTGCGCGCGATGTGGCTGGTTCGAGCCGATAAAGCTATGGATAAGCGAGCGCGTGAGCTCGGTATAGGAAAGCTGGGCGAGCGTCTCGCGCTTGCGCGACTCCAAGCGCAGGCCGGAATCCGCCGGCTGCACGCCACGACGAAGCTCGCATGCCGGATCGTCGACGCTGGGCAGCGTGGTATCGCGGACCAGAACATCCTTGACCATGAGCTTGGGCTTCACACGACCCTGCCAATGCTCGGCAACGGCCTCGAACACCAAGTCGACAGCGCTATCGCAGTTGATGAGCTTATCGATTTGCGGCACGCGGAACATAATAGCCGGCACACTCGCGGCGCCATCGGTCGCCACAAAGCGCATGTGCTCGCCGGTCTTACCCACCACGGCGCGATCACACATCGTCACGCCCTCGGCAGCCAGCAGCGGCACCTTATTACCCTGGCCAAACGGCTCAAGGCGGGAAATCTGCTCGATGGTCTCGATATTCAATTCGGAAAGGTCGACCGTGGCGGCAACCTCGTCGGTGTCCTCAAAGTCCTCGGCGGGAAGCTCGGACAACACGACGGAAAGGCGACGGCGGAACTCATCGAGCTTGGATGCCTCGATGGTCACACCCACCGCACCGGCATGTCCGCCGCGACGAATCATCAGGTCGGAACAGCGTTCGATGGCGTCAAACAGGTTAACTTTGCCCACCGAGCGACCAGAGCCGCGCGCGATACCGTCCTCGATCGAGAACAGCAGCGCCGGCACGTGGTAGCGGTTGGTCAGACGGCTTGCCACGATGCCCTTGACGCCCTCGTGCCAACCTTCGCCGCCCACGACGATCGCGCGTCCGCCGTCATAGGTCTCCTCGACCTTTGCCATGGCATCGCGCGTGAGCTCCGCCTCGATCTCACGGCGCTGGCGGTTGATTTCCTCGAGCTCAGCCGCCAGTGCGCTTGCTTCGATGGGATCGCGGGCAAGCAGCAGGTCGAGCGCCAGCTTGGGATCAGCCATGCGACCGGCAGCGTTTAAGCGGGGAATGAGCGAGAATGACAGGCCATCCGCCGTAATGCTCGAAAGGTCCGCCTTGGCGAGCGCGGCAAGCGCGATATAGCCCGGGCGAGCGGTTACGCGCATCTGCTGGATGCCCTCGGCAACCAGCGCGCGATTCTCGGGCGTGAGCGGCATCATGTCGGACACGGTGCCCAGCGCCGCGACCTCGATTAGCGAACGCCAATACGACGGCTTGCCCAGACGTTCGCCCAGGACTTGCACCAACTTGAGTGCCACGCCGGCACCGGCAAGCTCACGCGAAGGACCATCGTCATCGAGCTTAGGGTCGGTCAGGGGTACGCCCTGCGGCACCTGATCGGAGGGCTCGTGATGGTCCGTGACCACCAAATCGATCCCCAGGCTCTTCAGATAGGAAACCTCTTCCTTGGCGGCAATGCCGTTATCGACGGTCACGATCAGCTGGGGGCGAGCGAGCTCGTTAACGCGGTCGAGCGCCGCGCGCGAAAGACCGTAGCCCTCATCAAAGCGATGCGGAATAAACGGCGTGACATCGGCGCCAAACGTGCGCAGCGCCTCGGTCAACAGGCAGGTCGACGTAATACCGTCAACGTCAAAATCGCCAAAGACTGCAATGTGCTCGTGGTTGCGAATAGCACGCTCGACGCGGTCGGCAACGACCGACATGCCCGGGATAATGAGTGGGTCGGCCCAGTCGCGATCGAGCGAAGGCGTCAAAAACAATTGGCCCTCTTTGATTGAGCCAATGCCGTGCGCGACCATAATGCGCGCCACCAGCCCGGGAATGCCCAGACCAGCCGAAAGCTCCTTTTCGAGCTCGGGGTTTTGCTGAGCGACCGCCCAGCGATGCGTCGTCTTAAGCGATGACATAGGCACCCACCCCCGATAGGGGCAGGTCGCCGCGATACCTCTCACGGTTCATAGCGATGAGTCCTCTGTGTATGCCCGCTTCGGCAGGCAGATCTGTTGAACGGATTTATTATACCGTGCGGCGCGGACGCAAATCGCCGCAGCATGCCGCGGTTTCGGTAAACGATGCCGGTAATAGCCTCGAAATAATCGAGCGTTTCTGACGCACGGACACATGTGAGCGTCTAGCATATCCAGTCAAAACGGATTCACGAGCAAAGGGAGTCACAAGAGCATATGAAGCAATGGGTTGGACTGGGCAAGTTTCTCGCGGGGCACATGCAAATCATCGTTCCGATTTGTGTGGCGCTCGGCGTGCTCTTTCCTCAACAGATCGGCGTTCTCAAGCCCATCGTTCCCACCTTGTTTGCCTTTATGACGTTCCAAGGTGCGCTCAGCAACACCTTTCACCAGGTAGCCGAGGTGTTCCACCGTCCGCTGCACCTGATTCTGGCGTTGTTGGTCTCGGCGGCGCTTATTCCCATCGCGGCCTACGCCATGGGATCGTTGTTCTTTGGTTCCAACCCCAACCTTGTCTGCGGCATCGTGCTCGAATACAGTGTGCCCGTGGCAGTCACCGCTTTTATGTGGATCAGCATGTTCGGCGGCAACGGCCCGCTCGCGCTCACCATCATCCTGACGTCCTCGGTCATCTCCCCTGTGACGATTCCGCTTACGCTCAAGCTCCTGCTGGGCGCCACCGTCTCGATCGACGTGCCGAGCATGATGCAGAACATGGCCTTTATGATCGCCATCCCCGCCGTGCTCGGCATCGTGATCAACGAGCTCACGCGCGGATGGGGGCACGAAAAACTCTCCCCCGCGCTCTCGCCCGCCTGCAAGTTCATGATGATGGGCGTTATCGCCTCCAACTCCACCGCCATGAGCGAGTACGTGCTGCACATGAACGCGGTGCGCTTGGAAGTCGCCCTCTTTATTTTGGTCTTCGCCATCAGCGGCTTTGTCGTCGGCATTCTGGTCGCCCGCGCGCTGCATCTGCCATATAGCGAAACGACCACCATGTGCTTTACCTGCGGCATGCGCAATATCTCTTCGGGCGCCGTCATCGCCACGCAATACTTTCCGGGCGAAGTTGTGTTTCCCGTCATGTGTGGAACGTTGTTTCAGCAGGTGCTCGCCTCGCTTATCGGACACTTCTTTGAGCGTCTGACCGGCGAGGAGCGCGCCGCCCAGCGCAAGCGGGTCGAGGCCGGCCGCGATGCAATGGCGCGCTAAACCGTCCGCAGTGTGCGGGCGCTCACTTTACGATGTGAGCGCCTCCAGATGTGCGCGGAATCGCTCCGCATCGACATCGAGCGTGGTCTCAGCATTGACCTGAGCCAGCCGATACCCGACAAAGTAGGGTGAAACCACCCAGCGCGGAAGCGCCTTGGCAATGGTCCGGCCGTCCATGTGGTAGAAGAACAAGTTGTACGACTCTGCGCGACCACCATGGTGCTCGTTCAGGATATAGCGCAGAGCTACCTGAATCGCATCGGCGAAGAGGTCCGTCTCGGCTTGGTCTCGCGCGCCATCGCTGGCGGCGATTCCCTGCGGGGCTGAAACATTGACCTCAAAGAACCCCATAATCGGTTCGGTTGAGATGTTGACCGCAACCCTTCCCCTCTGCCAAACATCGATGCCTTCAAAGTTGGCTGAGGTCAGCGCCGCATAGCCGTCCTCCTGTTCCAAGCCCACAATCTGCATGTGTGGATGGACGAGGCTGCCGCCCGAAAGCGGACCCTTGTTCTTGTACATGAGCACGCTTCGATACTGCTGCGAATCGATCATCTGCTGCCAGCAATCCAGAGCAAACCTCATCACATGGTGGAGTTCATCCGGCTTATAGGTCACCAGGTCGGCATCGTGATCGGCCGACTCGATCAGCACGGTTTGACGGGTGGCGCGCAGGGTCTTGAACTTATTCTCGAGCCAGATGCAGTCACCGTCGCGCTGGATGATGTTGGTGAGCCCCTCCGTGTTGCAAAAGGGACACGCGGTACCGGGGCGACGGTTGTCGTCGGGCTTGCCGCTCGCCTGCTGAACATCGAATACCAGCGCCACGGGTTATACCTCCAGCGGCACGATCTTGGTGCCATGGAGCTCGGAGACGTCTAGCGCCGCCGCGACCGCGTCGCGATTTGCCGTAGTGATGCCGCCGCCGGGAAGGATGGTCAAACGATCACCCGCATACTCGATTAAACGAGCCAGGTGATCGAAATTATCCTCGATCGACGTACCGGCAGCGCCGCCATGCGTGAGGATGCGCGTAACGCCGCAGTCGGCAAGTGTATCAATCGCATCGAGCTGAGCCTCGGGCGAGAGCTGGTCAAATGCCATGTGGAAGGTGATGTCGATGGGCTCACGCTTACATTCCTCGGTCGCGCAGCCCGCAGCCATCACGAGGGCGCCCAACGTAAGCTCGTCGAGTGCCCATCCGCCAGCGCGGGGCTTGCAGCAGCCAAAGACTAAGCCGTCAACGCCGGCGCTCACGGCAAGGCCCAGGTCCATCTCCATCATACGCAACTCGTCCTGGTTGTAGTGAAAGTCGCCGCCACGCGGGCGAATCATGCACATCACCCGCGCATCGTGCTCGTGTGCATAGTTGGTCGTAGCGCTGATAACGCCGGCCGAAGGCGTGGTGCCACCAACGGCAAGGTTGTCGCACAGCTCGATACGCCTTGCACCGGCATCGATAGCCGCCGGCACCCGCTCAAAGTTCTCGGCACAAAACTCGTACAGCATAGATAGACCCCCAAAGACAGCAGATGTTTTCCGACGGGCATTGTCACACACCCCCATGAAGTTGCGGTGGAATAGGGACTCTTTTGGCCTCTGGAGCCCGTATTCAGTCCCTATTTCACCGCAACTTAAAAAGGGGCGCTGACTGAGATAGTCAGCGCCCCTTTTGTTAGGCGGGTTAGCCTCCGAGGTAGGCTTTGCGGACGTTGTCGTCGTGCAGCAGCTCTTGACCAGTGCCGGTCATGGTGATCTTGCCGGTCTCGAGCACGTAACCGCGTGTGGCGATGGAAAGCGCCATCTGCGCGTTTTGCTCGACCAGAAGCACCGTGGTACCGGCCTTGTGCAAGTCCTCGACAATCTGGAAGATCTGTTCGATCAGAATCGGTGCCAGACCCATGGAAGGCTCGTCGAGCATGAGCAGTTTGGGGTTACTCATAAGGGCGCGCCCCATAACGAGCATCTGCTGCTCGCCGCCTGAAAGGGTGCCGGCGACCTGGCGACGACGTTCCTTCAGGCGCGGGAACTGCTCGTAGACGCGCTCCAGGCCCGGAGCCACCGTGGACTTGGGCTGCGTGTAGGCGCCCATCTCCAAGTTCTCCTCGACCGTCATCTGCAAAAAGGCACGACGGCCCTCGGGGACCTGAGCCAGGCCCTTGCCCACCAGCTTGTCGGCAGGCGTATGGGTAATGTCCTCGCCCATAAACTTGATGGAGCCGGTCTTGGAGCGCAGCAGGCCCGAGACAGTCTTGAGCGTTGTGGACTTGCCGGCACCGTTCGCACCGATCAGGGCCACGATCTCGCCCTCGTTGACGTTAAAGGAGATGTCCTTGATGGCGTGGATAGCGCCGTACCAGACGTTGATGTTGTAGACGGAAAGCATCGGCTCTGCCATTTAGTTCTCCCCCTTATCCTGCTTGCCCAGATACGCCTCGATAACGGCGTCGTTGTTCTGGATCTCCTCGGCCGTGCCCTTGGCGATGACCTTGCCAAAGTTAAGCACGCAGATACCCTCGCATATATTCATGACGAGCGACATGTCGTGCTCGATAAGCATGATGGCGATGCCGAAGGTGTCGCGAATCTTAACGATGTTCTCCATGAGCTCCGCGGTCTCGGACGGGTTCATGCCGGCGGCAGGCTCGTCGAGCAGCAGCAGCTTGGGGTTGGTGGCAAGCGCGCGGACGATTTCCAGACGACGCTGAGCGCCGTAAGGCAGCGATCCGGCCTGCTCGTTTGCCAGGTGCTCCATGTCAAAAATGGACAGTAGCTCCATGGCGCGCTCGTGGGCGGCCTTCTCGTGCTTCCAATACGTCGGCAGGCGCAGCACGCCCTCAAAGCCGGAGTAACGCTCCTCGTTGTGCAGGCCGACCTTAACGTTATCCTCCACCGTCATGGTGTTGAACAGGCGGATGTTTTGGAAGGTACGGGCGATGCCCATGCGGTTGACCTGGTAGACCGACTTGCCCGAGGTGTCCTCGCCGTCGAGCAGGATGGTGCCGTGCGTGGGCTGATACACCTTGGTGAGCAGGTTGAAGACCGTGGTCTTACCGGCACCGTTGGGGCCGATCAGACCAGCGATCTCGGTCTTGCCGATAGTCAGGCTAAAGTCGTCGACTGCCTTAAGGCCGCCAAACTCAATGCCCAGGTGGATGCACTCGAGTGCCGGGCGCTCGCCCAGGTCGCGGTCGGGAACGATGGCGCCAGAAGGATACGGGACCATCTTGCCCTTGTTGAACTCAAACTTACTGGGCATCGGCTGCCACCTCCTTCTTGGAAGCAAAGCGGTCCTTGACGCGACCGAAGAACGCCTTGAGCTGCGGGTTGTTGGTAAAGATCATGACCAGGATCAACACGATGGCGTAGATGAGCATGCGGTAGTCCGAGAACTGACGGAGCAGCTCGGGAAGCACCGTGAGCAACGCCGCCGCGATGACGGAACCGCGCATGTTGCCCAGGCCGCCCAGGACCACGAACACCAGAATGAGGATCGACGTGTTGAAGTCGAACTTGGTGGCGGAGAGCTGCGAGAAGTTACCGCCGAAGAGGGCTCCGGCAGCACCGGCGAGGGCAGCGGAAACCACGAAGGCGATCATGCGGTACTCGGTGACGGAGATGCCTACGGACTCGGCTGCAATCTTGTTATCGCGCACGGCCATAATGGCACGGCCGGTACGGCTGCGAACCAGGTTGAGCACGATCACGAGTGCGACCATGACCAGGATGGCACCGGCGAGGAAGGTCGAGTACGTCGACACGCCCGAGGCGCCCTGGGCGCCCTTGATGATGGCGGTGCCGTCCTCGAGCAGGTGCAGGTCGTCGATCGTAGAGTTGCCCGTGATGTTAAAGATCACGTGCAGGCCACGGGAGTCGACGCCCACAATGAGGCAAGTGACGATCTCTTTGATGATCTCGCCAAAAGCCAGGGTCACGATGGCCAGATAGTCGCCGCTCAGGCGCAGGACCGGGATACCGATCAAGAAGCCCAAGACGGCAGCGGCGATAGCGCCGACCACGATGCTGATGATAAGGCGCACCGGATCGGAGGGAACGGCGCTCTCGAGGGCTACCGCGGTGACGATGCCCGTGTAGGCACCGACACTCATAAAGCCCGCATGGCCCAGCGACAGGTCGCCCGCGATGCCAACGACAAGGTTGAGGGAAATAGCCATGACGATGTAGGCCGTAATAGGAACCAACTGACCGGCGATCATGCGCGGAATCATGTGGTTCGACTGCATAAAGAACACGATGGCGAAGGCCACGATGCACATGGCGTACGTAACAAAGTCGTGACGCGTCTGCTTATCTTTAAGAAACTTCATAACGCTCACCTACACCTTCTCGGGGACGTACTTGCCCAAGAGGCCGGCAGGCTTGACGAGCAGGACGATGATCAAAACACCAAAGACGATGGAGTTGGCAAGGCTCGTGGAAATGTAGGCCTGCGCCATCGCCTCGATGATGCCGATGAGAATGCCACCGACAAAGGCGCCGGGGATGGAGCCGATGCCACCGAAGACGGCGGCGTCGAAGGCTTTGATGCCAGGCATGGCGCCCGTCGTGGGCTGCAGCACCGGCGAGTAGGAGCACAAGAGCACGCCGGCGATGGCGGCAAGGGCGGAGCCGATGGCGAACGTCATCGAGATGGTGCGGTTGACGTTGATGCCCATGAGCTGAGCGGCGGCCTTGTCCTCGGACACGGCGCGCATGGCCTTGCCCATCTTGGTCTTACCTGTAAAGAACATCAGGCCGGCCATGATAACCAGGCAGGCGACGATGGTGACAAGCGAGACGGCGCTTACGTTGAACTTGGCCAAGAACTCCGGCACCTGGAAGGTGACGAGCGAAGTGAAGTTCTTGGGCGTGGCGCCCCACAGAAGCTGCGCGGCGTTCTGCAGGAAGTAGGACACGCCGATAGCCGTGATCAGAACGGCCAGCGGGCCTGCTTGGCGCAGCGGCTTATAGGCCAGACCCTCGATGAGAACACCGAGAACGGTACAGACCACACAAGAGAGAACTACAGATGCCCAGCCCGGGAGGCCGAGATACGACGTGGCGCAGAACGAGACATAGGCACCGACCATGATGACGTCGCCGTGAGCGAAGTTCAGCATCTTGGCGATACCGTAGACCATGGTGTAGCCCAACGCGATGATGGCGTAGACGCTGCCCATGGACAGGCCGTTGACCAGGTATTGGATAAAGACCGTCATGTTCCACATCCCCCTTTCGAATAGGTTTCCAGTTAATGTATGAAACAGGGACGTTACATCGTCCCTAGATACCAAGCAAGCAGGGAAGGCCAAAACCTCCCCTGCTTGGGATCAAAACCGCTCTATGTAAGGCGGCCAATTAGGCCTGTACGTACTTGCCGTCGGTGATGACGTACGCCGTGGGCTCCTTCTGGACCTGACCCTTATCGTTCCAGGTGAGCTTGCCGGTCAGACCGTCAACGGTAATCTTGAGCATAGCCTTGGACAGCTTCTCGGCGGCCTCGGTCGGGTCGGCGTCGACACCAAGACCGGCCTCCTTGAGGGCCTCGGCCACCGCGTGCACGCCATCGTAGGCGTCGGCGGCAAACTGGTCGGGGGTATCGCCGTACTTATCCTTGTAAGCGTTGACGAAGTCGGCGTTCTTCTCGTCGTCGGCGGAGAACGGGGTCATGAGCAGCAGACCCTCGGCAAGAGAGGTATCGAAGCCCTCAACGCCCAGGATGCCGTCCATGCCATCGCAGCCCATCATCTTGACGTCGTAGCCCATGTCCTTGGCGTTCTTGAGCAGGACGGACGCCGGCGTGTAGTAGATTGGCGCAAAGATCATGGTAGCGCCGGCCTGCTTGGCCTTGGTCAGCTGGTTGGTAAAGCTCGTGGCAGAGTCGTCCTTAAAGGTCTCCTCGTCAACAATCTCGAGCTTGGACTCAGCGGCCTGGGCCTTAAAGGAATCTGCGATGCCCGAAGAATAGGCGTCGCCGGAGTTATAGAACAGCACGAACTTCTCGTCCGCATACTTCTGCGCCAGGAACTTGGCAGCGTTGACGCCCTGGTTGGGGTCGGTGAAGCAAACCTGGAAGACGCAATCCTTGCCGTCGGTGACGTCCTCGGAGGACGCGGACGGGGTGATCATGAACGTCTTGGGGTCGTTACCGCACTCGGCGGCAACGGCAACCGACGCACCCGTGGTGGTCGGACCGACGAGGGCCTGCATGCCCCAGTCGAGCAGGGTGTTGAAGGCGTTGACGGCCTTCTCGCCATCGGCCTGGTCATCCTCGGCCTTGCTGGCAAGCGGCAGCTCCTTGGTCGAGAAATCCTTGCAGCCGAGCTCGACACCCTGGGTAACGGACTTGCCGTAGGATGCGTTGGCGCCGGTCAGCGGGCCGATGGTGCCGATCTTAAACGAAGCGTCGCTCGAAGCGGAACCGCTGTCGCCGCCGTTGGAGGAGCAGCCAGCTAGAATGGACATCGCCCCCAGACCTGCTGCGCTCACGATAACGCTCCTGCGATTCATAACAGGGTTCAATGACTTACCGGTGAGGCTCGACATGCGGCTCTCCTCTCAAATCTCGTCGGGTTTCGGTTGCCCGACAGGCCATCCTTCGCCGTGTTCGGCGTTCGCAAAATAGTAGACGCTTTAGTTAGGAAAAGTGGCGGTTATTTCGACTTTTCTTTGGATTTGTTCATTTATCCATATTTCTGCGTATTTCTATTACTTTATGCAGTAATGCCACTTTATTGTGTGAAAGTAATGTTTCCGTTCTGTTACAGGCGTCCTTGCCTTGCATAAAACGGCCCCACCGGTCTCGTTATATGCACTTAGGCGGCGATGTACTTGCCGTCCTGGATCACATAAGCCGTAGCGGGCTTTTCGACCTGGCCCTCGTCATTCCACGCCGACGAGCGCCTGTATGCCCCAGTCGCACAGGGCAAACCTTATGGCGCAAACGTTGACAGTTTGTTACGGAGTTCCGTTTGTAGCGAGCATGTTTCCAATGTTTCCGCAGCGTTTCGGGGGTGCCGTTTTGTGCGACTCCTGTTGCCTGGCGAGCACGCGCCCCCGGTTCACGCTAGAATGCACTCAACCTTTAAGCGGTTAATCCATCCATAAGATGCACGAAGGAGCTATCTATGAGCGAACCCCTGCGCACCGTGAACGTCGGCCTCATCGGTCTGGGAACCGTCGGCGGCGGCGTGGCCCGTCTGATCAAGAGCCACCACGATGAGTACCTGGCAGCCTACGGCATCGACCTTAAGCTGACCCGCGCCTGCGCGCTTGCCTGGGAGCAGGCCGAGGCAGCCGGTATTGAGCGTGAGGCCTTTACGAGTGACTGGCACGACGTCGTCACCGACCCCGCCGTCGACATCGTCGTCGAGCTGATCGGCGGCGAGCATCCCGCGACCGAGATCTTCACCACTGCCTTTGAGCACGGCAAGCACGTCGTCTCTGCCAACAAGGCCCTGCTGGGCCGTCACGTCGAGACGCTTGCCGAGAAGGCACGCGCGTGCGGCGTGCAGATTAAGTGCGAGGCCAGCTGCGGCGGTGGCATCCCCATCGTGAGCACGCTCGAGCACGACTTGGTGGGCAACAAGATCCTGACCATCGCCGGTATTCTCAACGGCACCACCAACTACATCCTGTCGCGTATGGACGCCGAGGGCGCCGATTACGCCGACGTGCTTGCCGACGCGCAGGCCAAGGGCTATGCCGAGGCCGACCCGTCCGCCGACGTCGACGGCTTCGATGCCGCCAGCAAGACGGCCATCCTCGCCTCCATCGGCTTTGGCACCCGCGTGACCACTGACGATGTGTACCAGCAGGGTATCCGTACCATCGGCGCCGAGGACATCGCCCAGGCCCGCGAGCTCGGCTACACCATCAAGCTGCTGGGCATCGCCCGCAACACCGACGCCGGCGTCGACGTTCGCGTGCACCCCACGCTGATCCCCGCCGACCACATGCTCGCCAAGGTCAACGGCGCCATGAACGCTGTCTACGTGGTAGGCGACGCCGTAGGCGAGACCATGTTCTACGGTGCCGGCGCAGGCTCCTTCCCCACCGCGAGCGCCGTCGTGGGCGATATCCTGTCGCTCTCCGAGCAGATCAGCCGCGGCGTGGCTCCGCTGCCCGAGATTGAGCCCTATGGCCACAACCTCGCCTTTAAGCCCATGGACGAGCTCCAGACCAAGTACTATGTGCGCCTGAAGGTCGCCGACCGCGTGGGCGCCCTGTCCGAGACGGTCGACATCTTTGCCAAGCACAACATCTCGATCTCGCTCATCAACCAGGTCGAGGACGGCAAGTCGGGCGTCAGCGATGCCTGCTCGGTCATCTTCCTGACGCACCGCGCGCTCGAGAAGGACGTCCAAGCTGCCGCCGCCGAGCTTGCCAGCGTCGACTGCGTGGCCGAGGTCGCCAACGTCCTGCGCATCGAGGACGTCGAGGCCTGGACAGAAGGCGTCATGGCGAACTAGTTCGGTTCTCGCCATACGACATATATTTGAGGGGCTCCCGTCCGGTCTTGGACGGGAGCCCCTTTTGCTTGCGCGCTCGGAGCGCATTGACGCGGCCAGCGTTTGAACAACTTGACCGTTCGGTGTCAAGCAGGGATACCGCTCACCGATAAGCAGGCATGTTTGTTTTTGTCCGCCGCTATCCTGTGCTGCGTACGTCCACCCCAGAAGAATGGAGGCACCATGTTGCTCGAGGGCAAGAAAGCAATCATCACCGGAGGCACGCGCGGCATCGGCTATGCCATCGCCTGCCGTTTTATCGAGGAGGGTGCCGCCGTCACTGTCTTTGGCTCGCGCCAGGAGACTGCCGACGCGGCCGTTGAGAAGCTGACAGCCGCCTATCCCGACGCCAAGATCTGGGGCCGCTCCTGCGACCTCACCTCACTCGAAGCCGTGACTGAGGCCTTTACCCAGGCTGCAGCCGACATGGGCGGCTTGGACACGGTCGTCAACAATGCCGGTATCTCCCAGCGTTCACCCCTCTTGGACTACACGGCCGAGGATTTCGCCAAAGTTATGGACCTCAACGTCGTCGCCGTCTTTAACGGCCACCGGGCAGCCGCCAAGATTATGACCGAGGCCGGCCACGGCGGCACCATCACCACCACGAGCTCAATGGTCGCCAAGTACGGTCAGCCCTCTGGCGTCGGTTACCCCACGTCCAAGTTTGCCGTTAACGGCATGGTCCAGTCGCTCTCGCGCGAGCTCGCCCCCATGGGTATTCGCGTCAATGCCGTCGCACCTGGCGTAACCAAAACCGATATGGTCGCCAACCTGCCCGAAGAGGTTATTAAGCCCATCGTCGCCACCATTCCGCTGGGTCGCATGGGCGAGCCCGAGGATGTCGCCAACGCCTTTGTTTTCCTGGCGAGCGACATGTCCTCCTACGTCACGGGCGCCGTGCTCCCCGTCGACGGAGCCGCCCGCTCCTAGGGAGCCACAAGCTTTGGCTTCAAGCCTCAACATAGCTCAACCAAAAAGGCGCGCCGTCTGCATCAACTGCAGGCAGCGCGCCTTCTTCTGTTATGAAAGGGAAACTATGTCCCAGTATTTCGGATCAGAACGGGGCACGGTTTCCCCAGGACCTCCTTGCGGAAACTGCGCCCCGCTTTGAACGCCGATTCTGGGATACCGTTTCCCAACGGCCCCCGTTTCGGAAACCACATCCCGTTCCGGGCCTTCAAAGCGGGACGCGGCTTCCTCGAGAGAGTATCGGCTACTTGCCGTCGTCGTCCTCGGCTTCTTCTCTTGCATAGAGCTCCAGCATGCGGCGGCGGTATTCGCGCACGGCGAGCTTGGCGCGCTCCAGGCGGCGACGCTCGCGCGGGGTCAGCTCGGACGGGTCGACCTCATCACCATAGGTCTTATCGGCAAGAAGATGCGCCGCGTCCACGATGCGGGCATCGATGTGGCCGCTCGCCGCCTCGGCGGAAAGACGCTCGGCAATCGTATCGAGCGTAGGCAGGCCCTCGAATACGCGACCGTGACCATGCGAGGTCAGCAGCTCGTGCTCGCGTGCGAGCAGGCTCGCCAAATCATGATGAGCGCGCAGGATGTCGAGCGCATCGGATGGATGCTCGGCAACTTCTGCCACGGCGGCGACCGGCGCAGCATCCACCACGCGGTAGAAGAGCTGCGCGAGCAATGGCATCAAGAACACCGTGATGGCGCCGGCGGCAACCATAACCGACGCGATGTCTTGCGACAGCGCGCCCGCGTTGACGGCAACGCTTGTCACGGCAACGATGATCGGCAGCGCCGTGGTGCAGTACAGGGCCACGGTAATGCGACCATACGCCGACACATCGCGCGTCGCAGGGCAAATGCTCATAGAAATAAGAATGGGCACGGCACGAATAATCAACAACGCCACGATAAAGCCCAGGAGCAGACCCGGGCGCGACGCCACGGCCGTCAGATCGATCTTTGCGCCCGATACGGTAAAGAACACCGGAATCAAAAAACCGTAGGCCAGGCCGTCGAGCTTGGTCTCGAGCGTATGGTTGCCCTCGGGGATGATGTAGCGCAGGACAAAGCCGGCGGCAAAAGAACCCAACACGATGTCGAGATCAAAGACAGCCGAGAACGCCACGAGTGTGACCAGGATGAGCACCGTCAGGCGCACGAAGGTCTGCGACGTGGTATCGGCACGTTCCTCGACAAACGCAAAGAAGCGGCTGCCGACGCGCTTGGAGCGGCTTGGGACCACGGCAAGCAACACGCAGACCACCGCAAACAGGCCAAGAATCACGAGCGTTTGGATGCCGGTACGGGCAGACAGCAGCACCGACATGGCAAGCACGGGGCCGAGCTCGCCCCAGGTGCCATACGCGAGAATCGAGTCGCCCACGCGCGTTCCGACAAGTGAACGCTCACGCATGATGGGCACGAGCGTGCCGAGCGCCGTAGAAGTGAGGGCAAGCGTCACGGCGATACCGTCGAAATGACTGACCGAGAACCACGGGGTAAAGCGCACGGCAAGCCAGGCGATACCAAACGTGACGACCCACGTCGCCAAGCCGTAGCGCCCCTCGACGCCCGTGATGCTCTTGGGGTCGATCTCAAAGCCGGCAAGCAGGAACAAAAAGGCCAGACCGAGCTCGGACACAAGCGAGACCTCGGCATCTACATGGATGACGCCGAGCATATGGGGTCCCAGCACCGCGCCGAGCACGAGCAAAAAGACCGTCTCGGGAACGGGTTTTCCAGGAATCGCCGAGGCGATAAAAGGACTCGCAAAGGCCACGAGTGCGATGATGGCGAGCGAAACGAATGCCATGTGATGCCTTTCTCTTGATTGCGCATCACTGTAGCACCCTCGCCGTCCTCAACGCGCCACGAGCTGTCGTATCATAGTGAGGTTTACAAACATGTGGCTCAAGGCGACCGCGAGGCTTGCCCCGCAAACCGACCGCTGCCGCATACCGTACCGTACGCCCAACCGATCAGGAAGGCAGGAACCAATGGTCTCTCGTATCTACGTGGAGAAGAAACCCGGGTTCGACGTCGAGGCTCAGCAGCTCAAGGGCGAGCTGACCGAAATTCTCGGCATCAAGGGCATCGAGGCCCTGAGGATCATCAACCGTTACGACGTCGAGGGCATCGACGAGGAGCTTTTCCGCTCCTGCGTGCCGACCGTCTTTAGCGAGCCCCAGGTCGATGTGACCTACGACGAGCTCCCCGCAAGCGATGGCGCCGTCTTTGCCGTCGAATTCCTGCCTGGCCAGTTTGACCAGCGCGCCGACTCCGCCAGCGAGTGCGTGCAGCTCATCAGCCAGGGCGAGCGCCCTGCCGTGCGCTCCGCCAAGGTCTATATGATCTCGGGCGCTCTGAACGAGGCCGCCATCGATGCCATCAAGCACTACGTGGTGAACCCCGTCGAGGCGCGCATCGCCTCGCTCGACCTGCCCGAGACGCTGTACATGGAGACCCCCGAGCCCCAGCCCGTCGAGGTGCTCGACGGTTTCCGCGAGCTCGACGAAGCCGGCCTTGCCGCCTTTATTTCCGAGCGCGGCCTTGCCATGGACGAGGCGGACATCGCCTTCTGCCAGCAGTACTTCCGCGATGAGGACCGCGACCCCACCATCACCGAGATCCGTGTGATCGACACCTACTGGTCCGACCACTGCCGCCACACCACCTTCGGCACCGTCCTGGACGACGTGACGATCGACGACGCCGTGGTGCAGCAGGCCTTCGACCGCTACATGGAGATGCGCCACGAACTCGGCCGCGACGCCAAGCCCGTCTGTCTCATGGACATGGGCACCATCGGCGCCAAGTACCTTAAGAAGACCGGCGTCATGACCGATGTCGACGAGTCCGAGGAGATCAACGCCTGCACCGTCAAGGTGAAGGTCGATGTCGATGGCGAGGACCAGGACTGGCTGTTCCTGTTTAAGAACGAGACCCACAACCACCCGACCGAGATCGAGCCCTTCGGCGGTGCCGCCACCTGCGTGGGCGGTGCCATCCGCGACCCGCTGTCGGGCCGCAGCTACGTGTACCAGGCCATGCGCGTCACCGGCGCCGGCGATCCCACCGTCCCCGTGTCCGAGACGCTCGAGGGCAAGCTGCCGCAGCGCAAGCTCGTAACCACCGCCGCCGCCGGCTACTCCAGCTACGGCAACCAGATCGGACTTGCCACTGGCCAGGTCAACGAGCTCTATCACCCCGGCTACGTGGCCAAGCGCATGGAGGTCGGCGCCGTCGTGGGCGCTACCCCGGCAAACCACGTTCGTCGCGAGTGCCCCGCCCCCACCGACAAGATCATCCTGCTGGGCGGCCGCACCGGCCGTGACGGCATCGGCGGTGCCACCGGCTCCTCCAAGACCCAGAACACCGAGTCCATCGAGACCTCGGGTGCCGAGGTCCAGAAGGGCAACGCCCCGGTCGAGCGCAAACTGCAGCGCCTGTTCCGCCGCGGCGATGCCTGCCGTCTGATCAAGCGCTGCAACGACTTTGGCGCCGGCGGCGTCTCGGTCGCCGTAGGCGAGCTTGCCGACGGCCTGTACGTGGACCTGGACACCGTGACCAAGAAGTACGACGGCCTGGACGGCACCGAGCTCGCTATCTCCGAGTCCCAGGAGCGCATGGCTTGCGCCGTCGCCGACGGTGACGTCGAGGAGTTCATGGGCTACGCCGCCGAGGAAAACCTGGAGGCTACCGTTATCGCCGAGGTGACCGCCGAGCCGCGCATGCGCATGGCATGGAACGGCGTCGCCATCGTCGATCTGTCCCGCGAGTTCCTCAACTCCAACGGTGCGCCCAAGCACCAGGTCGCCCACGTCTGTGCCCGCAGCGTGTGGCAGCCCAGCTGGGCCGGCACCACGCTCGCCGAGCGCATGACCTCGCTCGTCACCGACCTCAACGTCGCTTCCAACAAGGGCCTTTCCGAGCGCTTCGACTCCACCATCGGCGCCGCGACCGTGCTCATGCCCTTTGGCGGCAAGACGCAGCTCACCCCAAGCTCGGCCATGGTCGCCAAGTTCCCCGTGGACGGCGAGACCACCACGGCGAGCGCCATGGCATGGGGCTTCAACCCCTATCTGATGGAAGCCGACCAGTTTGCTGGCGCCTACCTGTCCGTGGTCGAGTCCATCGCCAAGCTCGTGGCTGCCGGCTTTGAGCACAAGCGCGCCTACCTCTCCTTCCAGGAGTACTTCGAGCGTCTGCGCACCGAGGCCGAGCGCTGGGGCAAGCCCACGGCAGCCGTCCTGGGCGCCCTCATGGCCCAGGTCGACCTGGGTGCCGGCGCCATCGGCGGCAAGGACTCCATGAGCGGTTCGTTTGAGGACGAGACCGGCGAGCTCAACGTCCCGCCGACCCTGATCAGCTTCGCCGTCGCCGTGGGCAAGGCCGCCCGCGCCGTCTCACCCGAGTTCAAGGGCCTCACGCACCGCGTCGTCCGCATCGCCCCCGCCACCTATGGCGAGGACTACCGTCCCGACGCTCAGCAGCTGCTCGCCGCGTTTGACGCCGTCGAGGCGCTCACCGCCAACGGCAACGCCCTGGCCGTCTCCACGCCCGGCTACGGCTGCGGCGCCGAGAGCCTCTTTAAGATGTGCGTCGGTAACCAGATCGGTATCGAGCTTGCCGAGGATGTAGACGTGGAGAGCCTCTTCACCCCGCTCTACGGCAGCTTTATCGTCGAGCTCGCCGAGGACGCCGAGCTGCCCGAGGTCGCCAACGGCGTTGTCGTCGAGCCCCTGGGCACCACCGTCGAGGGCTATGTCATCGACACCGGCTCCGAGGTCATCGAGCTCTCCGAGCTCCAGGAGGCCTGGGAGAGCGGCATCGAGGGCGTCTTTGCCTACCGCAGCGCCGGCGAGACCCCCGAGGTCGAGACCATCGACTTCCGCGCCAAGGACATCCACGTGTACGGCGGCGCCAAGATCGCCCGCCCGCGCGTGATCATCCCCGTGTTCCCCGGCAACAACTGCGAGTACGACAGCGCACGTGCCTTCCGCGCAGCCGGTGCCGAAGCCGACACCTTCGTGATCAACAACCTCACGCCCGAGGCCGTCGCCGAGAGCACCCACGAGCTTGCCCGCCGCATCCGCGCAAGCCAGATCGTCATGATCCCCGGCGGCTTCTCGGGCGGCGACGAGCCCGACGGCTCTGCCAAGTTCATCACGGCGTTCTTCCGCGCTCCCGAGGTCACCGAGGCAGTCCGCGACCTGCTCAAGGCCCGCGATGGCCTGATGCTGGGCATCTGCAACGGCTTCCAGGCCCTGATCAAGCTCGGCCTGGTGCCCTACGGCGACATCGTCGATGCCACGCCCGATGCGCCCACGTTGACGTTCAACACCATCGGTCGCCATCAGAGCCGCCTGGTGCGCACCCGCATCTCGTCCAACCTGTCCCCATGGCTGTCGCAGTGCAGCCTGGACGACCCCTACACCGTCGCCATCAGCCACGGCGAGGGCCGCTTTGTCGCCAATGACGAAGTGCTCACCCAGCTGATCGCCAACGGCCAGGTCGCCACGCAGTACGTGGGCGAGAACGGCAAGCCCAGCATGGATCTCTCCGTCAACCCCAACGGCTCCGCACTCGCCATCGAGGGCATCACGAGCCCCGACGGCCGCGTCCTGGGCAAGATGGGCCATGCCGAGCGTCGCGGCGACAACCTGTACCGCAACGTGCCCGAGCATGTCCCCGGCGATAAGTTCATGCCGATCTTTGAGAGCGGCGTGGCCTACTTCGCTTAAACCTTTCCCATCAGGTACAATCCCTTCGGGTAACAACACCCGCCACCGACACATCCGGTGGCGGGTTCTTTTTTACTTCGCGCATGTAGGAAGGACATCATGGAAAGCCGCAAGCCGTATCTCGCCACCCTGCCCGGACTCATCCTGGGCTGTCTTGTTTGCTGTGCACTCTGGGGATCGGCCTTTCCCTGCATCAAGATCGGCTACGCACTCTTTGGCATCCCAGCGCACGATAGCGCTTCGCAGCTGCTCTTTGCAGGTTTACGCTTTACGCTTGCCGGCGCCCTGGTTATCGTTGGGATGAGCGCGGCCCAACGCCGCCCCCTCATACCGCAAGCGCGCGACATCAAGCCCATCTTTGTCTTGTCGCTCTTCCAGACTATCGGGCAGTACTTCTTTTTCTACCTGGGCCTCTCGCGCGCCAGCGCCATGTCGAGCTCCATCATCGAGGCCAGCGCCAACTTCCTAGCCATCCTCTTTGCCGCCCTGGCGTTTCACACCGAGAAGCTCAATACGGCCAAGGTGCTTGGCTGTGCGCTGGGCTTTGCCGGCGTCGCGCTCGTCAACCTTTCGGGCGCGGACGGCACCTTTGGCTTTACGCTCGACGGCGAGGGCTTTATCTTGGCTTCCACTGTTGCAGGCGCCCTATCGACCTGCCTGATCGGCATCTTCTCGCGCGAGCACGACGGCGTCTTGCTTGCCGGGTGGCAGTTTTTAGTCGGTGGCGTGGTCCTTACCGCCATCGGGTTTTTGATGGGCGGCACGTTGTCCCCCACCGAAATCGCCCCCGCCATCGCGCTCATCATTTATATGGCACTCATTTCCGCCGTCGCGTACTCGCTGTGGTCGCGCCTGCTTGCCGTCAACCCCGTCAGCCGCGTCTCGGTCTTTGGGTTTATGAACCCCGTCTTTGGTGTGGTGCTGAGCGCGCTGCTGCTCGGCGAGGGCGCTGGCACGAGCCCCGTTACCGTCATCGTTGCCCTGCTGTTGGTCTGCGGCGGCATCATCATCGTCAACAAACCCAAAAAAGCCTAGCGAGTTCACCTTTTTGAGAGGATGTTCGCAAACTTTAGCTTAATGGAGCACACTGGTTCTCGTTGATTTCGTACCGAGTCGCGGCGGCAGACGCCCGTCTTGCCGCACCGCGCCTGGGCATTATGGCCGGTGGCCCCCACAAACGCAAAAAGGGGCGCACGACCACCACGGTCGTGTGCCCCTTTTCCTAGCGTATCTGGACGCCGGCCTTCTTTTTCTCGGCCTTGACGCGGTAGAGCTCCGCGTCGGCAGCGCGAAGCAAGTCTTGCCAGGTATCGACGCCGTCACCGACCCATGCGTAGCCGATGGACATCCGCAACAGATACGGCACCTCGGCGCGCGCGAGCTCGTCGTTGATTGCCGCGCACAGACGTATGATGTCCTGTTCCGCTGCCGCCTTTTGAAGGACTACGAACTCATCGCCGCCATAACGTGCGATAAAGCTGCCAGACGCCGTGCAGACCTTTTTGAGCGCAGCAGATAAGACCTGAAGAGCATGATCACCCTCCACATGTCCATAGCGATCGTTAATCTGCTTAAAGCCGTCAGCGTCCATCATGAGAAGATACACATCGTCCGTATGACCAACATTTGAGAAGAGCGACAGCATATAGGTCTCAAAACGGTTGCGATTGTTGAGGCCAGTCAACGGGTCGGTCGAGATGAGCTGCTCCTGGCAGATGATATAGAGCAGCAACATGCTAATCATTATGCCGACACAAAGGCCAGGCACCGAGTATACGATCTGAAAGGTACCGCCCACCAGGGCCGGAATGGCGAAAAATGCTAAGGTTCGATAGATAGCCTTCGTCTGCAGGCTCTCGACCCTGCGAGATTGCACAAACGCATGCAGGGACGTATGTATAACGTAACAGTAGCTGACAATGGGCTGGATCATATAGGCAAAGCCGCGACGATACACGCCCTGCGAATCGATATAGAACAGGGCGTGCGTCCAGTAACTGGTAAAAGCCAGCACGACCACCAGAGCCGTAGGCAACGTTACAAGCACCACCCTATAGCGCGAGGTCACAAGGTGAGAGCCCTGCATCGTCTCGGAATAGATAAACCAAATGAGACACGCGATGGCGAAGAGCGAAAACGAAACCGCGTTGGAAATCCAGTTGGCTGCAATGCCCAACGTGCCGTCCACACCGTCCGAGAGCGTCCAGATCATATCGAAGAAAATGTAGGCAGCAGACGTGTAGCCCAGCATGCTAAACAAAAGCTGCTGGGTGCTCGAGAACAGGGAGCGACGGCTTCGTACGGCAAGTCCGATAAGAATAATCATGCACAGCAGGAATATCTCGATCTTGAGTGCCTTTACCACTAGACGCCCTCCCTTCAATATCCAAGTGGCCAGAATCGCCCAATTCGAATCTGGGCAACAAACACCCCCTACTCCGCAGGGGTAAGGGGAATAATAGCAGAGCGACCGAACGTCACTGCAAGACAGCTCTCGTTCGGGCGCTCAAACGGCGCGAGTTGCACGCCGGAATCATTGATGGGTATCGATTGCTACTCGCCATCGATGTCGGTCGCGACAGCCTCTTCGATGGCCTCGACACCGGCAGGCGACAGGTCTTCCTTGCTCTGGCAGAACTTCTTATCGACCCAGCCGGTCAGAATCGGGGCCATGATTGCCGTGATGATGACGGCAGTGGTGATCTGCGCATACGCGGTGGGCGCAAGCTCGGCATAGCGCGGAGCGACCTCGGCGAGGGCGACCGGCGTGGTCATGGCCGTGCCGGCAATGGTGGAACATGCCACAGCCGCCTTACCATTGCCGCCACACAGGCGCTCGAAGGCAAAGGTAATGGGACCGACGATAAAGAGCGTGATGAGGCCCAGCAGGATGCCCGAAATGCCACCGGCGATGAAGCTCGAAAGGCTCATGGACGCACCGAGCTGAAAACCAATTACAGCGATCGCGGGATTGGCGCCGGGAACCAGCAGGTTCTTGATAAACGGGAACAAGTTGCCCAGGACCATGCCGATAACAAGCGGCAGGATGGATCCGATGATGGTGCCGACGGGGATGTTGGCGAGACCCGAAACACCAAGGATGATCATCGTGACGGCGGGGCCGGCCGTAAAGAACAGGATACCGACAGCGCCCTGCTCGGACTCATCGCCGAACTCGCCCATGATGCCCGTATAGAGCGCCATGTTGCAAAACGTAATGCCGCCGATGATGGAAACCGAGCTCAGGCCTAAAAAGTTATCGTTAAAGAAGTATGCGACGCCCAGACCCAGCGCGGCTGCCACTACAAGCTTAGGAATCAGCACGACGATGCCGGTCTTGATGGCGCCCGGCGTGGACTTAAAGCTGATGCCGGCGCCCACGAACAGCAAGATCGCGGCAACGATGGTGTTGGAGCCGCCGCGGCAGGCAGCCGTAAAGAAGCCGCCGACCTCAAAGACCTGCGGGCAGAAGGTATTGAGCAAAAGGCCGACGATCATCGGATAGATCATGATGTCGCCCGGGATGCGCGGTACCTTGAATTTCTTTTGCTCGCTGGCGGTCGCTTCCTGTGCCATGAAACCCCCATTTCCGCTGACGCAGAACAAAAGCCCACGTCACGCTTTGCTACAGTAAAGTTTGACCATGGTACCAGAAGAAGCAGACCGCCTCGGTGAGAAATTCGATTCGTTAGGCCGGGACGATAACGCGTCCTGCTCCTATACGAGGCTCAAAACGATATAGAACACGATGCCCGAAACGCAGCACCACAACATCGACTTTGTCTTGATTGCCACCGCCACGACGCCGGTGGCCGCAATCCAGGGAACCAAGGCAGGCCAGAGTCCCGCGTCGAACGCGCCGGGGTTCACCAAGTCGTTGGCGACCAGCGCGGCAAAGGCAGCGGGCGGGATATAGCCCAGGGCCTCGGTAATGCGGGGCGACAGGGTCCGCCCGCGTAAGGCGAACGCCGGCGCGATGCGAAAGAACGCGATAGCAGCCCACGACGACAGCCACAGAACCAAGAACTCGTTAGCGGGCATCGCGGGCACCTCTTCCGTCAAATACAGCATCGCACGCCAGCGCAATGGCAATGCCGACCACGACGCTTGCCGGCACGGCAATATTCGCGAGGCCCAAGAACTTGCATACGGCGACGGACACCGCGCCCGAAACCGCCGCGACAACGTTACCGCGCGACAGCCGCTGCGAAAAGAGCAGGCAGATAAAGAGCGAGGTGCAGACAAAGGCTGCAATGGCGGTGGGAACATCGACAACGGCGCCGACGATGGCGCCCATCGTACACGAAACGCCCCATGTTGCGATGAGGATTACGTTGAGCACAAAGGACTCGCGCGGGCCCCAATCCTCCCCTTCAACCAACTTGGCAAGCGAGATGCCATATGCCTCCTCGGTAAGTGTCGCGGCAACAGCCAGCGTCTGACGCTTCGAGGCACCCCTCAGATGCGGTGCGATCGATGCCGAGTAAAGCGCAAAGCGCGAGGAGATTGCGGCGACGCTCGCGACGATCGATGCTGCAGGCACACCCGCCAGCCACAGGTTGCAGATCATAAACTGGCCGCTGCCCGTCACAAACGTACTGCTTAGAGCAAAGACCATCCAGGGCTCCATTCCCGTCTGCCCCATGATCATTCCGCACGGCGCGCCTATTGCAACATAGGTAAGCATCACTGGCCAGACGGTTCTAACGATTTTGAGCACCATACGTTTCTCATCCTGACAAGGTCTCCGAGCCGCATGTAGCGACACGGCAGAATCATCATCCGGCAGCAACCGAGTTCACCTACAATTGCCACCGGATCGAAAGACACAACTTTTTAGGAAGTCATTATGACAGCTATCGATCGAGACCGGGCGCGCGCGGCCTTCAAAAGCTACACCGATGCCTACGACGCCACCAACCCACGCATCGCGCTCAAAATCGAGCATACGTACCACGTGGCCGAGGCATGCGATGCCGTAGCGCGCGAGCAGGGCTGGTCGTCAGAAGATATTGACCTGGCATGGCTTTGCGGCCTGCTACACGATATGGGCCGCTTTGAGCAGCTGCGACGCTGGGACACCTTTAAGGACGCCGAGAGCATGAGCCATGCGGCGCTGGGCATCGAGGTCCTCTTTGGCGAGAATCCCGCCGATGCACCCGCCACGACAAACATCCGTGACTTTATCGAAACCGGTGCGCATGACGAGCTCATCCGAGCGAGCATCGCCTATCACAGCGACTTTCGCCTGCCGGCACAACTCGACGAGCGTACACGGTGCTTCTGCGATATCGTGCGCGATGGTGACAAGATCGACATTATGCGCACCATCGCCGACAGCACCGTCGACACTATCCTCAAGGTGGACGAGAAGACGTTTCTCGGCAGCCGTTTCTCGTCGCCGACACTTGCCGCCTTTGACGAGCACCGCTGCGTCACGCGCGATGAGCGCGATGAGCCCGCCGACTTCTTGGTGGGGCTTATCTGCTTTATGTTTGAGCTCGTCTATCCAGCAGGCCGCGCGCTGGCGCGCGAACAGGGCGATATCCACCGCCTGCTCGACGCGCCCTTTGGCATTACGCGGCCCTTTACCGACCCCGCCACGCAGGCAACCTGGAGCCGCCTAAAGGACGAGATGCGCGACTGGCTGGCGCGCGCCTAGCGCTCAAGCTGGGCCAGCAGCTCCTCGACGACCTCGACGGCGTCCCCAACAACCTTGTACTGGGCAGCACCGAAAATGGGGGCATCCGGGTCCTCGTTGATGGCGATAATGCACTCCGCCCCACCGATGCCGGCAAGATGCTGAATGGCGCCCGAAACACCGATACTCACGAGAAGCTTGGGCGAAACCGATACGCCCGTCTGGCCAATCTGATGGCGATACTCCAACCAGCCGGCCTCCACGACAGGTCGCGTGCAGCCAAGCTCGGCTCCCAGAGCCTCGGCGAGCCTTCGCATCAACGGCAGGTTTTTCTTGGAACCAATGCCGCGACCCACCACGACCAGGCACTCGGCATTGGCGATCGAGGGCTGCTGTCCCCACTCCTCGGCGGGAATCGAGATCTCGACACGAGCCTTAGCATCATCCGCAAGCGATATCTGGGTGATCGTACCAGAGCGGCCGTAGTCGAAGTCGGGAGCCTTAAAGATACCGGGGCGCACCGTTGCCATCTGCGGACGGTGGTTGGGGCAAATGATGGTGGCCATCAGGTTGCCGCCAAACGCCGGACGCGTCTGCTGCAGCAGCCCCGTTTCCGCATCCATCGAAAGTACGGTGCAGTCAGCCGTAAGGCCCGTCTGCAAACGCACGGCAACGCCGGGTGCCAGTTCGCGACCAAAAGCGGTCGCACCGTATAGGATGGCCTCGGGTTTGCGTTCGGCTACCAAATCGCAGATCAAGCGGGCGTAGACCTCCGCATCGTTTTGGCGCAGGCGCTCGTCGCGACAGGCCAGGACTTCGTCGGCGCCCGCGCAAACCAGATGCTCCAGGTCCCCGAGCGAGCCCTCGGGGCTCATGCCGACCAGTGCCACCAGACGGCAGCCGCGAGCATCGGCAAGCTCGCGCCCCTTGCCCATAAGCTCATAGGCAACGGGAGTCACCGTATCGCGCTCGTCGGTCTGCGCGAATACCCAAATGTCTCGATATGCATCAAGGTCCACCGCACCAGCAGCCTCGTCACGCTCGATCGAGATAGCGTTGACAGGGCAGGGGTCGACACACCCACCGCATAGGATGCAGCCGTCGGTTACATGGGCGCATCGGTTGGGTCGCTCGCCTTCCACTACGATGCCGCCCGAGGCACAGGCACGAACGCAGCGACCGCAGCCGATACAGGCTTCGCTATCGATAATCAGTCCGCTCATCTATGCCATCCCCTCGATAATCTTGGCAAGTTTTACCGCCTGCTCGGACGCCGTTCCCTCAACGGCCTCGCACGTTTGGTCACGGTCGGGCACAAACGAGCGCACGACCTGTGTCGGCGACCCGGCAAGACCGCAACGCGCGGGGTCGGCGTTCACGTCGGCGGCACTGACCACGCGCACGTCCGCCTCCTCCGCCGCGCGAATACCGGCAATACTCGGCATACGCAACTGGCCAATCTCCTTGGCAGTCGTCATCGCGCACGGCATCTCAAGATACACCGTCTCCTCGCCGGCATCGCATCCGTGAATGAGCGCCAGCGAGCCACAGGTCGTAAAGCCCGCGCTCTGCACGCAACTCACGTCGGTCACGCAGGGAATCTCAAGGGCACCGGCAAGCTCGGGACCGATCTGGGCCGTATCGCCATCCACCGCCATCTTGCCGCAGATGAGCAGGTCGAAGTCCTCGTCGAGCGCCTCGATGCCGCATTTGAGAGCATAGGTGGTCGCCAGGGTATCGGCACCTGCAAAGGCGCGATCGGTCAGCAGCAGCGCGTCGTCGGCGCCTCGGGCGATGCAGTCGCGCAGCAGCGACTCGGTCGCGGGGATGCCCATCGACACCACCGTCACGCGCACATCCATGCCAAAGCCGATAAAGTCGTCCTTCAGCGCCAGCGCGCATTCCAAAGCGCTCGCATCAAAGGGATTAATGACCGCCTGCTTGCCATCGCGCACGATGGTATTGGTCTTGGGGTCCATCTTGACCTCGGTGCTGCCCGGCACGGCCTTGACGCACACCACCATATGGAAATCGCTCATCTTCACGCGCCCCCTTTCTGGACGAGCTCATCCAAGAGCTTCTCCGAAAACAGGTTGCCGCGACCCAGCTGCCCGTCGGGATCGAGCTGGAGCTTGAGCCGCGCCGACTCGACCATGGCCTCGTGACCGTACATCGTCTCTAAGAAGCCCGCCTTGATCTTGCCGACGCCGTGCTCGGCAGAAACGGCACCGCCCATAGCCGTTACCTCCGCAGCCCACTGGGCAAACAGCTCGCCACCGCGACGGTAGTCCTGCGCATCGCGCGGCAGGATGTTCACATGCAGATGGTTGTTACCGATGTGCCCCCAGGCAGCAGATTCAAGCCCGCTTTCGGCCAGTGCGCGGCGATAGAGGACCACGACATCGGCAAGGCGTGCATTGGGCACCGACATGTCCGAACCCAGTTTGGTGATGGTGGGATCCGTGCGGCGACGCTCGTCGATAAGCATATTGACGCTCTCGGGGACCGCATGGCGGAAGAACCGCTGGCACTCGCGATCAACCTCGGTGCGCGCGACCCATGTCGCATCGTCGCGGCCACCCGCAAACTCGAGCACCCATCCCAGGTGGTACAGTTCCTCGGTCGCCTGGGCCTCGTCATCGCAGTCGAGCTCCACGTACACACAGACCTTGGCCTCTTTGTCGAGCGCCGGCAGCGAGGCAAACGCCGTCGACTGCTCGCGCTGGCGACGTAGAATATCCAGGGCGCCAGCGTCGAAGTACTCGATGGCAGCCGCATGGGACAGGACGGGACGCACGGAATCGGTAAAGGACACGGCCTTGTCTTCGCTATCGAAAAAGCAGCTCACACCCCAAACGACCGCAGGCGCCGCCTGCAGGGCAATCTCGAGCTCGGTGATAACGCCGAGCGTGCCGCAAGCACCGATAAAGAGGTCGATGGCGTCCATTTCGTCCGCAACGAAATAGCCTGAGGCATTTTTTGTCTTGGGCATGGTATAGCCGGGAAGATCGAGCTCGAGCGTACGGCCCACTGCCGTCACGAGCGACAGGTGGCGGCCCTGGGCAAAAGCCTCGCCGCGCTGAAGCTCAAGCAAATCGCCATCAGCCAGCGCGACGTGGAGTCCCGTGATATGTGGGCGCATGGGACCGTAGGCGTAGCTGCGGGCACCAGAGGCGTTACATGCCGCCATGCCGCCCAGACAGGCAGATGCCTCGGTGGGATCGGTGGGAAAGAACTGCTCGGGGGCCTCTTGGAACTCCTCGTAGGCCTCAAGCGATGCCTGGTCCCAACCAGCAGTCGGCAGCACCTTCTTGCTCAGCTGCTTGCGCAGCTCCGAGAGCACAACGCCCGGCTCCACGCGCAGCAAAAATTGGCCTTGTTCATCGCGGCGAAGGCCCAAGTAGCGATTCATACGGGAAGTATTGAGGATATGCCCGCCGTGGGGCACGGCACCGGCGGCAAGGCCGGTTCGGGCGCCCTGAACCGTTACCGGGACACGCTCGGCATGGAGCTTTTCCAAAATGGCACGGACCTCGTCTTCCGTTGTCGGAAACGAGATGCTCGATGCTTCGCCCGATGCGCGAGATTCATCGCGGCCATACTCTTCGAACTCGTCGGTGAAGGGTTTGATGGTTACAGACACGCGAACTCCCCCTTTAGCTAACTACAGTGTTTGCAGGGAGATGTTACCGCATCGTTTCGTCGACGTGTTCGAGACCGTCTCCATAATTGGCGATTTTTACGTTCGTGCAATTCGGCGAGCGGCTGGATTTCCTCGGCAGACGATGCTTTTAACACATATGGCCCCGCCGTCACTGACCGCGCGATTGCCGCTCGAAAAAAGTTGGAGTATTTTTTGCCGCCTTTTACCTGCGGAGACGCCAATCCGTCAAGCATTTGGTCAGCAATTGGTCAAGTAACGGCTGATACGGTCGGCATCGACAGCCAAAACCGACAGAAGTTTTGGCCCCAGAAGCAGGGAGGTTCCCATGGCATATTACTGGCCCCAGTACGGCATCGCCATCGAAGTCGACGACGATCCCCATCTCCTGCCTTTCGACGAAGAGGCATTCCCCGATACGACGGTCTACCACGTTACCACCGATGTGATCTGCGACCCCGAGTCGTTCTCGGCGCTCGCCCACCGCATCGCGCATATCCACGACATCGAGCTCCCTCCCGACTTCGACGAGCTTGTCTACTCACGCCGCCTGATGCTTCACATGCTCTTTGGAGCGAACCCGTCCACCTTTGCGCGCATCTATACCGCCAAGGATGCCGCATGAGCGCGAAGAAGCCACCCCACTTTGCAGGCCTGGGTCGTCGCAAGAAGCTCATCGTTGCCTGCTTGGCCATCGTCTGTGCCCTTGTCGCCGTAGGACTATACGCTTGGCAGTCGCAGCCCGTACCCGAGGCGGGCGCTTCGGTTACGACGGCCGAGGGCAAAACGCGTCAGGAAATCCAAGATGAGCTCGACGCCATAGTCCGCGACAACATGATGACGATTTCGGTCGCACCGGTCGCTCAGCTGCAGGAGGACGGCAAGCTGCGCGTCAACGTGCAAAACGTCCAAGACAATAAATTTCCCCAGCGATTCCGCGTCATCCAAAACGACGAGACCATGTACGAATCCGGTGTGGTCGAGACCGGCAAGACAATCGAAACGTGCCCCGCCGGCGACATCAAAGAAGGCGAGGCGTACATCGAGATCCAGGCACTCGATGCCAAGA
Source organism: Collinsella aerofaciens (assembly GCF_018785245.1). GTDB lineage: Bacteria > Actinomycetota > Coriobacteriia > Coriobacteriales > Coriobacteriaceae > Collinsella > Collinsella aerofaciens_AD. Next base: position 15,908 of record NZ_WQPL01000003.1, on the reverse strand, counting down.
CCCTCGACAGCCACGGCAATCCGACACGTGTCAAGGTGCGGGTTGAGCAAGCCGAGAACTAGCTTTTCCGGCCGACGCGGCACCGCACGCAATTCACCAGCATTCGTCCAATCATCGCGGGGACGGCCCGCGGCGAATAGAAAGGAACGACCATGGACATCACCAGGAACATGAACGGAGCCAGAGCGCTCGTCGTGGGCGCGGGGCTCGCGCTCGCGCTCGCAATGGGCGCCGCCCCGACGCCAGCTATGGCGGCCGGACGCGTTGGAACCACGAAAGTAATGGTCAGGACCGAGATCGACAACGTTGAGTTCAAAGTTCCGACGGTTATTCCCTTCGTCGCCAAGGCCGACGGCACGCTTCAGGGCCCCTCAGAAGACGCGACCACCATCGACAATCATTCGGCCTACGGCATCCATGTCACCAACATGAAGATCGACGCCATGAACACCTGGACCATTGCTGCCGACGCCAAGGCCGGAACCGCGCAGAACTCCATCGACTTTAAGGTCGGCCCCGACGGCGCGCTCCAGAACGCCAGCGCCGCAATGCAGGGAACGGGCCTCGATCTTTCCAAGAATGCAGCCTTCGACATGGGCTACCAGGGCATTGCCGGTGGCACGGACAAAATTAAGCTCAAGACAAGCGGAAACGTCGCCCGCGTCACGCGCGACATCTTCCGCGTAACCGGCGAAGGCGATCAGGTTGCAACGATCACCTGGACGGTCGAGCCCGGTGCGCACACGGCATAAGGCCGTCGCCCTGGCCGCCGCCGTCAGCATCCTAGCGTTTGGGCCAGCCATGGCCTTTGCCCAGCAAGAACAGGCGCAGGCCGCCACGCAAGTGACGGTCGACCTCTCGGAGCTCGACCGCAGCGACCGCGAGGAACCGTTGGCGCAGACAGGCGACAGACGATGGCTCTTGGCAGCAGGCGCCGCAGCAGCAGGCGCGGGAACCGCCGGCCTCGGTCTGCACATCAAACACAGCCAGAAACAAAACATGAACAGGCCGCACTAAATTAGCTAAGGAGACCCCATGGCATCGAAGAACCTTTTGCCCGTCGTCGCACTCTGCGGCGCGCTCGCAACCGGAACGCCTGTCGCCGCTTGGGCGACTCCTGTCATGGCAGACTCCTTACCAGCGGCCCTAAGCTCCGCACCAAATCCGTCGAGCGCCATTGCGTGCAAGCGTTTTTCGATCGCACAGGCCGCAATCTCAACCTCGGGATGCCTTCGTCGTAATACGGACGGCTCGATAGTCGTGGATATCAATCGTTCGAACAAGGCAAACGGCTCCCAGGCGGGGTGCGCCGTCTGCACGTGGCGCTCGGTTGTGCTCGATGCAGATGGCGATCCATGCAATTTAGAGCTGCGCATCGACATCGCTTCGGTCGATGACTCGGCGAACGGAGCGAAGGTCGCCTTCGACGGTACGTTTTTTGAGAAAGGAGGCGGTATATGTCTGGGCTGCGCCGCCGCGAATGCAGACGACACGCAGCCCACCCTCTCATTCACGGCATCGTTGCGGCTGACCAAAGCCGGTACCGATGCCATCGCGGCGGGAGAAGCGTCCCTGCTGTTCTACGCCGTCAGTACCAAAGACACAGACGCTCATTTCGAGAAGCCATCCGGATCACTCAGCCTTACACGAGGGATAGAGGCAGGCCCTATTGAAATCGATGCCCGCGCGCAAAGCAGGCAACGCATTCTTGCCGACCCGGCGCTTCTCGAAATGGAGTGGAACGGATCCGGAGCCATCGGAATTCTCCCCTCCGCGTTTGACGCCAAGACGCTCCCCCCAAACGACGAACCCATCAACGCAACCATACAAGAAGAGAGCGCGGACAAAGAAGCAGGTGCGGGCGACACGCCGTCGCCGACAAACAGCGTCCCAGCTTCTTTCGAAGCGCCGAATGAGCCCGCTGCCGATCCAAACGATCCCGAGTTCGCGGACAGTCTGGGGCTTGCTGATCCTCAAGAGATCGATGAAGGTAACTGCTGCGTGCTTGCCGCGCTCGACCACACGGAGGTCATCGACGCTGCGAACATCGAAGTTGCCGCCGCCAATCAGCCCGTCCGCAAGTCGGCTATCATCGCATTTCCTGAATCCATCGAAGTCGTCTTTTTGCCATCGGGCGAGGTCGTGGCCCCAACACTGCTCACCTTGTTGGGCGCCAAGAATACTCGAAACGAAATTAAAAAGGTCACGGTTGTCGACCCTGCAACCACCGCCAAGCTGCGTCTATACGCCGTTGCTCCAGACGGAGGCAAGACCTTGGAATTCGATGGTGACACACTCCTAGCCTGGCGACGTCTGGACATTATGCAAGACGTCTCGTATCAGATCGAACTCGAAGGGTTTGATCGTGCCCGCGATGCCAATATCATCGCCGCGGCTATTGAATCCCCGCAGCGGCTTATGACACTGCGCTTTGAATACTATCCCTATGTCCCGACAACCACCTGAGGCTTAAATGCTGCACATCATTCCTAACACCACTTATATAACGTATTAGATGAGTCGCGATGTGCCTCGCATTTCGTTCTGCTACGATTGCCACGTTGGCATCAATACAGGAGGGCTCATGCCGGGCTTGGGAACAATCATCAACGTTGTGCTTTTAGTTGCGGGCGGTCTTTTGGGATTAGCGGGCGGCCGCTTCATCACACCGCGCATCCAAGACACGCTCATGAAAGCATCGGGGCTGTGCGTCCTGTTTATCGGCCTTGGCGGCACCATGCAAAAGATGCTCCTTATCGATGGGAAGGCGCTAGCGACCACCGGCACCACCATGCTCATCGTCTCATTTGCGCTCGGTTCGCTCATCGGCGAGGCCGTCAACTTGGAGGCCGCCATCGAGAACCTTGGCGAATGGCTCAAGCGCAAGACCGGCAGTGAGGGCGATAACGAGTTCACCAACGCTTTTGTCTCGACTTCACTCACCGTGTGTATCGGCGCCATGGCAATTGTGGGATCGATCCAGGACGGCCTGCTCGGCGACTGGTCAACGCTTGCCCTCAAGGGCGCACTGGACTGCATCATCGTCTGCACCATGACGGCGTCGCTCGGACGCGGCTGCATCTTCTCGGCCCTGCCCGTAGCCGTGTTCCAGGGGACGATCACGTTGTTTGCCGGCGCGCTCTCCCCCATCATGACCACAGCAGCCCTCAACAGCCTTTCGCTCGTAGGCTCCATGCTCATCTTCTGCGTCGGCGTCAACCTCATCCGTCCTCAGACCTTCCGCACGGCCAATATGCTCCCCTCCGTCGTCATCGCCGTCATCTACGCCCTCCTGTTCTAAATCTATCAACGCAGCGGTATCTCGAACACCTGTTTGATGCTGTGCTATGATATGAGGTCACCGTAGCTGCGTTCGAGAGGAGGAGCGGTGGCCGACCAGGACATCAAGATGCTCATCGAGCGCATTATGGCCGAGGCCCGGACCCATCAGTCTGCCCGCTTCTCACATGAAGTCTACGCAGACGAGCCGATTCTCAAAACCGGCCGACAGATGCAGAATTTCCTCCCCGACCAGTACCGTAAAATGCGCGAGATATCGCGCTGGCAGGATGACCCCAAGGGCGGTGCGGGCCGCTGGCTTTCGGAAGCCGAGCTTTTCTACCGCCAAGGCCTGCTGATGGCCGACTTTGAGGACGACTGCCCCTACAACGGCACCTTTAACTCGTACTTTCCCACCTACAATGCCATGAGCGATCGACAGTTGCGCGGCTACTTTACCTGGCGTGCCCAAGTGCGTCGCGGAACCGTCGAGGAAACGTCTACGTCCTTTGCCTTCCTGTATCTCTATGAGCTGATTTGCGGCATTGGCGTAGATAATCCGCTCGATGGTTTTAACAAGATCAAGGCTTTTTGGGATGTCTATCGCGCCTTCGAGCCCGGCATTGATCGGTTTGCACGCGTGTGGTTGCAGGACTACGCCGTGTTCCACGGGCTCGACCCCAAGCTGCTTTGTGACTCTAAAACCGTCATATTCGATAACGCCCTTATCGAGCTGCGGCGCGCGGCACGAGACCTTGTACCAGCACCGGCGCCGTCCGGCCAGACCCCTACGCGTCGCAAAACCTCCGAACCCACACTCCCCCTTCCGCCCGATGAGGAGCGCGAGGAGCGACTCATGGCCGCCATCAACGCGCTCTCCACGTACAACCTCAATAACTCACGGCTCGATCGCAGCCACCACCGCGATCTGCGCCACGTGGCATGCTCCGCGTACGTCCGCATGGCGCGCTACTATGACACGCACCGAAAGACCGGTATCGTGGCGAGCTTGTTTGGGGAGGAGACGGCCATGCCCTATACCATGTTTGCATCGGCCGTGTTCTTTGCACCCGAGCGCCACGAGGACTGCGAATACCGTCTTGACCCCATCCATATCTACCGCTGTCAAAACGGCTTTTGGGAATGTCTGCGGATTCATGGCAGCAGGCAAAAGAGCAGCAAGCTTGGTGAGATGATGCGCGCCTGTGATCGGCGCCTGCGCCTGGCCTTGGACCCCGCTCACCCCCTTAAGGAAGAAAAGGTCCCCAAATATTTGGCCAAGATCATCGATGACGAGATCGTGGCATGGCTGTCGTGGGATGCCGCGCACCAGCCCGTCAAGATTGATATCGACCTGAGCCAGCTGGGGCACATTCGGAGCGCCGCCGCGCAAACGCGCGAAGCGCTTTTAATCGATGAGGAGCGCGAGGACGGCGCACCTGTGGAAGCCGAGGCAGCGGACTCAGGGCAACCGGAAGCCGAGCCCGTAGCCGACGCGATTGTCGAGGCGGTCGCGGCACCCATTCGGCAGGACGAGACCGACGAGCCAACCATATCCACCGAACAGTTTGGTGTCGTGGCACCGCTTCTCGCGCCGACGCCCGCGTTCGCAGCTGTTGCGCCCGCTGACGCCACGAACGAACTCACGCCTGCCGCAGACACCTATCTCCGCGCGCTGCTCGAGCACAACGCAGTACAGGCGGAATCGGCGGTAGTGCAATCGGGGCAGAGCGAGGACATGCTCGTCGACAGCATCAACGAGGCGCTCTTTGACCTGGTGGGCGACACCGTAATTGAATTTAGCGCGGCAGGGCCGCAGATTATCGAGGACTACGAAGCAGACGTGAGAGGATACCTAGACCATGAGTGATACCGCATCCGCAGCGCCCCGTGTACCCAAACGCGTCGCCGCCGTTATCCTTAACTCGCTCAAGGGCGGCGTGGTCCCGCGCATCGGCCTTCCCTATATCACCGTGGGTCGCGAGGTCGAGATTCGCGCCCTGCTCACCGATTTGAGTCTCATCGCCGATGGCGGCGCGAGCTTCCGCTTCTTAGTCGGTCGCTACGGCGCCGGCAAGAGCTTCTTGCTTCAGACCATCCGAACGCATGCCATGGGCGAGGGATTCGTCGTCGCTGATGCCGACCTTTCCCCTGAGCGCCGCCTGCAGGGCGGTCAGGGACAGGGCCTTGCCACCTACCGCGAGCTCATCCGCAACATATCGACCAAGACGCGCCCTGAGGGCGGTGCGCTCAACCTTATTCTGGATCGCTGGGTCGCCTCGTGCGCCGACGTCGACGAGTCGGTCGTCAATGCCCAACTGGCCCCGCTCGAGGAGATGGTCCACGGCTTCGACTTCACCCGCATGCTCCGCCGCTATCGCACGGCCGTATCCGAGGGCGACGAAGAAGCCATGAGCCGCGTGACCAAATGGATCCGCGGCGAATACCGCACCAAGAGCGAGGCCCGCGCCGAACTGGGGTCCTCAACCATCATCAGCGATGACGACTGGTACGACTACGTCAAACTCATCGCGCGTTTTTTGGTTTGCAGCGGCTACAAGGGCATGCTGGTGCTCATCGACGAACTCGTGAATCTGTATAAGATTCCCAACGCCATCACGCGCCAGTACAACTACGAGAAGATCCTGACCATGTACAACGACACACTTCAGGGCAAGGCGCAGTACCTGGGCATGATTATGGGCGGCACGCCAACCTCCATCGAAGACCGCCGCCGCGGCGTGTTCTCCTACGAGGCTCTGCGCAGCCGACTCGCTCAGGGTCGCTTTGCGCGCGAGGACCTTAAGGACATGCTCGCGCCCATCATCCGTCTGCAGCCACTCACCTACGAGGAGCTGCTGGTGCTGATCGAAAAACTCATGCAAATTCACGCCGGCTACTTTGGCTGGACGCCCACGCTTACCGAGAACGACTTGGTGGACTTCCTCAAGATCGAGTTCGGTCGCGTGGGAGCCGACACGCATCTGACGCCGCGTGAAGTCATTCGTGACTTTATCGAGCTGCTCGACATCCTATGCCAAAACCCCGACGCCAACGTGGCCGAGCTGCTGCAAAGCGTCGGCGGCGACGCGCTGGCGACGGCAGCCGCAACAGGTGACACCGATACCGCAGGCGGCGACCGTAACTTCGCCGAATTCACCATCTAACCTGCCAAAAAGAGACAGGTTTATTTTGGCAGGTTTTATCTGGGAAAACGTTGAGGCAGTCATGCAGCAAGCCGTTGCCAGCCGCGCTGAGAGATTCGTTTTTGAGAGGAGGCCCCGTGAACGCCTTTGACCGCTACGCCCCGTTTATCCAAGACTTCATCTACTCCCACGATTGGGAGAGTCTGCGCTCTATCCAGGTTGCGGCAGCAGATGCCATCTTTAACACACAAGACAATGTGCTCCTAACGGCATCCACAGCTTCCGGCAAAACCGAAGCGGCCTTCTTTCCCATCCTGACCGAGTTTTGGGAGAACCCGCCCGCAAGCGTGGGCGCCCTCTACATTGGCCCCCTCAAGGCGCTCATCAACGATCAGTTCGTCCGCCTCAACGACCTCTGCGAAGAAGCCGACATCCCCGTCTGGCACTGGCATGGCGACGTTTCGCAGTCGCACAAGGCAAAGCTCATCAAAAAGCCGAGCGGTATCTTGCAGATTACGCCCGAGTCGCTCGAGGCGCTCTTGATCCATAAGCACATGGCGATTCCGCGCATGTTCTGCGATCTGCGCTACGTCGTCATCGACGAGGTCCATTCGCTTATGCGCGGCGATCGAGGCGGGCAGACGCTCTGCCTTATTGAGCGCCTGTCGCGCATGGCCGGCGTACAACCCCGCCGCATTGGCCTTTCGGCTACCATCGGCGACCCCGAGCGCACGGGTGCCTTTCTCTCGCAGGGAACGGGACGCGACTGCGTTATCCCTCGTTTTGAGGAACCGCGCCGCGTGTGGCGTATCTCCATGGAGCACTTCTACAACTCGGGTCCCCAGGCGCAGCAGCGGGGATTCAAGAGCATGGGTCCTCAAGAGGCCGAAGTGCTTGCATGCGAGCGCATTGAGGCAGCGGCACCCGCGGCACTGCCCGTCAGCACCCAAGACATGCGCCATAGCGGACAACTCACACAGGAGGAACGCCGCCAACGTCGCGAGCAGGCACGGGGCAAGGCTGCCCCCAAGGACAGTCGCGCTTCCTCGGCCCCCGAGGGCGAAGTCGACATTCCCCGAGCACCCGAACAGGCATTACTCAACCCCACCGACACAGCACCAGACAACGCCGACCCCGGCATGGGCTATATCTTCGAACACACCCGCGGCCGCAAGTGCCTGGTCTTTGCCAACTCGCGCGAAGAGGCGGAGGCCGTATGCTCCATGCTGCGCAGCTACTGCGAAAGTCGACACGAGCCCGACCGTTTCCTCATCCATCACGGCAATCTTTCGGCATCGTTGCGTGAGACGGCAGAAGAGCTTATGCGCGACGAGGAACAGGCACAGACGACCGTTACCACCTCTACGCTGGAACTCGGCATCGATATCGGCCGTCTGGAGCGTGCGTTTCAGATCGATGCGCCGTTTACCGTCAGCTCCTTTTTGCAGCGAATGGGCCGCACGGGGCGCCGCGATCTTCCGCCCGAGATGTGGTTTGTCATGCGCGAGGAAGAGCCCGAGCCGCGCACGATGATGCCTGAAACGATACCTTGGAAACTCCTCCAGGGCATCGCGCTCGTACAACTCTATCGCGAGGAAAAGTGGGTCGAGCCGCCTGAGCTCGATCGACTCCCCTACAGTCTGCTCTATCACCAGACCATGTCGACCCTCGCCAGCACCGGAGAGCTCACGCCGGCGGAACTTGCCCAGCGCGTGCTCACGCTCAGCTATTTCCATCGCGTCTCGGCCGATGACTATCGCGTGCTGCTGCGTCACCTCGTCAAGATCGACCACATCCAGGTCACCGAGGGCGATGGGCTCATCGTGGGCCTCGCGGGCGAGCGCATCATCAACAACTTTAAGTTCTACGCCGTGTTCCAGGAAAACGAGGAGTTCACCGTTCGCAGCGAGTCGGCCGAGTTGGGCACGATCGTCAACCCCCCTCCACCCGGTGAGCGCATCGCCATCGCCGGACACTGCTGGATTGTCGAGGAAGTGGACTGGAAGCGCCACACCGTCTTTGCCACGCAGGTCAAGGGCCGGGTGCCGGCCTACTTTGGCGACTGCCCCGGTGATATCAATACACACGTACTCGAGCGCATGCGCAAGGCGCTCAACGAGCACGCAGCATATCCGTACCTTATGGGTAACGCACGGGCCCGCTTGGCGCAGGCTCGTCATACCGCCGAGATTTCGGGCGCGGGAACTAAGCCGCTCATCAACCTGGGTGGCGACACCTGGGTGCTCTTCCCCTGGTTGGGCAGCTACGCCTTCCTAGCACTCGAGCGCATGCTTAAAATCAAATGTGCCGCTGAGTTGGGCCTTCGCGGACTCGACCCGTCACGCCCGTACTTTATGCAGTTTAAGATGAAGGCCGACGAGGAGACGTTCTTTGAGGTGCTCGCCGCCGAGGCCGAGAAAGACTTCGATCCCATCGAGCTCGTCTATCCTGGCGAGGTGCCTTACTTTGACCGCTACGACGAGTTTGTTCCCGAAGAGCTCGTGCGCAAGGGCTTTGCCGAAGGCGTGCTCGACATAGAGGGCATGAAGCAGCGCGTCCTCAGCTGGCGCGACCACGCCTAAGACCAGTCTTTTTGGGACGGAGAGACTTACTTGTCGTGAAGGGCGGTGCCGAGGAAGTCGGTGTCGAAGGGCACGGCTTCGGCAAAGACATAGTCGCCGTCGCTGGCGATGAGCAGGTAGTTCTCCTCGCCGCCGAACTCCGCATCGCCACAGGGGACCACCCAGACATGGGCGAATACCTCGAGTGCCGTGGCAGCGCAGTCGCGCAGGAACGTCACATCGCTCCCCTCGTTTGTGCTTACGATATTGGCAACGTAGACGCCACCGACATTTAGGCTGCCCCGCACCAAACGCAACGCCTCAACCGTCGCCAGCTCGCGTACGGGCTCGGCACCGCCAAAGCAATCGCTCACGACCACGTCGTAGCGACGATGACCAACACTCGTCACGCCCAGATAAGAGCGAGCCTCAGCGGTTATCACCCGCAGGCGATCGCCCGCCGTGCACTCCAGCTCGTCCAGATAGAACCAGCGGCGCGCCAGGCGCGTAATCTCTCCGTCATACTCGATGACGTCCATGCGCAAGCCCTCGTGCGACATCAGCGCGAACTTGGGATAGGCAAACCCGCCGCCACCCAGCATAAGCATGCGGTTGATACCGTGACCATAAGCATCACGCATCGCATCCTCGGACTCAAACACGTCGTCAAACGCACGATAGTACGCAAAGACGGGCTCCGCCCAACGCTCACCAACGTAACTTGCGCTTTGGTAGACGCTGCCTTGCACCAACACGCGAATCTCGTCGCCGCCCTCATCGTGCACGCGTTTCACACGCGCCAACCCATTGCGGGTTCGCGCAACCTGCAGACAGGCAGCACGAACAGCGACAGCGGCCGCACCAAGCGCCGCGGCTCCCAGAGCAACACCGGCAACGACGCCAGCAGAAACACTCGGCTTGTTCATCTAGAGCTCCTTTTGCAGATAGAGTCCATGGTCGCAAAAACCCAAATGGCGATAGTACTCGCGCGTACCGATTGCGCTAATCACGTTGATACGCGTATAACCCGCATCCCGGGCAATCTCGCACGCACGCTCTACGAGCAAACGCCCCAATCCATGGTGCTGGGCTGCCTGGCCTTGATCTCCCACGCGCGCCGCCATGCCATACACGTGCACCTCGCGAATCATCGCCTCGTCCGGTGTCGTCGGCAACTCATCCGCATGCGCGGCAACAAAAGCACGATCGGGCAGAGACAGACGCAAAAAGCCCGCGATCTTGCCCTGCGGCGTCACCCACTGCAAAAAGCGCTCGTGCGTCACCGGCGTCTCGTACGCCACTTCCTCGTCAAGGGTCAGCTCATGCAAGTCGGCGCCCGCCGTGCTAATCTCGCGATAGCGAATCTCACGCACTGTCGCGCCTTCCCCACGAGCCGACAAGCGGTTTTCAACGAGCTGACGCAGGTTGGGCTTCTTGTTGCCCACCATGATGTCGTCGGAGCTAAAGTCGCGGATCATGCGACTGATGCGGCAGAACGCCGGCGTCACCACGATGTCGTCGGCCAACACATCGAGCAGCTCTTCCTCGGTATAGGGACGCCACTCGCCGCGCTCATAGCAGCCCACCAGACGCGAGCCCTCGATGAGCGCGCACGGGTAGACCTTGACCTCGTCGGGCATAAAGGCCCCTTCGGTCATAAAGCGCTCGTAGTCGCGCTTGTCCCCCTCGGGTGTGGCGCCCAATAAGTTGAGCATAAAATGCGCATGGATCTTAAAGCCAAAGAGGCGCGCAAGCGAAAACGCCTGCTCGATCTGAGCCACCGAAATGCGACGCTCGTTGATATCGAGCAAATGCTGGTCGAGGCTCTGGATGCCCATCTGAATCTTGGTGCAGCCCAGACGACGAATGAGCGTGAGCGCCTGTGGCGTCACGGCATCGGGGCGGGTCTCGATAACGAGCCCCACCACGCGATGCTTCGCCGTCTCGTTGATGCGCTGCTGACGCTCAAGCTCCTCCATCGTTGCCGTCTGCCACTCGGCAGCCTCGCCCCATGGCGTACCGGGGCCGTACAGACGACGCACTGCGCGGTTATAGCCACCAACGACAGCATCCACACGCCCCTGCTCGTCGGCAACGCCGCTCGCAAGCTCGGCCTCGTCGGTCGCAATGCCGGCAGCCCGATAGCGCTCGCGGCGCTCTGTTACCACCGGCGGCAGGGCATCGGCGGGAGCGTCATCGAACAGGCGCCCTGCCTCGGCACGGCTGATGCCCGGACGCGCCAACATGGGGTTTGCCGCCACACCGGCGACGGCATCGTCATTGAGCGCACGGAAAAGCTCCGACATAAACCACGTCTGATACCCTTGCGGATAGTCGCTCCAGGTACCGCCGAGCACAATGAGCTCTATCTTGTCGGTCGCATGTCCCATCTGCGAAAGCGCGGTCAGACGAGCGCTCACCTGCAGATACGGGTCGAAGCAGTTTTGCTCCGCACGGGCGCACGCCGGCTCGGCGTGCAGATAGCTTTTGGGCATGCGCAGATCGTTGGGGCAAAACAGGCAATCGCCCGAGCATGGCCAGGGCTTGGTAATGACGGTAATGGTCGCCACGCCCGAGGCCGTTCGGCGCGGCTTCATACGCAGGACCTGCAGCAGTTGACGCTCCAGATCGGAATCGACATTCCACGCAGCCCACCGAACCGGCTCCTCACGTTTAACCCGCTGGTAGAACGGCAGCAGACGGCGCTTGGCCAAATCGCGTTTGTCGGCACCCTCACGGCGCGCCTCGGCATGTATCAGTTTGACGAGCGCTTTGTCGTCCACGGTCTCGCCGCGACGCAGGGCCTCGAGTATGTTCAAGATAATCTGTTCCATGTCCCCATTGTAAAGGCAAAGGCGCCGAAGCCCGTCACGGCTCCGGCGCCTCCATCAAAGAGCATGCCTATATGTACCGATCTCCGAAAACCGCATGTCACTCCGGATCAAACGACATGTCGCCCGAACCGACCTCAAAACGATACGTAGCAGACTTATCGCCGTTATCGAATTCAAGATTCAAAATGGTCTCGCCGTCGTAGCCAAGCGGAAGGAAATCGCTCTCAAAGTCGCCGCTGCCCAAGGTGAGGCTCGCCTTAAAGCCCGTCGAGTTCGGAACCGTCATCTCCACATCGCCCGAGCCCACACTCACGTCCATCGACTTCGCGGGGGCCTGGTAGAGCTCGAACGTCACATCGCCCGAACCGACCTCGGCATTCAGGGTATCGGTCACGGTGCCCGTAAACTCAACGTCTCCAGAGTCCAAAGTCAGGTTGAGGTCATGACACGCAATGCCCGCGACCGTCAGGTCACCCGATCCTACATTCGCTGTAATGCCCACCATGTTATCGGCAACTTCGCGCGGCAGTTCGACGGTAACCGTGCGGTCAATGGCGCGCTCGTCATCGCAATCGAACTGGCGAATCTTGAGCGTAGAGCCCTTGATTTCGGCCAGGTTCTGGGTTGCCGCATCGAAGGCAACGGTCCCCGTTGCCACGCGACCGCTTTCAATTACGCGCACTGGCCCGCTGGAGACGTGTTTGACCTCGACCGTGCCCGACGTCACGTCCAAGTCAAGCGATGTGAACGCGTCGGCATCAAAGGTTTCGCTCGAAAGCTGCTGAGGCTGAGCGGAATAGTTACCGCCATCCAAAAGATCGTCCTCGTCAACCGCATCGTCCATACCAGAGAAGCCGGATACAACATCGTCGAGATCCCACGGGCCATCAAAATGAATCAAAGTCCGCGAAATGCCAAAGACAAGCCCGATGATGAGCACAAACGCTCCGATGCCAACGCCCAAGCGTACCTTGGATTCATGCGAAAGCTTCATCATTCATCACTCTCTTTGGCAATCGGCTCAGCGGTAGTCGCGGTAGCCACGTCAGCATCAGATTCCGCAGAAGTATCCTTCCCCTGGGCCTTGACCGCCACCGACGCCGAACCAACCTGAATATCCCCGCGCGCCCAATCGCCATCGAGCGCACGCGCCACCCAGTGATAGATGGGAATCGTAAAGAAGATCAGTGCGGCAAAGGGGCCGGCACCAAACAGGAACATCAGCAAAAAGAACAGCAGCCAGCACACGGCCCAATACGGGAACGACTGGAACGGGCCCTTCACCGGAGTCGAGCCAACCGCACCGCCACTCGTCGCCTGCGCCGTAGCGGCATTGGCGGCCTGTGCACTCCAGCTTGCCGCTTGCGCCGCCTTGGCGGCGGCATCACTCGCCTGCGTTGCCGCCTCGGTGGCACGTGCCGCCGCCTCATGGGTGCGTGCGCGCTCTGCCGCCTCGGCCTCGCGTTGGCGAGCGCGGTCCTCGTTCTCAAACTCGATATCGTCCTCAATCTCGTCGCTCGGATTGAGCAACTCGTCCAAGCTCACGCCATAGAGTTTGGCGAGCGAGATCAGGTTCTCGGTATCGGGTGAGCTCTCCGCGCGCTCCCATTTACTGACCGCCTGGCGCGACAGCCCCAGCTTTCGCGCCAGCCCTTCTTGGCTAAAGCCTTTGCTGCGGCGAAGGTCGGCGAGCCGCTGCGCAGTTTCTACATTCATGGTTCCTCCTATGTGATGCCAGCCGTGCCGCCGGACCGTTTTTGTTCTTAAGGCGCCTTGCACAGTTAAAAATCTATCCGCCACCGCCAAAAGCATGCCACCTATTCTAGTGAGATTTTTGACAACCGGCGGTTGCGGGTGCATGTGAGCTGCGAAAATGTGTCCAAACAAAGCAATGACCCACGGCTCGGTTGTCCCCGTTGCGGCGTTAACGGTAGTATGGTCGTACTGTTTATTCCGCACCGCCAACGGAGGGAGTTCCGCGCCGTGAACCGCGATTTCGCCTCATCGCTCATCCAGCTCAACAATACGTTCTATCGCGAGCACTCCGCTTCCTTTTCCGATACGCGCCAGGCCCCGTGGCCCGGCTGGGTGCGCACCATGGACATCGCGCTCGGGCAGCTCAACGCCGCCACGATCGAGCATCCCGTCCGCATCTTCGATCTTGCCTGCGGCAATATGCGATTCGAGAACTTTGCCGCCGGCGGCGCACTTGCCGCCAAGGGCGTCGATGGCGCAAACCCCTCGGCAGATGCCAGTTGCCCGTTTGAGTTCTATGGCGTCGACTCGTGCCAAGATCTGGCCATCGATGCACATGGCCACGCGCTGCGCATTCCCAACTTGCACTTCCAGGAACTCGACGTGCTCGACGCCCTCATGAAGCTCAACCCCGCCGAGACACCCGACGTGCTTTTCGACGCCCCGCTCGCCGACATCTCGGTCTGCTTTGGCTTTATGCACCACGTGCCGTCGTGCGAGTACCGCGTACGCGTGCTCGACGCCCTGGTGCGCCAGACGCGCCCGGGCGGCATCATCGCCATCAGCTTTTGGGAGTTTATGAACGACGAGCGCATGGCGCGCAAGGCCGTTCGAGCCGAAGCCCGCGCCGAGCTCACCCCGCCGTTTGAGGGTTACGATTCCGCGCAGTTTGAAGCCGGCGACCACCTCATTGGCTGGCAAAACGACCGCCACGCCTACCGCTATTGCCATCACTTTGACGATCAGCAAATCACCGACCTAGTGCGCGGCGTCCGTACGTTCTACAAGAGCGGCGAGGTCCCCGTGCGCGAGCTTGAGCGCTTCCATGCCGACGGTCGCAGCGGCGAGCTCAACCGCTATGTGATTCTCAAGCGTCTGTAGGCACCGACGACTCGCCGCCGAGCCGCACCGCATCTTTCGGGCAAACTATGCCCACCCTTTTTCAACCCATTGACGGAACGCGCAGCTATGCGTTCCATACTTATGACCAAGGAGCCTCATGGGAGCCGTCCACGTTCGCACGCCTAAGAACTTTGTGCTCGAGGAGCGCCTGGAGCGCTACGCCGATGCGATCGAGACGAACCCCGAGGCTTATGTCGGAGATTGGCGCAAGGCCTGTGCTCCCGCAGGCAGCAAGCCCTTCGAACACCTTCACCTGGATCTTGGCTGTGGCAAGGGAACGTACCTTGTAGAACGCGCGGCCCACGAGCCAAACACCCTCTTTATCGGTATGGACCAGGAGCCCATCTGCATCGCCTATGCCGCACAGAAAATCTGCGAACAGGAACTGACCAACGCACTCGTCCTGCCCCGAGGCGCCGCATCGCTGCCGCAGCTGTTTGACACAGGCGAGCTCGATGCCATCACCATCAACTTTCCCACGCCGCAGCCCAAGGCCAAGTACGCCAAAAAACGACTCGTCCATGTCCACCATCTGATGCTCTACCGCCCGCTCTTTTCAGCCGGCGCTACCGTCACACTGCGCAGCGACAGCAAGCCGTTGCGCGATTACGCCCTGGGACAGTTTGCCGCGGCCGGCTACGATACGCTTTGGGTAAGCGACGACGTCCGCCGCGACCATCCCGAGCATCCCGAGACCGAGTACGAGCGCCGCACGCGCGAGATGGGTGCCGCCGTCTATGGCATTTGCGCCACACCTGGAGCGCAGCCCAGCGATGAACAGCTCGCGGCGGGCCGCGCGCAGGAGCAAAGCCTAGCCTGCTACCTGCCCGATAACCTCGATGAGCTCGCCTATGTGCCTCTGGGCATGGAAGAGGCCGTCGAGAACTTTAGAAACCGTGCCCGCAAGGGCAAGAAGCGTCTACCGCAAGAGTCCTAGGGGCTTCTGATGGTCGCGGCGTCAGCAAATAAGCGCAAATAGGCTCCAGCGAACGGCCCTCAAACCTAAGTGAGTAGACTATTTTGCAATAGCCAAGCACAGCCCGCATAGCGAAACATAAAACCGCAGGTAGAACCCTTGCGCAAAAGCCATGTGCTCGCAATATCGCAAAAAGTCTACTCACTTAGCTAGCGACGATCGCGTCGGAAATGTTGGTGTAAGCGCGCCGACGGCTGACCGCCAAACGCAAGCGGCCCCTGTCCTAGAATCTGGA
>NZ_WQPL01000032.1 GCF_018785245.1 Collinsella aerofaciens | reverse complement strand
CGGCCCGTTCTGGGCGCGCCTCAATCGTAGCCCGAGACGGTCCCGGGCTGACAATTTCGACTGTAATGGACGTTCTTAAATGACCAGTCATTAGGGACACCCTTGGCATGGCCTGCGCCAGCAATAGATACCACTTCACAGCTCCGTCACAGGTGTAGCGGCTTTGTGTGGGCGCGGCATGCGCTGACTGAGCCGCCAGCCGAGGGGCATAAAGCAGTTGAGCGAAAACGGTTTGCCCCTTTGCCGTTCGCTCGAGGATCATGTCCCCCTTTTCCGCGGAAACCCCGGCAGTTGCGAAGAGCTGCCGGGGTTTCTGTCGTTTGTGAGGCTAAGTCGGTACGCAGCGATCGAGACCTTGAGCCGCAAACCCACCGTGCGCAATGCGCACCGCCGCCAACTTGTGAGCGTGGCAACGCCTTCCCTGCCAAGCCCCGCGCTATACTCATCCGCATGGATATCAAAACACGCAACATAGCAACGCCCGCCGCGGACGCACCAGCAACGGCAGTGCCCACCCCCGTCGTGGGCCGCTTTGCCCCGTCGCCCTCGGGCCGCATGCACTTGGGCAACGTGTTCAGCTGCCTGTGCGCATGGCTTTCGGCCCGCAGCCAGGGCGGCAGCATCGTGTTGCGTATCGAGGACCTGGACGATCGCTGCAAGCGCCCGGAACTTGCCGCTCAACTGATTGACGATCTGACCTGGCTGGGGCTCGAGTGGGACGAAGGCCCCTACTACCAGCACGATCGCCTGGATCTGTACGAGGACGCCCTACGCCAGCTGCAAGACGCCGGCCTCACCTATCCCTGTTTTTGCACGCGTGCCGAACTCCACGCCGCGAGCGCGCCGCACGCCAGCGACGGCACGCCCATCTACCGCGGCGCCTGCAGAGGTCTTTCTGCTGATGAAATCACCCGCCGCAGTGCCCTGCGTGCTCCGGCCACGCGCCTGCGCGTGCCCACCGTCGACGACCTCGCCAGCGACGTGATCGAATTCGTGGACCGCACGTACGGAGCCCAATGCGAAGCACTCGCCACCGAGTGCGGTGACTTTTTGGTGCGCCGCAGCGACGGCGTGTTTGCCTATCAGCTGGCCGTGGTGGTCGACGACGCTGCCATGGGCGTCACCGAGATCGTACGCGGATGCGACCTGCTTGGTTCCACGCCGCGCCAGATCTATCTGCAACATCTGCTGGGACTGCCCACGCCGCACTACGCGCACATTCCGCTGCTCATGTCACCGGACGGCCGCCGCCTTTCCAAGCGCGATCGCGATCTGGACCTGGGCGAGCTCCGCACCCGCTTTGGCGCGCCCGAGGCACTACTGGGCTGGCTCGCCGGGCAAACAGGCATCGCGCCGGACGCCACACCGCGCTCTGCCGAGCAGCTGGTCGAGCACTTTAGCTGGGATGTTATCCGCACGCATCGGGAAAACATCACTGTAACGGTCGAGTAGCCAGCCACCCCGCCCCTACGCGACATCCCAGGGCTGGAGTTCGTCGCCCAGGCGGACAATACAGTCGTAGAGCACGGTGTGGCACTCGGCTGGGTTGGCGTCACGATGAAAATGCCCGTAGTACCAGCGCTTGTAGTCCAGGTGGTCCTCCAGCTCGTCGAAAAACGTGGTGAGTCGATCGACATCGGGATAATTCCAGCCAGGTGCCGGGTAAAGCGTGGGCGAAAGCATGCGCGTGGAGCAGGTATGGGTGATCGCATAGTCGACCTTCCAACCCACGCTGTCGAGCTTTGCCCGCGCCTCCTCAAAGTTGCGCTCGTCCGGCAGCTCCTGCGGCCACCAGCTGGAATACGGAATGCGGTATTCCTTATCCACGCTCGTGGCGCCGCCCATGGTAAAGATCGTTGAGCCGTCGAGCTCAAAAACCTCACCGCGCGTCAGGCGTCGGATGGGCGAGGTGTCCGACAGACGCTGCGTCAGGCCGCCGTGCCACAGCTCCATGGGGCGCTCCGACCAGTGATCGAAACGCTCGTGGTTGCCGTCGACAAACAGCACGGTATAGGGGCGCGACTCCAGCCAGGCGATGTCGGCACATTCCTCGGCAGAGAAATCCCACGGAAAGCCAAAGTCGCCCGCGATGATGAGATAGTCGTCACTTGTCAGACCATCCCCAAGATCCCAGTCGCGAAGCTTTTGCATGTCGACGCCGCCGTGAATATCGCCCGTCACATAGACCGTCATCGGATCACCACTTCTCTGTAAGTCGCTAGCCCACATTCTGCACGATCACTAAGTCAACCGTTCCAGCCCTTCCATCCTTTGGGACCTACCCCTCGCTCTTCCATCCAAACGGGTCAAACACCCAAAAGATCAGATCGAGCACGCCGCCGGTCATCGTGGCGCCGGCAAGAGCCATGCAAACATGCAGAAAGCTGGCACTTCGGAGCACGTCGAACGGCCCCAGAACAGCCAGCAGCGCGACCGCTGCGCCGGCTACGCACAGCGCGAGGCACGGCCCCGCGTCCTTAACGCACTTTTTTGCGAGATGCTTTGCGTTGTCACTCATCGGTATCGAACTCCTTAGAGGGTCGTTGTTCAGACGCATGCCGCCGCGGCAGAGCGGGGCGGCAGGGTAAGTGTCACATGCCGTGCGGACATCAATGGAGAAACCGCCTGCTCGACCAACCTTTGACGCCGTTTTGCACCGACACCACGTCCCCCGCTATCGAGGCCTAATACTTTTTTCCCACCGCCACCCAAAAACTCATCCAACATTAATCTTGGCTCAAGAATCGCTTAATCTATAACCTGCACCATAGAGTTCGACCAAGGGCGGGGCGGCGCCGCGCAACGCAGGCCGCCGAACGCAACGCTCGCGCCCATCGAACGAAAGGACAGGTCATGGACGACCTCGAAAAAGTTGAAACCATCCGCACCAAGTGCAACGTGAGCTACACCGATGCCAAGGCCGCACTCGACGCCGCCGACGGCAACGTTTTGGACGCCATCATTTGGCTCGAGTCGCAGGGCAAGACGCAGACCACATCGGCGCACGCCGCCACCGAGTCCGTGCCGGTCGATGAGCCCTCGGCCGAGATGGTCGCCGCGCAGGCAGCCTACGAGAAGTCGAGCGAAAAGACCGACTTCTCCAAGAAGATGGACAGCGTGTGGGAGTACCTCAAAAAGCTCTTCCGCCTGAGCCTGGACACCAAGTTTATCGCCACGCGCCGCGATGCGATCATCCTCAACATCCCCATCCTGATCCCCATCATCGCCCTGTTTGCCTGGGGCGCTACGATTTGGCTGATGCTGATTGGCCTGTTCTTTGGCATGCGCTACCGCATCGACAGCGACGGCGACGTGCCCGGCAGCATCAACAACCTTATGAATCACGCCGCCGACGCCGCGGACGACATCAAGCAAAATCTGAACGACGACAAGTAATCGCAGACGGGGGCACACATGGCACGGATCCTGATCGTAGAGGACGAGGAGAAAATCGCCCGCTTTGTGACGCTCGAGCTGGAGCACGAGGGCTACCAGGTGGAGCACGCCGCTGACGGCCGCACCGCCGTGGACCTGGCGCTGGAGCGCGACTACGATCTGATTCTGCTCGATGTGCTGTTGCCACAGCTCAACGGCATGGAGGTCCTGCGGCGTGTCCGCAAGCACAAGGATGTGCCGGTGATTATGGTCACCGCGCGAGATGCCGTGATGGACAAGGTGGCCGGGCTCGATGCCGGCGCCGACGATTACCTGACCAAGCCGTTTGCGATTGAGGAGTTGTTCGCACGGATCCGCGTTGCGCTGAAGCGCTCGGAGGCCGTGCGGACGGCTTCGGGCGTTGGCGGCATCGGGACGGGCGCGGCGAGCGACGCGGGCGTCGGCGCCGGTGCGATACCCCCGGTCAGCGACTCGGCCCAGGCTTCCGCCTCGCCCTCCCCCGCTACGCTCACCGTTGGCTCAGTCGTGCTCGATCCCGGCCGCCGCGAAGTCACAGTCGGCGGCTCGCCTATCGCGCTCACGGCTCGCGAGTTCGACATCCTCGCCCTGCTTATGGCGCATGCCGAGACCGTGCTCACACGCGAGCGCATCGCGCACGAAGCGCTGGGCTACGAATACGTGGGCGACACCAACAACGTCGACGTGCACATCGCGCACCTGCGCGCCAAGATCGAAGACGCTGGTGGCGCCCGCATCATCCAGACCGTGCGCGGGGTGGGCTATGTCTGCCGTGCGTAACGCCGAGTCCAAGCGCGTCACATCCATCGCCCGCGCCATCAACTGGAGCTATATGTGGCGCCGCTTGATGAGCTACGTCTGGCTCGATCTGTTGCTGATGGTGATTGCGGCGGCGATCCTCGTCTATGGATACAACCAAACGCTGCCCGACAGCGCGTTTACCGCAGGCTGGATTCCCGGCACCACCGTTCACGGCATGTCGCTGACGCCTGCGCGCGGCTGGGACCTGACAACGCTCACCTATACCGTCGAGCTTGCGCGTACCACCAAGACTTTCCCCCTCGCGCAGGACCTCGTCACGCTATGGCCTCTCTACCTTGTCGTTGTGGGTTGGCAGGTTATCAGCGTGCTCAACATGCTCGGCGGCGCCCGCCGCGTGCGCCGCACCATGGCGCCGCTCAACGAGCTGGCCCTGCGCGTGGACGAACTCGGTCGCATGCAGCCCTCCGGCGGCAAAATGGAAACACTGGAGCAGGCCATCGAGCGCGCAAGCGTCGACTCGCCGAGCGTCACCACCGGCGACGCCGACCTGGCGAGCATCGAGGTCGCACTCAACCGCCTACTGCGCCAGATGCAAGAGGCCAAGCTGCAGCAGATGCGCTTTGTCAACGATGCGAGCCACGAGCTGCGCACGCCCATCGCGGTGATTCAGGGTTACGTAAACATGCTCGACCGCTGGGGCAAAGACGACCCGGACGTGCTGGCAGAATCCATCGCCTCGCTCAAGGCCGAAAGCGAGCACATGCAAGAGCTCGTGGAGCAGCTGCTGTTTTTGGCGCGCGGCGATGCCGGGCGCACGGTCCTGCGGCGCGCGAATACCAACCTGGCCGCACTGGTCGGCGAGGTATGCGAGGAATCGCAGATGATCGATACCGAACACACGTATCGGCTGGCCTTTGACGCTGCGCTTGTCAGCGACCCACGCTGTGACGCGTCTGTCGACGTGGCGCTCGTGAAGCAGGCTCTGCGCGTGATCGTGCAAAATGCCGCCAAGTACTCGGATGCGGGAACGACCGTCACATTTGGCATAACGCCCGATGCGGGCATGGGCACGATCGACATAAGTGTTGAGGACGAGGGCATCGGCATGAACCAGGAATCCGCAGCTCACGCGTTTGAACGGTTCTACCGCGCCGACAACGCACGCGATGCCGGCGCGCAGGGCTCGGGTCTGGGGCTTGCCATTGCCAAGTGGATCGTCGATAGCCATGGCGGCGTCATCGGCGTGACCTCGGTCGAGGGCGTCGGCAGCCGCTTTACGATTCGCCTGCCGCGGTAGGAAGCCCCTCGGCATAAATAAAGGGATAGGGCCACGCGGCCCTATCCCTTTTTGCTAGCTATGGCAGCTTGTGCGCTACTCGCGGCACAGGTGCACGGCGAAACCGGCGAACTCGCGCTTAAAATACACGAGCTTGGTGCCGCCGTCGGGCAGCAGCACGCGCGACTCCTCGTTGACCTCGAGCCCGCGCTCGGCAAACCACTTCTCGGCCGCATCGATGTCGTTGACGGCAAAGCCGATGTGGCCCTTGGCGCCACGACCGTTCTGCTTCATGATCTCGACCAGCGAATCGTTAAAGTACGAAACGGGGGTCTCGATAACGGGCAGGCCCATCATCGTCGAGAACAGCTCCGCGATCTCCAAGGCATCTGCCGGGTCGGTGGCGTTAATGCCCACATGGGCAACGCGCATACCAAAGAGCTCTACCGGGTTGGCGTTCTGCTCACTCATGCAGTCAGCGCCTACTGGGCCATGACGTCGAGAACGGCCTTCTCGGCGGCAACGCGGTTCATGCCGGTCATGAAGGGCACGCCGCTCACGTACGGGCAGGTGAGGCCCTCGGGGGCAACGGTGGTTGCAATCAGCAGGTCGGCGCCCTCGTCGCAAGCATCCTTGGCCTCGGAGATGGCGCACTGCACGATCTCATACTTGCCGGCATAACCGTTGGCGTCGAGCATGGTGGCGACCTTCTGGGCAACGAGCGTGGAAGTAGCAGCGCCAGCACCGCAAGCCAAAACGATCTTCTTCATAGGTAATGTCTCCCTTCATGGTTTACTTTAGGTAAGTGTACCGCAGCGAGCGATGGCACTCGGCCTCGATGAGCTTTTATGCCAGTTTGCTTGCGCGCTGCGTATAATACATCTAGTACGTGTTGTCATACCGCTCGCTTTATGAGCGACTAAGGACCCTAATATGCCCGATTCCCGCACCCTCTGGACCGCCGTCGTTATCATCTGCATCGCCGTGTCGGTGTTCTTTAGCGTCAAAAAACGCACCACGTTCAAGCGCCTGCAGCAGCTTATGGCTGCCAAGCAGTGGGACGAGTTCGATCGTTTGCTCGACGGCAAACTCACCAGCATGCTGTACCCGCGCTACAACCGCGACTACCTGCGTCTGAACTCCTATCTGCTGCGCGAGGACCACGAGCGCGCCAGCGAGATGTTCGACCTGCTGCTGGGACTCAATCTCCCCAAGATGCAGCGCGTCGACCTGGTGATTAAGGCCTTTAACTACTATGTTGGCCAGGAGGACCGCAAAAAGTCCAAGGAGCTTCTGCACGAGATCAAGGGCTTTGAGGGCGGTCAGGCCGAGGCGGTCGCGCACGAGTGCCAGCTGATGTACGACACGATGATCCTCAAGCGCCACAACGACATTCCCGAGCTGGAGCGCATGCTCGAGGATGCCGGTGACGACAAGGTCAAGAGCTGCCGCCTGGAATACCTGTTGGCCCTGCAGTACAAGAACAAAGGCGACGAAGCCAAGTTCCAAGAGTTCCTGGAGAAGTCAGGCCAACACTCGATGGCCGTCAACGCGTAACGGACGGCTTGTGCTAGACTTCTAGTCTCACGGGGGCGTGGCGGAATTGGCATACGCAGGAGACTTAAAATCTCTCGCCGCAAGGATTGTGGGTTCGAGTCCCACCGCCCCTACCATGTGATTGCTTGCGAGCCCGTGTTCCCCAGGGATGCGGGCTCGCTTCTTTTACACGCCGGCGGGGCTCTAAGTTGCGGTGGAATAGTTCCTGTTTTGACAGTTTACCAGCCCATTTAGGAACTATTCCACCGCAACTTAGGTTGGTGTTCCCACATTTTCCGATGGAAAAACGTGGTTGTCTCCCACATTTTCCGATGGAAAAACGTGGTTGTCTCGCACATTTTTCGATGGAAACGCCCAAATGGCCTTATACTAGCCGAGAGGGTTGGGAGGCAATATGCAGCGACAGCTTATGAGTGAACTTATCGCTTGGAAATCAAGGGCGAATCGCAAACCTCTCTTGCTTAAGGGAGCCCGCCAGACAGGAAAGACTTGGCTTCTTAACGAATTCGCAAGCCAGCAGTATCGAAACGTCATTCGTTTTGACTTTATGCTCGAGCCGAGCACACGCTCGCTGTTCGATGGGAACCTCGACCCCAAGCGCATCATCTCCCAGATAGAACTCCTACGTGGCCAAACCGTAACGCCGGAAGACACGCTCATCATCTTCGACGAGATCCAAGAGGCACCACGCGGGATCACCTCACTCAAGTACTTCAACGAACTTGCACCCGAATACCACATCGTGGCAGCCGGTTCCTATATGGGCCTCGCGCTCCGACGCGAAAACGAGTCATTTCCCGTCGGTAAAATCGACCAGCTCACCATGCGTCCCATGGGGTTTGCCGAATTCGTTCGTGCCGTCGACGGCGGCCCGCTCGCCGACGCCATCCTTGCCGCAGACATGAACCTTCTAGCAAACGTTACCGAAAAGCTCGAGCACTTGCTCAAGGAATACCTTGTTGTCGGCGGTATGCCCGAAGTTGTCTCCGCTTTCGCCGAGACACGCGATTTCATCGAAGCCCGAAGGCTTCAGCAGCAAATCATCGAGGCTTACGAATCCGATTTTGGCAAACATGCACCCGCCCGCATCGTCGAGCGCATGAGGTTGGTTTGGAAATCCCTTCCCGGCCAGCTTGCAAAGGAGAACAAGAAGTTTGTCTATGGCGCCCTTCGTCCCGGAGCGCGCGCACGCGATTTCGAGGAAAGCCTCCAGTGGCTCACGGACTACGGAATCGTTCATAAGGTGCCACGTGTTTCCGCTCTAAAGGCACCGCTCTCGAGCTACGAAGACCTCTCGGGCTTCAAACTGTTCTGCATCGACACCGGCATCCTCGGAGCGCTCTCCGGTCTCTCTCCGGCCATCGTTCTTAACGGATCCGCTGTTTTTACCGAGTTCAAAGGTTCGCTGACCGAACAATACGTCGCGCAGGAGCTTTTGCTCCAGGACAAAACTCCCGCGTATTGGTCCTCTACCTCTGGCAATGCCGAAACCGACTTTGCCATCGACCATGCGGGAACCGTGCTTCCGCTTGAGGTCAAGGCGGCAGAGAACCTTAAAGCGAAGAGTCTAAAAATAGCCTGCGAAAAATTCAAGCTCGAGCGTTGCGTGAGGAGCTCCCTGGCGGCATATAGAGACGAGGGCATGCTCGTCAATATTCCGCTTTGGGAGATTGGGCAAATCGACAAGCTGGCATAGGCGCTGTGGGGACGCCCCACAAGGACTGTCCCCAGGTGCCGGCAGAAAAGGAACGTCCCCAGGTGCCGGCTGTTGAGTTGCGGTGGAATAGGGACTGTTTGGTGCCCGAAAGGGCGATTTTAGTCCGTATTTCACCGCAACTTATTTAGAGGGTGCTGAGGCTCGGGGTCCAGGCGATGGTGGGAGTCGCGCCGTCGAGAACCTCGTTGATGGTGGCGGCCATGCCGGCGAGGAGGCTGTTCTCGCTTACGGTGAGCATGTCGTAACCGCCGGCTCGCATGAGCTCGCGAATCACCACGGCGCCGGCCAGAATCACGCCCGCGCGTTTGGGCTGTACACCCGGTAGCGCGGCGATACCCTCCACATCCAGCGTAGACATACGATCGATAGCGGCCGAGATCTGCTCCATCGAAAGCTCGCGCAGGTGCACAAAGCTCGAGTCGTACGGCTCCAGCTCGTGGACCAGCGCCACGAGCGTGGTGACGGTACCGCCCACCGCGACCAGGCGCTCGGCGCGCTCAAAATCGCTCGGCAGGCTCTCAAAGTAAGCCTCGAACTGCTCGCCCGCCCAGTCGGCAGCGGCAGCAAGCTCGCCGTCCGAAGGCGGCAACGCCGAGAAGAAACGCTCCGTCACACGACGGCAACCAATGTCCAGTGAGCGCGTTCCCTCCAGCGCGAAGACCCCGCGCTCCGGCGCGTAGACGCCCGTCGCGAGCTCCGTGGATCCGCCACCCGAATCGGCAACAATGATGCGCTCGCCAGCAAAGTCGTGCGCCACGCCAAAAAACGTCAAGCGCGCCTCGACCTCGCCCGGAATCACCTGCGGCTCGAGTCCCAGCTCGCGCAGGCCATCCAGTAGCAGCGCGGCATTGGACGCATCGCGCGCGGCGCTCGTGCACGTGGTGCAGACGCACGCGGCCCCAAAGGCACGCGCCTCGTCCACAAACATGCGGCATGCGGCGAGCACGCGCTCGACCGCTGCCTCGCAAAAGCGGCCCGTCGCGTCGACGCCCTCACCCAGATCGGTAATCTCGGTATGCTTGGACGATTCCACGATCGCCCCGGCCTCGACCTGCGCCAGCACCAGTCGCGACGACACCGTTCCCAGGTCGATCGCCGCTACCTTATATCGTTTGCAATTTGTCATTGCGGGCTCCCCTCCGGGCGCTATTTGCCGTTGGACACGACCGTCTGGCCCTCGACGCCGTTAAACCCAAACAGCATGTCGAGCGCCTGGATGTACCACGGCGCGTCCTTGCCGACTTCTTCGATTTCCTTGGCAACTTCGCTGGCCTTCTTGGCGTTCGACGACTTCTGGCTCGACGAGGCATCCGAATCGCCGTCCAGGCCCTGCACTTCAATCCTCTTTTCGCCGGGCATCACCAAGCCCAGGTCCTCGGATGCCGCATCCTTGATACCCTCCTCCGAGAGCAGCTTGTCGACGCTTTTTTGTAGCTCGTCGTTATATTGCTCGCGAATCTCGACCTGCTTGGCCAAGATATCGCTCGAACGCTTTGCCACGTACAGGTCGCGCACGGGGAAATACAGGCTCACGAGCACCAGGGCAACGACGATGCCGATGAATAGCCCTCGCTGAGGACCGTGGGTAAAATCGTAGATCGCCTTGACCACCGCGTTGTCGTTGGCGTAGTGCATAAAGTCCGAGCCCGAAAGACGGCTCGAGGGCCTGCTCGACCTATCGTGCGTTTGAGCCGACGAGCGCTGAGCATGCGACGAACGTGCCGGGCGCACCGGTCCATCTGTCGAAGTATTCACTTGAGCATTGGGGCGCGAGGTACTTGTCGGGCGCTGCATGGAGCGGTCGGCGTCAGCGTAGGCGGACCCACCGAGCTGCACCGTGCGTGCACGGCGAGGCGACGGCTCACGCGAACCGGCGGAATAGTACCTGTTGTCGTAAATCTGATCCATGTGCGCCTTGTGCGGTTGAGGTTTGTTTGCGCTAAGTATTCTAGTTATAGCACGAGCGCCCGCACCGCCTTCGCCAGCCTTTGCTCGACATAAAAAAGGCGCTGAGCCATATGGCCCAACGCCCATAGCGCCTTGCGGCATCCAGCCAAGGCGAGGCGGAACCGAGTCAGCCTCCCCCTCGCCAAATTCGCCCGTTTAGCGAATGTTGTAGAACGCGGTCTTGCCGGCGTAGCGCGCGCTGCCCTCGAGCTCGTCCTCGATGCGGATGAGCTGGTTGTACTTGGCGATGCGGTCGCTGCGGCACGGGGCGCCCGACTTGATCTGGCCGGCGTTGACGCCCACGACCAGGTCGGCGATCGTGGAGTCCTCGGTCTCGCCGGAGCGGTGGCTCACGATGCAAGCGTAACCGGCCTCCTTGGCGGTCTCGATGGCCTCGAGCGACTCGGTGAGCGTGCCGATCTGGTTGACCTTGACCAGGATCGCGTTGGCGGCACCCAGCTCGATGCCCTTCTTGAGGCGCTCGGTGTTGGTGACGAACAGGTCGTCGCCCACCAGCTGCACCTTGTTGCCAATGCGACGGGTGAGCTCGACCCAGCCGTCCCAGTCCTCCTCGGCCATGCCGTCCTCGATGGAGATGATGGGATAGGTGTCGACGAGTTTCTCCCAGTAATCGACCATCTGAGCGCTCGTATACTCAACGCCCTCGCCCTTGAGCTCGTACATGCCGGTCTCGGCGTTGTAGAACTCGGTCGAGGCCGGGTCCATGGCGTACATGAAGTCGACGCCGGGCTTAAAGCCAGCCTTCTCGACGGCCTTAGTAATGTACTCGAACGGCTCGGCATTGGTCTTAAGGTTGGGGGCAAAGCCGCCCTCGTCGCCCACGCCGCCGCCCAGGCCGGCCTCGTGCAGCACGCCCTTGAGGGTGTGGTAGACCTCGGCGCACCAGCGCAGGCCCTCGGCAAAGCTCGGGGCGCCCACCGGCATGATCATAAACTCCTGGAAGTCAACGTTATTGTCGGCATGCACGCCGCCGTTGAGGATGTTCATCATGGGCGTGGGCAGCAGATGGGCGTTGACGCCGCCCAGGTACTGGTACAGTGACAGGCCCGCCGACTCGGCAGCGGCGCGGGCGACGGCCAGCGACACGCCCAGGATGGCGTTGGCACCGAGCTTGGTCTTGTTGGGGGTACCGTCCGCGGCAATCAGCGCGGCATCGACGGCGCGCTGGTCGAAGGCGTCGAGGCCCACGACGGCGTTAGCGCACTCGTTGTTGACGTGCTCGACGGCCTGCGAAACGCCCTTGCCCAGGTAGCGGCCCTTGTCGCCATCGCGCAGCTCGCAGGCCTCAAAGGCGCCGGTCGAAGCACCCGAAGGCACCATTGCGCGGCCAAAGCTGCCGTCCTCGAGCACGACCTCGACCTCGACGGTGGGATTGCCGCGGCTGTCGAGCACCTCGCGACCGTAGACGTCCAAAATATCGCTCATGTTGTCTCCCTCTCACTTGGAAACGTAGTGGATGCAAGCGACTGACCGACTGTGCACCGTCGGTGCACCTCCGTAAGTTAGCCATGTCGCACTTTTTGCATTATGCCCTAAGTTAGCCGAGGGATACACTTGATTTTCGAAAAATTTAGCGGGGACGATGAGGCGCGTCAGCCCGTCGTTCCCGCAGTCTTACTCCTCCGCCTTTGCGGCATCCCACAGGTCGTTGAGGCCGTGGGTCGAAAGCTCGGCAAGATCCACGTGGGCATCGGCCGCCATCTGCTCCATCGCGGCCCAGCGGCGGCGGAACTTTGCCGTACTGGCACGGAGGGCGCTCTCGGCGTCAATGCCCTCTTTGCGCGCAACGTTGACCAGGGCAAAGAGCAGGTCGCCAAACTCCATTTCGCGCTCGGGCGTTCCGGGGGCCTCGGCCTCAAACTCGGCACGCTCCTCGGCGACCTCGTCCCACACGTCCTGGACCGTCTCCCACTCAAAGCCCACGGCAGCTGCCTTGCGCGACACCTTCTGCGCCTGCATCAGCGCCGGCAGATGCGTGGGCACACCATCGAGCAGACCCTCGGGCGCGGCCTCACCCGCCGCCACGGCTTTGTCCTTGGCGGCCTTCTCGGCAAGCTTGACCTCGTCCCAAATCTTGAGTACCTCGTTGGAGCTGTCGGCATCCACATCGCCGAACACGTGCGGATGACGGCGGATGAGCTTGGCATCGATATCACGCGCCACGTCGGCCAGTGTAAACTCGCCGGCGTCAGCAGCAATCTGCGCATGCAGCACGACCTGCATGAGCACGTCGCCCAGCTCCTCGCGTAGGTGAACCGCGTCGTCCGCCTCGATGCAGTCGAGTGCCTCGTAGGCCTCCTCGATCATGTTCTTGCCGATGCTGCGGTGCGTCTGCTCACGGTCCCACGGGCAGCCATCGGGCTGACGCAGGCGCCAGATGGTCTGCACCAGATGCTGCAGCTCGGTCGACGCGTCTACCAGCGTAGACAGATCGCGCGAGCCCTCGGCATTTTGCTGAGCCATATGCTGCGCCATGGCTACTCCCCCTCCATGACCACGTGGCGGAACGCGCCGCCCTCGTAGATGCCGTAGCTGTGCGTACCGTCCTTGGGAATGCTCACGCTGCCGGGGTTGAAAAGCCACAGGCCCGGGTGCGCGGCGCTCTCCTCGTTGATCTTGATGTGCGTGTGACCGTAGACGAGCGCGGAGCCCTCGGGCAGCGCGGGCGCGTGGTCGACGCTGTTGTGCATGCCGGCGCCAAAGACATGGCCGTGCGTCAAGAACAGCTCACGGCCGGTTTCGTCAAACAGCGTGGCGTAGTCAGTCATGACGGGGAAGTCGAGGACCATCTGGTCGACCTCGGCGTCGCAGTTGCCGCGCACCGCGATGATGCGGTCGGCTAGGGCGTTGAGCAGCGGAATTACGCGCTTGGGAGCGTAATCGCGCGGCAGGTCGTTGCGCGGACCGTGATAGAGCAGGTCGCCCAGCAGGACGATGCGATCGGGGTTCTCGCGCTCGATGGCAGCGACGAGGCGCTCGGCCCAGTATGCCGAGCCATGGATGTCGGAGGCGATGAGGTATTTCATGAGGGTCCTTTCGGGTGGGGTTAATTGGGCTGGGCGCGGCGTGTCACCGGCCGCGTTACTCAAATCGGAGCGCCGCAGCTTGCGCCGCCTGCATCACGCGTTGGAGCGGCACGCCATGTTCGCGGGCAAGACGGGCGCAATCCTCGTACTCGGGCGCCGCGCGCTCGCTGCCGTCGGGTAGGGTCGCCACCTTTACGGCCACCTCGCCCCAAGGCGTCGCCACCTGCTCAAAACGGCGCGGCAGGCAGACGCGCTCCATAACCTGGCGGCGAATGCCGTTGGTCGTGGTTTCCAAGAAAATGATCGTCTGCAAGCGCTCGATATCCTCGTTCGAGCAGATTACCTGCAGCTGCCAGCCGGGGCGACCTTTTTTGCAGTAGAGGGGAAGCCAGTGCACCTCGCGGGCACCCGCCTCGCGCAGACGGTCGGCGGCGTAGGCGAGTACCTCGGGCGACGCATCGTCGATGTCGCACTCCAGCTTGACGATGGTCTCGGGCGCATCGGTCTCGCGTGATAGCGGAGATGTACTTCCACGTTGCATACGGTCCGGATCCTTTCCGCACGGGCTCGTTTTGTTCACTCAAACGCTAGCACATCGCGGGCGACGTGGATGTGGCGGAGCGCGATGAACCCGATTTTCCTTGTCCGCAAAAAACCGACACTCCACCGCCTCATCCAAACATGTACATCAGCCTCCAAACATGCCATTTTTTGCAGCTTTTGGAGGCTGATGTACATGTTTTGGAGCAAGACCGATGTCGCGAGCTCGCCCTTATGTGTTGCCCGTCCTTTCCAGTCGATTTCGGCCCCCGGCGCGCTCGTCGCATCGGGGGCCGCGCCGTTACAATGGAGCGGATTCGCTTGACGCAAAGGAGCCGCCATGTCTGCTTGCCCGCTGATCGATTGCCATACCCACACCTCGTTCTCGGACGGACACGCCTCGTTTGAGGACAACGTTCGCGCCGCCGCTGCGGCCGGCTGCCAGGTCATGGTCTCGACCGACCACCTCACCCTGCCTGCCAGCATGGATGCCAATTGCGAGGTTCAAGTTGTCGAGGGCGACTTGCCGGCACATCGTCTGGCTTTTGAGGATGCTCGCAAGCTTGCCGCGCAGATTGCGCCGGAGCTCAGCTTTATCTATGGCTTTGAATGCGATTGGTACGAGGGCTGCGAGCCTTTGGTTGAGCGCTGGTCCCAGGGCGCCGTCGTGCGCCTGGGCAGTGTGCATTGGATTGGCAACCCGGGCGATATTGCGGCAGGTGCTGCGGACACGGCGGGGACGGAGGATGTCGCTCGTCCCGATACGCCCGATTCGCGCTGCGGTTGGATCGACGATGATACCGACCTGCATGTTTGGGAAAACTTAGGCGAGCGGGGCGTGTGGGAGCGCTATGTCGATGACTGGTGCCGCGCCTGCGAGAGCCCGCTCAACTTTGATGTGATGGCTCACCCCGACCTGGTCATGCGCTTTTCGAAGGAAGGCTTTGCGCCCGATTTTGACCCTGCACCGTTTTGGCAGCAGATGGCCGAGTGCGCGCACGATACGGGCCGCCGCGTTGAGGTCTCGACCGCCGCACCGCGCAAGGGGCTCGACGACTACTACCCCGCAACCGGTCTTTTGCGCTGCTTTGCCCATGCCGAAGTGCCGATCACCTTTGGCTCGGACGCGCACCGCGCCTGCGATATCTGCTGGAACATCCGCGAGGCCCAGGCGCACGCCTACGACTGCGGTTATCGAACCTTCGACATCCCCCACGCCACCGGCGAATGGGAATCCACGCCCCTCGCCTAACTGGTCGTTTAAGAACGTCCCCAATGACTAGTGGCGGCGGGCGTTGAGTTCGCCGGCAAGCTCGTCGAGGGTGATACCGTAGCGCTCAAGGGTTACGAGCAGGTGGTAGACCAGGTCGCCGGCCTCGTAGCGGATGTGATCGTGATCGTTATCCTTGCAGGCCATGATCACTTCGCTCGACTCCTCGGCAAGCTTCTTGAGCAGCTCGTCCTCGACGTCGGTCAGCAGACGCGCGGTATAGCTCTCCTGCGGCGATGCATCACGACGACCGTGAATCACCTCGGCGAGCCCCGTCAGCGTCTCACCGATATTTCCATCCTGAACGTTTGCGGTGCGCACACCCATGGTTCAATCCTTTCTGGTGGCCGAGCGTCTAATCGAGCGCCCGCCCTACGCGAGTTTCTTGAAGAAGCAGGTACGGTTGCCGGTATGGCAGGCCGGGCCCGGCGAGTCGACCTTGACCAGCAGCGTATCGCTATCGCAGTCGGCCCAGAGCTCCTTGACCGCTTGCATATTGCCGCTCGTCGCGCCCTTGTTCCAGAGCTCCTGGCGACTGCGGCTCCAAAACCACGTGGTGCCGGTCTTGAGCGTCAGCCCCACCGATTCCTCATTCATCCAGGCAACCATAAGCACCTCGCCGGTGTCATACTGCTGAACAACACAAGGAATCAGCCCCTTGGCGTCGTATTTGAGCTCGGACGCAGTTGTCACTTGCTCCATTTAAAAATCCAATCTCACGGGAATAGCCTGCGACGCCATATACTCCTTCACCTGGCGAATGCTGAAGGTTCCAAAGTGAAAGACGCTCGCCGCCAGCACGGCATCGGCCTCGCCCTCGATCACGCCCTCGGCAAAATGCTCGAGCGTACCCACGCCGCCGCTCGCAATAACGGGAATCGGCACCGCACGCGCCACGGCACGGGTGAGTGCCAGGTCAAAGCCGGCCTTGGTGCCGTCGCGGTCCATACTGGTCAGCAAGATCTCGCCGGCGCCGCGACGAGCCGCTTCCTCGGCCCACGCCACCGCGTCGATGCCCGTGGCGTTGCGGCCGCCCGCCGTGAAGACCTCCCACTTGTCGGCACCAGATGCGCCGGGCAAACCGACGCGCTTGGCATCGATCGCCACGACCACGGCCTGGCTACCAAACGCCGCGGCAGCCTGGCTAATCAGCGACGGGTCGCGCACGGCGGCAGAGTTGAGCGACACCTTGTCGGCACCGGCTGCAACCATGGTGCGCATGCCCGCCAGGTCGCGAAAACCGCCGCCCACGGTATAGGGAATGGCTAGCTCCTCGGCCGCATGCGCCGCCATCTCGATGGTCGTCGCACGGTTGTCGCTCGTGGCGGTAATGTCCAAGAAGACGACCTCGTCCGCACCCTCGCGGTCGTAGGCGCGCGCCAGCTCCACCGGATCGCCCGCATCGCGCAAGCTCACAAAGTTGACGCCCTTGACCACACGGCCGTCCTTGACGTCCAGGCAGGGAATCACACGTTTGGTAAGCATGGGCTACTCCTCCCCTCGGGCGGCGGTCAGCGCCTGTACCAGCGTAAAGTTGCCCTCGTAGAGCGCGCGACCGGTAATGGCACCTTCAATCGCGCCCTCACCCACTGCGGCCAGCGCGCGGATGTCGTCGAGCGTCGAGATGCCACCCGATGCCACGACGGGAAAGCCCGCGACCTCGGCCACATGGCGATACGCCGCCACATCGATGCCCGCCTGCATGCCATCGCGCGCAATGTCGGTATACACCAGATGCTTAAAACCCAGCTCGGAAAGCTGCGCCACGGCGTCGTCGAGCGCCACGCCCGCGCCGTCACGCCAGCCATTCACCTTGACCTGGCCGTCGCGTGCGGCAATATCTGCCACCAACAGCTCGCCAAAGCCTTGGGCCGCCACCTCGGCAAAACCCGGCTCGGTCACCAGCACGGTACCCAGTGCAATGCGGCGAGCACCGTAGCCGGCCAGCTCGTCGATGCGCGCGAGCGAGCGGACGCCGCCGCCCACGTCCACAGACAGACCGTCGACACCGCAGATGGCCTTAATCGCCGCCGAGTTGGCAGCGCATGTGTCCTCGTCCTCGCCAAAGGCAGCGGACAGGTCGACGACATGCACCCAGCCTGCGCCCTGTTCGGCAAACGAGCGGGCGACGGCCACAGGGTCGTCGGAATATACCTTGCAGCGGCTCCGGTCGCCGCGCTCCAGGCGCACGACCTTGCCGCCGATCAGATCGATTGCGGGAAACAGGATCATCGGCCGGCCTCCTCGACGATGTTGACGAAGTTCTTAAGGATGCGCTGACCCAGCGCGGAGGATTTCTCGGGATGGAACTGGCAGCCCCACACGTTGCCATGGCGCACGATGCACGGGAAACTCCGCGTATAGTGCGTGCACGCCAGCACATCGGCGGCATCGGCATCGTCTGCTACCGCGTAGCTGTGGGTGAAGTACATGTTGACACCCTCGGCAAAACCGGCAAGCAGTGGATCGGCCGCGCCGGCAGGCGTCATGTGCACCTGATCCCAGCCCACGTGCGGGACCTTCAGACGGCTAGACTCCAGACGCGTGCACGAGCCGCGCATGATGCCCAGGCCATCGACCCAGGGGCCGCCATCCTGCTCGGGGGCGCTGCCATCCGCGGCCTCACCCGTAGGAACGCCCTCATTACCGCGCTCAAAAAATAGCTGAAGGCCCAGGCAGATGCCGAGCAGCGGAGTTCCAGCGGCGACGGCATCGAGCACGGCCGTCTCCTCGCCGCTCTGGCGCATAAAGGCAATCGCGTCATAGAACGCACCCACGCCCGGAATGACCAGGCCGTCGGCGTTGCGGATCTGCTCCGGATTGTCCGACGTGCAGGCGGCGGCACCGGCGCGTGCAAGCCCGCGCACGACGCTCGACAAGTTGCCCTTGTGGTAGTCGACCACCACGATCTTCGGTTCGCCCACGCGACCCTCCCTTATCTCATTCAAAACCTGTCCTTTTTTGGCAGGTTACAGCGAGCCCTTGGTGCTGGGGATACCCTGCACGCGGGGATCGTGCTCGCAGGCGTGGCGCATCGTGCGGCCCACGGCCTTAAAGGCGGCCTCGATAATGTGGTGCGAGTTGCCGCCCGCCAGCTCGCGCACGTGCAGCGTGAGTTTGGCATCGCGTGCGAAGGCATAGAAGAACTCAACGGCCAGCTCGGTATCGAAGCCGCCCACGCGCTCGGTCGGCATGGGCAGCTCGCAATAGGCCTGCCCGCGGCCCGAGATATCCACGGCGGCCATCACGAGCGTCTCGTCCATGGCGATCGCCGCGTCGGCAAAGCGCGTAATACCCGCCTTACCGCCCAGCGCCTGGCAAAACGCCTCGCCCAGTACAATACCCGTGTCCTCAACGGTATGGTGCGCGTCGACTTCCACGTCGCCTACCGCATGTACTGTCAAATCGAACAGGCCATGGCGACCAAAGGCGTTGAGCATATGGTCGAAAAACGGCACGCCGGTCGAGATATCGCACACGCCGCTCCCGTCCAGGTCGAGCTTGACGACAATGTCGGTCTCGCCCGTCTTACGGGTCACCTCGGCATAACGGCCCATCTACATCTCCTCCTTCACCAGCGTGGCAAACGCAGCCAGCACCTCATCGTTTTCTTGCGGGGTGCCCACGGTAATGCGCAGGCAGTCCGCGAGCCCCAGTGCGTAGCTAAAGTCGCGCACCAAAATCGAGTACTCGTCGCGCAGGCGCTCGCGCACGCGCGTGGCATGCGGCGTACGTACGAGTACAAAGTTCGCCGCACTCGGCCATGCCTCCACTGGCAGGCCCTCGGCAGCCATTGCGCGCAGGGCGCACAGCTCGCGCTCGCGCTCGGATGTGACCTGTGCCACCACGGGCGCGTATGCGTCGCGGGCACGCACACAGGCAAGTGCCGCGGCTTGGCTCAGCACATTGACCGAGTAGATCTGGCGAATCGCCGCGAACACGTCGATAACCTCGGGTGCCGCGATCACGTAGCCCAGCCGCGTTCCGGCAGCGCCAAACGCCTTGGACAGCGTATGCAGAATCACCAGGTTGGGATGCTCGGCGATAAGCCCCTGCGCCGTGGTGGCCGCGCCAAACGAATCGTCAGCAAACTCAACGTAGGCCTCGTCGACCATCACCATGCCGGGGCACGCATCGCACAGGGCCGCGACAAAGTTGAGCGGCGCCACGTCGCCCGTGGGGTTATTGGGCGAGGTCACGATCGCCAGGTTGCACTCGGGCGCCGCCGCAAGCACGGCTGCCTGGTCGAGCTCAAAGGTCGCGGGGTCTCGCCACACGTCGCGCACCTCGGTCTGGCAGAGCGACGCAAAGAACGCATACTCGCTAAAGCACGGCGGGCAGTTGAGCAGGGTCCGCCCCGCGCCGCCAAACGCCAGCAGGTAGTTATAGAGCAGCTCGTCGCCGCCGTTTCCCACGCAAATATTCTCACGCGCCACGCCATGCCAGGCAGCAAGCTCATCGCGCAGGTCGTTGGACATGGGGTCGGGATAGCGGTTGAGCGGCGTGGCGGCCAGGGCCGCGTCGACCGCCTTGCGCACGCCAGCCGGCACGGGATAGGTGTTCTCGTTGGCCGAAAGATTGATGCGCGTAGGCGTAAAGTTGGGATCATAGGGCTCGATGCCGGCCAGGTAGGGCTGGACGAGCTCCTTCATGCGCGGCGTCAGCTCGGCCATATTAGGCCTCCTCGCCGGTCGCGCCAGCGCCATCCGCGCCTGCAGCCGCCAGGTCCACACCCTCGGCGACCGTCGCCACGGCGTCGCCCGGCCAGGCAACCTTGGTCAGGTCGGCCGCGGCGAGCGACTCGGCACTCACGGCATCCTCGCCCTGTTCCAGCACGCGGCGACGCAGGGCGGCGGATAGCGCGTGCGCCCACAGTCCCTCGGCTTCGGCCAGGCGCTGCGTAGCGGGAGCGTCGGAGAGCAGGCCCTCGGGTGTATAGCAAATGACGCTCGAGCGCTTGACGAACTCTTCGACCGAAAGCGGGTTGGAGAACATGGCCGTACCGCCGGTCGGCAGCGTGTGGTTGGGGCCGGCAACGTAATCGCCGA
This sequence comes from Collinsella aerofaciens, assembly GCF_018785245.1. Taxonomy (GTDB): domain Bacteria; phylum Actinomycetota; class Coriobacteriia; order Coriobacteriales; family Coriobacteriaceae; genus Collinsella; species Collinsella aerofaciens_AD. The sequence continues at coordinate 3,226 of NZ_WQPL01000032.1, read as the reverse complement.
GCGGCTCGGAGCTCCAAGCGCCCACAAAGATGGCGCCGGCGTTGCGAATGCCGCCAAGCAGGCCCATCGCGTCCCTGCAGTGCAGCTCAAGGTGCTCGGGCGCCACGGTGTTCACCGCCTCGACGGCGGCAGCCATGTCGGCGGCCACCACGATGGTGCCCTCGTTATCGAGCGAGGCACGCGTGATCTCGGCACGCGGCGACTGCGCCACCAGGATGTCGATGCCGGCCTCGACCTCGCGCGCAAACTGCTCGTCACAAGTCACCAGATAGCAGGCTGCCAGCGGATCGTGTTCGGCCTGGGCCATCAGGTCGGCCGCGACCACCATGGGCTTGGCCGTGGCATCGGCCAGCACACAGACCTCGGAGGGACCGGCGACCATATCGATACCCACGTCGCCCGAGACAATCTGCTTGGCCGCGGCAACAAAGGCGTTGCCCGGACCAGTGATTTTGTCGACGCGCGGAATGGTCTCGGTGCCGTACGCCAGCGCGGCCACGGCCTGAGCGCCACCCACCATATAGATTTCGTCCACGCCGCCGAGTTTTGCCGCGGCGAGCGTGTAGGGGCTGATCAGGCCGTCTTTTTGCGGCGGGGTCACCATTACCACGCGCTTGACGCCGGCGACCTTGGCGGGAATGGCGTTCATGAACACCGTGGAGGGATACTGCGCGCGACCGCCCGGCACGTAGATGCCGGCCGCCGCGAGCGGGGTCACCTTAACGCCGAGAATCGTGCCGTCCGGGCGCGTGGTAAACCAGCTCTGCTCGACCTCGCGCTGGTGGAATTCGCGAATCTGGCGTGCAGCCTTTTCGAGCGCCGCGACAAAAGCGGGATCGAGGCCTTCGAGCGCGGCATCGATCTGCTCCTGCGGCAAGCGGAAGCTCTGCAGCTCGACACCGTCAAAACGCTGGCAGTAATCGCGCACCGCGGCATCGCCGTTGGCACGCACGTTGGCCACGATATCGCGGGCGGCGGCGACGATGTTTTGCGGCAGCACGCCCTTGCGGTTGAGCTGGTTGGTAACGAGGCGCTCACCGGGAGCAAGCTTGATGGTCTTCATACCGGTATCCCCTATCGGTCGAGGTTGTGTTCGAAAAACGAGAGGCCGGGCGGCGGCGCCAATCGGCCCGCAGCCCAGACGTTGGGACGCCCGTGCGTGCTCGCGCTATTGTGCCGAGCCCGCAACGGGCTCAAAATGCTTGTCCTTCACGGCCGCGGCCAGACGATCTGCCAGATTGCGTACACGCGAATCCAGGCGCGCGGCACCTGGATTGACAAAGAAACGGGCCGTGCAGTCCATGATGCGACCGGTAATGATCAGGTCGTTGTCGCGTAGCGTGGCACCCGTGGCGGTAATGTCCACGATGCGATCGGTCATGCCGACGATGGGGCCCAGCTCGATGTTGCCGTGCAGCGAAACGATGTCGGCGTTCACGCCTCGCTCGGCATACCAGGCGCTCGCGATGCGCGGATACTTGGTGGCCACGCGAAGCGACCCGCGACGAGCATAGTTGCGCTCGGCCTGACCGGCGCGCCGTGCGGGCTCCGCCTCGATAAAGGTGCACAGGCCATAGCCCAGGTCGACCAGCTGCAGCAGGTTGAGGTCTGCCTCGATGAGCGAGTCCCAGCCGCAGATGCCGCAATCGGCACCGCCGCAACCCACAAAGGCAGGCGCATCGCTGGGACGCACGATGACAAACTCGATATCGCCGACCGTACCCTCGCCGGTACGCGTGTCGCGGCCGCGCACGATCAGGTGACGGCCGGGATCGCGCAGCTCAGAGACGTCCAGGCCCGCGACCTCGAGCACGTCGAGCGTGTCGGCCTTAAGCGAGCCCTTGGGCACGGCGATGCGCAGCGGGCCCTCGGCACCACGGCCCACGGCATGATCGCCGTCGGAAGCGGCATCCTCGGCCGAGGTGCGCGCGGCCTCCAGGCGCTCGAGCGAAAAGGCGAAGCCCGCCGCCGGCACCTCGATACCGTCGCCAAATGCGCCGGTAAAGATGGAGTCGTAGCGACCGCCCGAGCCCACCGGATCGGGCAGGCCGCCGGCATAGGCCTTAAAGACCAGGCCCGTGTAGTAATCGAAAGAGTTCATGATGGAGAAGTCGAATGACAGCACCTGGGCGTCCTCGGGTGCCAGGCCCTCGACCAGGGCACGCAGCTCGCGCGTCAGCGGCGCGACAATACCGGCGGCCTCCAGCAGCGCGTCCACGCGGTCGAGCACCTCGGCACCGCCGTGCAAACGCGGCAGCTCGCTAATGGCGGCCTTGACGGCATCGGACTCGGTGCTTGCCGCCACGCGGGCATCGAGGCCCACAAAGTCGTTGGCGTGCACGCAGCGCAGGGCCTCAGCGGCCAGCTCGCGATCCTCACACGCCGCGAGCAGCTCCTTAAACGGACGCACGCTACCCGCGATAATGTGCGCATCGGGAAGTGCCAGCTTGCGCACCGCCTCGGCCACGAGCGAGACGATCTCGACATCGCCCGCGGTATCGCCCGCACCGATAAGCTCAAAGCCCAGCTGTGTAAACTGGCGCGAGCCACCGGCATTGCGCTGACACTCGCGAACCACCGGCGCCTCGTAGCGAAGGCGTAGGGGCAGGTCGGCCGCGCGCATGCGGGTCGAAACCAGACGCACGATCGGCAATGTGTTGTCGGAACGGACCACCAGCAGGCGGCCGTCATCGTCAAAGAGCTTAAACGGCGTGTCCGCAATGCGGCCGCCTTCCTCGAGCGAACCCTTGTCCTCGAGCAGCGGCGTCTCGACCGGAAGGTAATGATGCTCCCTGAAGCAGCCCTTCACCGTCAGCGCAATCTCCTCGCGCGCCTGAGCCTCCTCGGGCAATATGTCCCGGAATCCCCACGGTGTGGCCGTCATCTGGTGAGCCTCCTCATGCTGTGTTTCGTATGGAACAGAAGACCGGCATAGCTCCGCCGGTCTTCTGGGTACTTTAGCATACTAGAGTGTTTGCGGGGAGAATCGTCCTCCTCGGCTCACACCGTATTCATTTGGAAACATAGGGCGAGCGGTTAGCAGCAGCCTCTTGTCGCAACGCAAAAAGGGCGCCCGCGCAAATGCGGACGCCCTTGTGCAGGGTCGAGATATCAACCAGCCAAGATATCGGACCCGTGACCAGCTCTTAGTAGTCGAACTGGTGGTAGTAGCGGCGGTACTTGAGGTTGTGCTTGGTGACCAGCTCGTAGTTGCGCGCGAGGCGGT
>NZ_WQPL01000031.1 GCF_018785245.1 Collinsella aerofaciens | reverse complement strand
GCGAGCGCCCACGGGGGCTCCGTCTCGCTCGCCAACAGCCCCTCGGGCGGCGCGGTGGCCACCATCGCGGTCCCCCTGTGCGGGGCCTGACGAATCAGGCCCTCACACTGGCGTGCCTCGCAACCAAACGCTTCCCGGATAATTCATGAGGCCGTACTCGTATTCGAGTCTGTCTATCTCGGCGGCGATGGCCTCCGTCATGTAGAAGTTTTTCGTGCGGCCCGTCGACTTCGCCAGGCGGTCGTACCTGTTCGCGAGGTCCTCGGGGATTCTCAGGGCTGCGGTGGCGGTTGCCATGACGCACCTCCCGGTTAGATGTAATACGTGTATTACTTTCTATCACATCACCCGAACCCCGCATCGGCGTACGGCCGCATCTGCTTTTTTACCTTACATTATGTCAACCGGGCCGTGCTCGGCTTGTTCAGCCGGATTAAATCAACCGTTAAATCAATCCAGGCCTGCAAGGGGCGGTGGAAATCCTTCGAGGACTGAGGGCGCCGTCCCCAGGCCGGCTCCTCGATGGCCGCGGCTGAATTCCCCTGCCATCGGCTGCGTGGGTTCCGGCACGGGGCTCTGGCGCTGCTCGAACTGGGCGCAAGACTCGGCTGTTGGTCGTACCGGACGGCATACGTTTTGAGACCGGCAAGCTGATGCCGGCTCGAGGACAGCGGCCCGGTGCACCGGGCCGATCGATAGCGGTCTCAGGTTCACAGCGCAGTTTCTTGGGGCTCGCATATATAGGAAGACTTGATCGGCAATCGATTTTAATGAAGTCGACAGCGCATGTCAGAGTTTTCAACAAATTTAACATGCCACCCTTTATATCCGCACGCGCGTAATTCAACTCATAAGGACCGGCTATCCCTTACCTGTGACACAATCTCAAACGCACAGAACAGAATCATCAGTCCAATCATCGCATAAGAGGCAGCCGAACCTTCAAGCATTATTCCACAAAGAACAATCTCCGCGCCGCCAATAAGAACTGTTATCAGGCGCTCTGCCTTTTTGCTCTCGCCGCTCGCATAAAAAGGCGGCAAAGCGCACAAGATCACATATAGCCCGGGAAGGGAATACAGGATCGATAGTCCAAGCCCCCCATCAACCGCAGTGTTTTGCGTAAGAATCAACTGAACCCAAACGGCAATTATCACTGAGCAGGTTGTCGATAAAAGAAGACTAGAAATATAGCACGCAACAAAGTCCCGTCGCATTCGAACAGAGAAATCCGCGAACTCTCTTCGCCGCGTGGAAACAATAAGGTACGCAGAAATTGCAATAGAACCAATCAGAGAAAACAGCGGAACAACCAGCAATTCAAGCTTATTACCCCATCGATCAACCACACCCCCACTCCAATGAGCGGGAATTGTATCAGGGAGGACTGACCAAGCCGCCCATAGAATCAGAAATGGAAGAATAGAGAGGATGAAAGATGATAACACTGCAGTAATTTTTTTTGAGGCTCTCATCGATTCCGCATCTCCTTGCGCGCCCACATTCCACTCCGCCTTAAATCAAGTATACGTTTTGAGACCGGCAAGCTGTTGCCGGCTCGAGGACAGCGGCCCGGTGCACCGGGCCGATCGATAGAGGACTCAGGTTCACAGCGCAGTTTCTTGGGGCTCGCATATATAGGAAGACTTGATCGGCAATCGATTTTAATGAAGTCGACAGCGCATGTCAGAGCTTTCAACAAACCGCAGGTAAATCCGTGTACCAAAAATTGGTACACGGATTTACCTGCGATGTTCATGCTTGGTCAAAAGCCTATCAAGCGATATATCCATTATTTTAATGCGCGCGCCTGAGCTTTTGACTGAAGTGGCAGTCCGACCGCCGGCAGGCGGCCACGCTATATCCAAAGGCCACGCCTACTCCCCGTGCCCGGCTACGTCGACGACCCAGTGCTGCCCGTCGAGTTCCTGCCGCAGAGCTACATCAGGGACGTCTTATTGGGGGACGACCACATGGAACCCCGGGAGATCAAGCTGTACGGCTGATCCATCCGTCAACAACATGTCAAAGCCCCAAAACCCAACAGGATCGCGAACGAGGGGATGAATTGACCGCCCGGGTATTTGCGCCAGGGCGGTCAATTTTATCAACCATGGGTGCGATTCTGTGAGGCCATTTTTCTGGCATCCGCCGTTTGCTCCGGTCTCAACGCACCCATCGACCGTTCAGTAATCTTTGCGAACGCGACCACGTGCGCATTTGTCGAACAATCAAATGTCCGACAATGTCTGACGGAGCTGTCAGATATTCACGCACGAACAGGCGAGCTTCGCGAGCGATTGTAGGCAACTAGTAGCCCCAGCTGCGTCTTTGGCGCAGGTTCGACGTCTGACATCTTGAATGTCTAACGTTGAACGAAGCTGGTTGATAACAAGCAGGTGGAATAAACATGGAGCCCGACACCTCTCGCGCAATCGGCGCGCGGCAAGGGTCTGGCCCATCTCATATGTTGCCAACGCTAACGGTGAACCTGAGCGCCCGGGCACATTCTTTGTTGGCTGAAACCGGCATAGCAACTAGCGGAAGGCATCATCGAAGGAGTGTGCTGGAAAGCACCCGTCTCCTTAACTGTTAGAAATGCAGGTTAATAATCTGTGTGGTCAATATAATACCGTTGAACCCGCGTATTGATACCGCTCAGCCATTCGCCTCGCCCCCGTCGCACGTATCTTCATCCGGTCTGTTACTTTTAATCTAACAATTCTTTGAGGAACGTAGGTGCTTCTAAATGTACTGTCGACTTCTTCTCAAACTAGGAACGTAGGTGCTTCTAAATGTACTGTCGACTTCTTCTCAAACTAATCCTAAGAGACAAGGCCGTATGGATTTGTACGCTCGTTCTCGCTGCAGCCTTTTCCGTCCCCATTGCGTTCAATTCACCCATCTACGGGCCCTTCTTTATGAAACAGGGCATGCAGAGCTTTGTCGACGCATTCAATACGCGCGCGCCCCAGGCCAGCGGCACAGACCTATCTCCAGAGCAGTAAAATGACGCGGAGCTTGCAAGATACGCGAACGCCGCCCTCGCCGCTCAAACCGACGCCGCCTTTCTCGATTCTGCCGAGAGCTACTACGCGCTCATGGGCGAAGGCTTCCAATCCGGGTCCATCGTGGGAGACCAAGAGACCAATGACGCAGAGCTCGCATATTGCCGCGCCCTGAGCAGCTCCGGCATCGCGGATATCCCGGCCTCCGCAAACGACCTGCCGTTCCTCTCCTTCCTGCCCTACGCCATTGCCCAGGCGCCGTCCTTCCTTCCCTTCATCCCCTTCCTTCTCTCGTCGATACTCGTGCTCGGCGCCACAAGGCCCGGGACCCTGGCGGCAAAGGCGCCCGTGCCCAAATTCCGGCGCCTTATCCAAACCGTGTTTTCGATAATCGTCGCGGGGACCGCGATGCTCCTCGCCGGCCTCGCACCCGGGGGCATTTACGCCTTGGTCCTAAACGGCTTCGGGCAAATCGGGTACCCGATCGCCTTCTTCCATGACGGCGCGCTTACCACCACGACCGCGGGAAACGTCTTCACAGTCCTGCTTCTCGCGCTGCTTGCGGGCGGAACCTTGATATCCGTTTGCTCCGCCGTCCTATCGACCGCAACGAGGCGCGTCCTCGCGGGCCCCCTTACCTCCGCGCTGCTTGTCGCGGCCCCGGCATTCCCGTTACTGTCCGATTCGGCACTAGGGCATAACGCCGCGCTCAATCTCCTGCCGCTGGCCGTATTCTCGCCTATCGAGGCAACGGGTTACGTAGGATGCTTCCCGACAGAATTCATTGGCTCCGGTTCAGGCAGCGCATCGATGCTTGCCGTGGCCCTGGCATACGTCGCGGTCTTTTTTACGGTCGGCGCCGTTGCGACACGTTCCCCCAAACAGCCTGGACCCGCGAAAAAGCACCATGGGCTCGAGCTTCTAGACGCGAGCGTGGGATACGGGAGTACGACGATACTTTCAATCGGATCGCTTTTCCTGAGCCCGGGAACGGCAGCGGGCCTCGTTGCTCCCAACGGCTCGGGGAAAACCACCCTTCTTGAAGCGCTGTCGGGCCAATTTCCCACCCGCATCCGCTCGGGAAGCCTGGCGGCAGACGGAATCTGCCAACGCCGATCAGCCGAATTCGCAGAACTCGTCTACCTGAGCTCTTCGGGCAGCGCGGATCTCTACCCCACGCTATCGGCCATCGAGCACCTTGCTTTCGTTAGGGAGGCGTGGAAATCGGCCGCCGACATCGACTCGCTCTGCAGCTCCCTCGGAATCTCCCCATATCTCGACAAGCCGACCCGTAAACTCTCGACAGGAATGAAGCAGCAGGTAAAGCTTGCCATGGCGATAGCGACCGATTGCCCGTACCTCATCCTCGATGAACCGCTGAACGGCCTCGATCCGGGAAAACGGAAAACCTCCTGCGACGCGATGCGCAGCGAGGTGGCGCGGGGACGCAGCGTGCTCATCTCAAGCCACCTGCTCGACGACCTGGCAGACCTCACCAACTCGTTCTACTTCATCGAAGCCGGCACGCTCGTGGAAAAGATCAAGTCGTCCTCGCAGACGCTCAAGCAGGAATACCTCGATACATACGAAGGAGGTGAATGACATGATAGGCAAGAGCTATGCAAAGATAGCGATTGTTGGCTTTGTACTTTGTCTTGCAATGGTGCTATGTGCATCATTTGCGAGGTATAGGTCCGAACAGTCGTTCATCGATGGCGCTGAAAATGGGTTTGGCATAGACGGGATGTATGTCAACGATGGCGCGACCAGGCCGTCTATGGCGATTCTTGCGGGCGAAGACATGGAATGGCAAATCTGTAATGACGATGGCTCTTGTATGAGTGGTCGTTTGGCCGCAACGAGCGATCCGAATTCGTTTGATCTTCTCGACAATGATGGATCGGATTGCGGTTCAGTTCACCTGTCGTATGCATCCCGAGACGGGATGGACGGCATTCTCTACGTCTCCCACGAGACTGGCGATTTCAAGATGCGCAGGACTAACCGAGTGCCGGCTTTTATCGAGGAGTGAGAGTTCCCGGCGGTCTGCCGATTAGGCCGCCGGGGTATTGAACCCCGCATTCATCCGTACACACACGGATGAATGCGGGAAGTGTCCGGATGAAGGTGATAATCAAGGAAACAAAGCTGTTCTGCCTGGGACGGCTTTGGCCTGGACTTTAACCACAACATCGCAATCGACACTTATCAGCTCGCGCAACGCGCATGGCCAAATCTCGGACGCTGGCGCATGGAGGACCTTCGAGATTTTCTGGACATCCAAAACGACGACGCACACCGCGTGCTCGCCGACTGCGAAGACGAGATGGCTGTCTACAATGCGATCAGAAACGGCGTGAAGTCGGGAGAGCTTTCTGTGGAACCGCCGCGCCGTCGCGCGAGCCGACCGGGCAACCCGGGCAATCTGGTCCCGGCTCTCCCGGTCGTATTCCTACGATATCGCCCCTAAATCACCAATGTGTCAGATAAAGAATGATGCAATGGTTATGATCAAGCATACGGCGGATGCGGCGACTGCGCCTTTTTTCCTCTCCTTTAGTCCGACGAATAGGGTTGCCGTAAAGTAAAGGGCGGAAATGCAGTCTATGGCAAGCAAAACGAGTTCCTTGGGCGGTTTCAGCAAAAGGTCGCTAGCAAAGAGTAATGCAAGCAGGGCAAAGCCGATTGTGTTCAAGTATCTCGATTGATTTTGCGACAACATGGCAACTTCCTTTCAGAACATGCAAATGAAAAGTCGGTACGATGTCATTGCGGTTGCAAAAAAGCCGCCGCTAGGACCGGTTGTCACGAGACCGGCGATAACTTCAGCGGTGCCAGCAAGGTAGGGATCGCGCAGGCAAGCCTCCTCCTTCGCGTTCAGCTTGATCTTGTGAGGGACGGGGCGGTTATTTGCAGATCCGTGAGAATCGCACCACGCCTTGGAATATGAATCCGTGCAGCGTCCGCGCTCAAAAGGGATATATCGTAATTTTCGTCGTAGTTGTCTCCGACGTAGATCTCGCTGCTCTCGGCGGGAGATCCCTCGTCGGCATAGGCTGCCGCAACGGGCACAAATGGTGTCATGACAAGGGAGAGGCAAAGAGCTGCTGAGACGATGGAGGGCAGGCATTTCTTCATGGCTGGCTCCTTAATCTGGCCTTTGATAGTTACTTGATGTCGCCTCCTTCCGCTTTATATCCGTTGTATTTGGCGTATTTCTTTAATAAGGCAAGAGGTTCTTCCTCTCCTTCGGATAAGCCGATGATGTTTCCTTGATCATCCAGTATGAATACGGACGGAATATGCTCAAGTTCATATTGGTCATACACGGTCTTATCTTAATTTTTGCTGATGGCTCAGGCAAGGCGGGGCTTACGTTCGAGGCGACCAACAATGCCCTGGCCCTACAGAGAATAAACGCCACGAACACGCACGCCGGCGGCTGGGAGAAGTCCGAACTCCGCGGCCGCCTCAATACCGGCGACCTCTGGTCGCTTTTGCCTTGCGAACTCCAGTCCAAGGTGAAGTCCGTCACGAAGATGACCGACAACCTGGGCGGCGGCAAGGCAGGCACCCCCTCGGCCACGACTGACAAGGTCTTCCTGCTCTCGATGACTGAAGTCTAGGGTGACCTCCAGTCTGACGGCGCCCAGTACGAGTACTACAAATCCAAGGGCGTGACAACGTCGAACTATTCCAGTGCTTCGTCGAGCAGCTATCACTGGACTCGCTCCGTGCATCCGAGCAACTCCGCGTCCTTCCGCTGTGTCCACAGCAACGGCAGCTATGACTACTACAGCGCGACGAACATCTACTGCGTGTTCCCCGCCTTCTGCTTTTAGCCTCATCTGCAACCAATGAAAAGCCCGTGCGATTCTGCGCGGGCTTTTCATTTGGCAACCAAACGAACGATTCTCGTCTTGAAGCATAGTTATCGGTTTGAGTAGAAATGGGGTCACACAGCGGCTCTCAGAGCGCCAGCCGAACTCTCCCGCCATTACCGCTGCGGCATCCTCGTATGGAGCCCATCCTGCTTGGCGTTTCGTTGCAACAGCCCACTTGTCCACCGATCAAGTGAACTACTGGAATAAATATAGCGACACGCTTGTTCGTTACAGTCGCTATATCTATGTAAATCGCCGCGATAAATACAGCCTGTAATCGGCTGTATACCAGCTACGCGTATGTAGATTCATATCGCGTTAATAAATCGGCTCAAGCGCGCGCAAAACGCACAAGTAACCGCAAAAAGCGTCTATCGCGCAGGTAGATTTTTAGCACCCTGTTGCTTAATCAAAATTAAGCAATTGCTTAAAACAAAAAAGATCAGGCACTAGGTGCCTGACCTTCAAACTTCTGGTCGGGACGACTGGATTCGAACCAGCGACCCCTTGACCCCCAGTCAAGTGCGCTACCAAGCTGCGCCACGTCCCGAAGCTTTTGTTTGTTGCTCTGCTCTCGCTCGCAACAGGGAGTATATTAACCCGAAACTTTGTCCTTGTGCAAGAACTTTTTTAAATATTTTGAAGCAAGTCCAAAATTGTATCTGCAAGCTGGGGTTTTGTTAGCACAGGAAGTTCCTGCGTCCCTGCTGCGCTTACAATCCAGGCCTTATTGGTATCAGTTCCAAAGCCCGAATCGGCGCGCGAGACATCGTTGGCGATAATCGCATCGCAGCCCTTGCGGGCCAATTTACGCTCAGCGTACTCCACGACGTTATCGGTCTCGGCTGCAAAGCCAATCACACGGCGCTCACCCTTCTGGCGCGAGAGCTCGGCCAAAATATCAACGGTCTCGAGGAGCTCGATACGATCCAAGCGTTCGTTGGCCTTTTTGAGCTTATGGTCGGCAGGGGCTGCGGGGGTGTAGTCGGCGACGGCTGCGGCACAAATGGCCGCATCGGCCGTCTGAAAGGCGCCCAGAGCCGCCTGCAGCATTTCAGCGGCGGTTTGCACGCGTACGCATTCCACGCCGCTGGGGACATCGAGCGATGTCGGCCCCAGCACAAGCGTGACCGCAGCGCCGCGGCGAGCGGCCTCCCCCGCCAGGGCGATGCCCATCTTGCCCGACGACCGGTTGCCGATGAAGCGCACAGGGTCGATCGGTTCGTGCGTGGGGCCGGCAGTGATTACGATGCGCTTGCCCGCCAGGTCTTGCGGGACGGGGTTCAGCACCTCGCAGGCGGCCTCGACGATGTCCTCGGGCTCGCTCATGCGCCCCGTGTCCACGTCGCCGCAGGCAAGGTAGCCGCTGCCGGGTCCCACCACATGGACGCCACGGTCGCGCAATGTGGCCATGTTGGCCTGCGTCGCCGGCGCCTTCCACATGCCGTTGTTCATAGCGGGTGCGATCACGATGGGTCGCGGCGTGGCAAGCAGCGTGGTGGAGATGAGGTCATCGGCGATACCGTTTGCCATCTTGGCGATGATATTGGCCGTCGCGGGCGCCACGACCACCAGATCGGGCTCCTGCGCCAGCGAAATGTGGTGGATGGGGTCGGAGGGATCGTCGAATAGGCCCACGGCAACGGGCTCGTTGGTGAGCGCACGGAAGGTGAGCGGGCCCACAAACTCGGTGGCATGCTCGCTCATAACGACCTTGACGCGCGCGCCGCGCTTTTGCAGCAGGCGCACGATATTGCACGACTTATAGGCGGCGATCCCGCCGGTAATGCCCAGCAGGATCGTTTTTCCCTCAAGTTGCATTGAATTGTCGGGTGCCGCCGTCATCATTTAGGCTTCCTTGCTGGGAAGCACCAGCAGACGGTGGCAATACGGGCAGTGCGCGATCTCGCTACCGTCGTGGTTGAGGTCGCTCATGGACGATGCCTGCAGTGCGGTGTGGCAGATGGTGGGAATGTTGCCCTTGATGGTCTCGACGGCCAGGCCGCGGAACTGCTTGAGCAGGCGCTCGTAGTCGGTGAGCACGTCGGCCGGCAGCGTAGCGGCAAGCGCGGTGCGCTCCTTCGTGGCGGTGTCAATCTGAGCCTGCAGGTCGGCGGCCTTGGCGCGGGCGGCCTTGGTATCGGCCTTCACGCCCTCCTCGAACTTGGCGATGATTGCCTGCGCGCGAGCCTCGCGGTCGAGCGCCTCCTTGTGGGCGATAACGACGTCCTTGCGGGTGTGCTCAATCTTGTCCAGGCGTTTGGCCAGGGTGGCAAGCTCGTTTTTCAGATCCTGGACCTCGCGGTAGTCAGAGCCGTCGACGTGGCGCTTCTTGGCGGCCTCGATGGCGTTGTTGGTCTGGATCTCGGTGGTGTTGAGATCGTCCAGCTCAATGTCCAGGTCCTTGCGCTGGGCGTAGAGCTTGGTCATCTCGGCCTTGAGCTTCACATAGGTTTTGCGCTTAGAAGCGAGCTCCTTGAGCTCCGGCATATTGGCAAGTTCGCTCTTGTTGCGGGCGAGCTCCAAATCGATCTGTTGCAGCTTGAGTAGCGTAGCGCCGGCGCTCATAAGTTCTCTCCTTTTGTCACAGTCCACCATTGGCAAGGGTTCAGTATTTTAATCGCATGACGGGGGTCGACCCCGGCGTCAACTGCAGAGTTCATCAATATATCAACGAACGGCTCCTCGGAGCGGTCGTGGCCGAGCAAGATCACCGGCAGCCCGCGCAAGGCAAGATCTTGCGCCACGTGGTAGCCCGCTTCGCCCGTCACGACAACGTCCGCGCCCGCGGCGATGGCGGGCTCTCCAAAGTCGCCCAGGGAACCGCCCAAAATAGCGACGGTTCGGCATGCGTGCTCGGCTTCGCCCCACACACGCGGGTCGCTGCCGAAGGCTGTGGCAGCACGGGTGGCAAGATCACGCAGCGTGCACGGGTCGTTGAGCGTTGCAAGCGTGCCCAGGCCGGTGACCTCGGGGTCGTCCACGTGCTCCAGTGAGCTCACGGGTGCGGCACCCAGCAGCTTGCTCAGGCAGACACGGGCTTCGTGCGAACGGTCCAGGTTGGTGTGGAGCGAGATAATGCTCACGCCGCAACGCGCTGCCTCGTAGAGTGCCGCGCTGCATTGGGGGCGTGTGGCATCCGCCGGACAAAAGGCCTCGGGCGCCTTGATATAGACAGGATGATGCGTCAGCAGCACGTTTGCACCGGCTTCTTGGGCGCGGAGAACATTAGCTTCGGTCGCATCGAGCGCGCAGGCAACGCCGGTAATCTCCACGGCAGGGTCGCCCACGGATAAGCCTACGTGGTCCCAGGGCTCGGCATCCGTCTTGGGATAGCGTGCCAGCAGGGCACGCTCGAGCTCGGCGACGATCATGCGGCACCCACGATCGAGAGCAGCGTCTGGGCAAACTCGTCCAGATCGCCCGGATTCACGCGGTCATCGAAGGAGATGCGCAGTGCACCCAGGGCCTGCTCGCGGCCAATACCAATGGCGCTGAGAACATGGCTCGGGTCCATGCTGCCGCTCGAGCAGGCAGAGCCTGCCGATACCTCAAAGCCGGCGGCGTCGAGCTTGACGATGAGCTCCTCGGAGTCCATGCCGTCGACGTAGATGGAAACCATGCCCGGCAGACGATCGGCCTGTGCGTAGTCGCCCATGGTGGCGTGAATGCGCGGGTGGGCCGTTAGCGTGGCGTAGAGCTTGTCGGATAAGGCCTGCAGTGTTGTACGCTCCTGGGCAACATTCGGTAACAGCGCGGAAGCGGCAGCGGCAAAGGCCAGCTGCGTGCGCAGGTCCTGCGTACCGGCGCGACGGCCGGCTTCTTGTCCACCGCCAAAGATGCGCGGACGCAGCGGCGTGCGGTTCTTAAGGTAGAGCGCACCGGATGCCACGGGGCCGCCGATCTTATGCGCGGCAACGGTCATGGCATCGACGCCCAACTCGGTGGCATCGAGCGGAATGTGCAGATAGCCCTGGATGGCATCGGTGTGGAACAGGGCGCCGGCAGCATGTGCGGCCGCGGTAAGCTCGCGGATGGGCTGCACCACACCGGTCTCGTTATTGGCGACCATGATGCTCACGAGCGCGACGTCGTCGCCCAGTAAGTCGTTCAGCGCGTGAGGCTCAATGTAGCCCGCACGGCAGGGCTGAACCAGGTCGACGGTAAAGCCGGCGGCACGCAGCAGCGGCAGGTTGTCCAGGATCGAATCGTGCTCGATGGCAGATACGATCACGCGGTTACGCTTACGGTCGCGCTGACGTGCACCCTCGGCAAGACCGAGTAGCGCCAGCTGGTTGGCTTCGGTGCCGCCGTTGGTCAGAACAATCTCAGACGGGCGAACGCGCGCGCCAAAGCTGCGGGCGATCTCGCGACGTGCAACCTCCAGACGCGCGGCAGCCTTGCGGCCGAGCGAGTGCAGCGAGTTGGGGTTGACGCCCGCAAGCTCGCTATCGTCGTACTCACGCTGTGCAAGGCGCGCCTCGGCGCGCATGGGCGTCGAGGCGGCGTAGTCAAGATTCACGGGTATGCGGTTTTGACCTGCGGTCATAAGGGTTTATGCCTCCTGTGCAGCCTCGTTGCCCAGCTTCTGCAGCAGCGCAACCTCGGCAGCGGGATCTTCGGACTTAAATACGGCAGAACCGGCCACGAGCACGTTGGCGCCGGCCTTGACGACCTCGGCAATGTTCTTGGAAGAAATGCCACCGTCGACCTCGATCAGGGGCGAAACGCCGTGACGCTCGCACATGGCCTTGAGCTCGTGGAGCTTAGCGATGGTGCCCGGGATAAAGCTCTGGCCGCCAAAGCCGGGGTTCACGCTCATGAGTAGCACCATGTCGACGACATCGATAATGCTCTCGAGCACGCACACGGGGGTGGCGGGGTTGAGCACCACGCCGGCCTTAACGCCGCGCTGCTGCAGATGCGTGAGCGTGCGGTGCAGGTGCGTGGAAGCCTCGTAGTGCACGGTGATCATGTCGGCACCGGCGTCGGCGTACCAATCGACCGTCTCGTCGGGGTTCGACACCATCAGGTGCGCGTCGACCGGTACATCGGTGGAGCGCTTGACGGCCTTAAGGATGTCAACGCCAAAGGTCAGGTTGCCAGTAAAGTGACCGTCCATTACGTCGAAGTGCACGTAGTCGGCACCGGCGATCTTGTCGAGTTCGCCCTTGAGGTTGGCCATGTCGGCCGAAAGGACAGACGGAGCGATTTTGATGGAACCCATGGTAGAAGCCTTTCTGCGCTAGTCGGTGAGTCCGTAGAACTCTTGAGAAGGGACGCGATCGGTAAGAATCTCGAGCGCCCTATCCAAAGTAACACCGTTGTAGAGCGTTTGCTCCACGGCAAAGGTGAGCGGAATGTCTACGCCCAGTGAACGGGCAAGCTCGCTCACACTGCGGGCCGCGACGGCGCCCTCGACAACCATATGCGTGCGTGTCTGGTACTCGTCGAGCGAGACGCCGTGGGCAAACTCGTAGCCAAAGGTGCGGTTGCGCGAATGCTCCGAGGTGCAGGTGGCAATGAGGTCACCCATGCCGGCAAGTCCCATGCAGGTCATAGCTTGACCGCCGCGGGCGTGCACCAGACGGCTGATCTCGGCCAGGCCGCGTGTCATGATGAGAGCGAGCGTGTTGTCGCCCGCACCGGTGCCGGCGGAGATGCCGCACACGATGGCGATAACGTTCTTCATGGCGCCGCAGACCTCTACACCGGTCATGTCTTGCGACAGATAGATGCGAAAGGCCGTGGACAGGAGCAGGTCCTTAAAGGTCTCCCCTATCTGCGGGTCTTCGCTGGCGATGACGGCGGCAGAAAGTCCGCCGCGGCAGATTTCCTCAGCATGGTTGGGGCCCGAGAGCGCCGCGACACGCGACTCGTTGCCGATCTCGCTGGCGATGACCTCGCTCATGAGCAGGCCGGATTCGGGCTCAATGCCCTTCGTAAGGCAGAGTACCGGGGTATCGGCGGCGATAAAGGGCGCGGCCTGGTGGCACACGCTGCGAAGGTGCGTCGAAGGAACGGCAAAGATGATGGCCTCGGCGCCGTCGAGTGCCTGGGCCAAGTCCGTCGTGGCGAAGACGTTGCCGGGCAGCTCGTAGCCCACAAGGTAGCGGGGGTTGCGGTGCTCACCGTTAATGCCGGCGACCGTCTGCTCGCTATGGGCCCACATGCTCACGCGCACGGCTCGCGCGGCGGCAAGGCCGGCGACGGCGGTTCCCCACGAGCCAGAGCCAATCAGCGCAACATTCATGACTCTCTCCTACTTATCGTCGGGCTCGGTGACGCGCTTGGTAAACGAGAGCTTGGACTCCTTACCCGTCATGAGCTTTTTGATGTTCGCACGATGGGCCCACACCACAGTAATGCCGATCAGCGCCATGCAAAACTTAAGTCCGAGGCTGCTGTACGGAAAGACCGCGCAGGCAGCGATGGGAAGACCGATGGCCGCGGCAAGCGAGCCCACCGACACAAACTTGGTGATGGCGACGGCCACGATAAACATGCCCAGCAGCGAAAGTCCGATGGGCCAGTACCAGGCGAGGATGACGCCCAGACCAACTGCGATGCCCTTGCCGCCATGGAAGTTGAGGTAGGGCGAGAAGATGTGGCCCCACACGGCTGCCAGGCAAATGACACCGAGCATCCAGTCGCCGGGGGCTCCAGGCGCCATAATGTTCGGCGGAAAGCCATAGCCCAAGTCGGCAATGAGCGGGCGGGCGATGATGACACAGATGGCGCCCTTAAGGCAGTCGAGCAGCAGCGTGAGCGCGGCCACCTTGGGGCCGGCCACACGCAGGGCGTTGGTGGTGCCGATGTTGCCGGAGCCCGCCTTGCGAATGTCGGTGTGGTTGAACACGCGGCCCAGGATCAGGCCAAACGGAATCGCCCCGATAAAGAACGAGACCACGGCGCAGATGGCAGTCAGCAGAATCGGATTATGCATCCTTTTGCTCCTTCTTCCTAAAGAAGAGTCGAATGGGCGTGCCGGCAAAGTCGAAGGTCGAGCGCATATGGTTCTCGACGTAGCGCTGATAGGTGTCGTTGACCAGATCGCTGTGGTTGACGAAGAACGTGAACGTCGGCGGGTTGACGCCCGTCTGGGTCACGTAGTGCATGCGCAGGCGGCGCTTGCCGTCCACCACGGTATGACCGAACTCGCGCAGGTCGGTGAGGAACGTGTTGAGGCGCGAGGTGCTGATCTTTTGCGAGCGCGTCTTCTCGGCGGCGTCGACCATCGCCCAGATCTTCTCGACGCTGCGGCCGGTCAGGGCAGAGATGCGCAGGTACTGGGCCCAGGGAGCCATGACGCCCAGACGGCGGTCGATGGTCTCCATGCAGGCCTCGCGCTTACGGTCGTCGTCGAGCAGATCCCACTTGTTGAGCAGCACAACGATGGCGCATCCGCGCTCGATGGCCAAGCCCATGACCTTCTGGTCCTGCTCGGTAACGCCCACGGAGGCGTCGACGACGAGCAGCGCCACGTCGGCGCGGTCGATGGCGCGCAGGCCGCGAACCATGGAGTAGTACTCGATGTTCTCGTACACGGTGCTCTTCTTGCGAATGCCCGCGGTGTCGACCATGCGGTAGTGCTTGCCGTTGCGCTCGACGACCGTGTCGATGGCGTCGCGCGTGGTGCCGGCAATGTTGGACACGATGGAGCGGTCGGCGCCCAGGATGCGGTTGAACAGCGAAGACTTACCGGCGTTGGGGCGGCCGATGATGGCGACGTTCAGCGCGTCGGGGAACTCATCGGCGACCTCGTCCTCTTCCTCGGGAAGCAGGGCCACGATGTCGTCGAGCAGGTCGCCCGTGCCGTGGCCGTGCAGGGCCGAGAGCGGCGTGGGCTCGCCGATACCGAGCGAATAGAACTCCCAGATGCTGTCGTTCTCGCGATCGGGGTTGTCGAGCTTGTTCACCAGCAGAAAGACCGGCTTGTCGCAGCGCTTGAGCATGCGAGCGACCGACTCGTCCTCCTCGGTGACGCCGGTGCGGCCGTCGACCACAAACAGGATGACGGCGGCTTCCTCGGCGGCGGCGAGGGCCTGGTCGCGAATGGACGTGGCGAAGACGTCATCGCTCTTGAGCGGTTCGATGCCGCCCGTGTCGACGATGGTGAACTCGCGGCCGTTCCAATCGGCCGTGTGGTACGAGCGGTCGCGAGTGACGCCGCGGGACTCGTGGACGATGGCGTCCGAGGTCTGGGCCAGGCGGTTAACGAGCGTGGACTTGCCCACGTTGGGGCGTCCGACGACGGCGACGATAGGTTTCATCTGCACTCCTTTAATGGGTAGGGTCAGTGGAAGTGTTAGGGTCGGCAGGCACAATGCCAAGGATGTGCTCCAGGGTATCGAGCAGCTCATGCGGCATGGTCGACACCACATGAACCTCGGCGCCGCGACTGGTAAGGCTTGCGAGTAAATCGTCACGATGATACTCGTCAAGCGTCATGCCGTCAGCGTTGAACATGAGCTTAGGCACAAAGAGCATAACCCCCGAGAGGTCCTGCGGCAGCTGTTCCAGAATGTCGCAGGCGACGATGAGGCCGGTCACGTCCACGTTGCCGCCAAAGTAGCGATTCTTGATGGCCGTGACGGTGCCGGCGAGTCCCTGCGGCGATTCCACGAAACGTGCCACGGTGTCGCGTGCGCTGGCGCCCGAGAGGCACAGCAGGTGCTGGCTGCGAGCGGCGATGGCCTCGCGGACGCGGGCTAGGCGCTCGGCATCGGCGGCAAGCACATCGTCCGTCTCGTCTAGGTATGAGCGGATCATGCCGATACCGTCGTAGTACTGCGGATAGCCGTCGTAAAAGTCCGCCTCGGGCGGATCGATGCCGGCGTCCAGGTAGAACTCGTCGCTCATCTGGAAGGTGTGGCGGCCAAAACGCTCGAAGGCGCGGTCCTGGTAGGGACGGATCATGGCGATGGTCTCGCGCGCCAGCTCGGGCTTGTCGCTGTAGGACCAGCTAAAACGGTTCTGATGCTTGGTAAAACCGAGCGGTACAATGCCCAGGCTTGTGATTTGTTCGTGCTCCTCGCAAAAGCGCAGGGTCTTTTCCAGCTCCTCGCCGTCGTTCATGCCGGGGCACAACACGATCTGCGCGTGAATCTCGATGCCGGCGGCCATGATAGCCTCGAGTACGTCCATGCCGCGCTGGGCGTTGCGGCCCATCATACGACGGCGGACGTCGGGGCTCACGGCATGGACCGACACGTTCATAGGGCTCATGTTGCGTTGGATGACGTTTTGCACGTCCTCGTCGGTGAGGTTCGTGAGCGTGACGAAGTTGCCCTGCAAAAAGCTCAGGCGGTAGTCGTCGTCGCGAATATAGAGCGTGGAGCGGCCGCCCTTGGGCAACATGGTCATAAAGCAGAACACGCAGGCGTTTACGCAGGTACGCATGCCGTCGAAGATGGGGCCATCGAACTCCAAACCCCAATCCTCGCCGGGAAAGCGGTCGAGCTCGACGGGGGTGACGGTGCCGTCGCGCGGGTCGAATACCTCCAAATCAACGGTGTCGTCGTCGGCCTCCCAAAGCCATACGATCATGTCGGTGAGCGCCTCACCGTTGACCGTGAGCACGCGCATGCCCGGCTCGATACCCACATCCCACGCGGGCGATTCGGGACGCACGTTCTTTACGAGCGCGCCCTCACCCGGCTCGGGGTCGCGGCTGCGCCCGTAATCGGCCACCTCGGCGGCGTATGCGGGTACGGTCTGTTCCATGGTTAGCGGCAAAGCTCCTTGATGCGCTCGACGGCGCGCTCGATGTGTTCTTGCGGGGTGGAGGCTCCGGCGGTGATGCCGATGTGGTGAGCGTCGGTAAACCACGCGGCCTGGAGCTCGGAAGCTTCCTCGATGTGATGCGTGTGCTCGCAGGCATCTGCGCAAATCTGAGCCAGGCGGCGGGTGTTGCCCGAGTTCTTGCCACCCACGACGACCATGCAATCACAGCGGTTGGCAAGTGTGGCTGCTGCCTGTTGACGCTCGCTCGTGGCGGCGCAGATGGTGTTGATCACGCGCAGCTCCTGCACGCGCGGGGTGATGGCAGCCACGACCTCGGCGAGGTTCTGCGCGGTCTGGGTGGTCTGCACGACGAGGCCCACCTTGCCCTTGAGCGGCAGCGCGTCCGCATCGGCAGCGCAGCTCACGACCTGCGCGTCACCACCAGCGTGGCCCAGGATGCCCTCCACCTCGGGATGGCCCGGCTCGCCCACGACGAGTACGCGATAGCCCTCGCGCACCAGCCGCTCGGCGGCCACGTGGACCTTCTTGACGTAAGGGCAGGTGGCGTCGACGACGTTAAGGCCGCGCTTGCGGGCAGCATCGATCACCTGTGGCACCACACCGTGGGCGCGGATGATCACGGTGCCGGTTGCGGCATTATCCAGGTTCTCGGCCAAGCCAACGCCTGCCTCAGCGAGCTCGCGTACCACGATGGGGTTATGGATGAGCGGACCCAAGGTATGGACCTGAGCGCACTCCCCTGCCTGCGGCGCGGCGGCCAGCGCCATATCGAGCGCACGCTGTACGCCGTAGCAAGTGCCGGCGTGGGCGGCGATCTCGATGGTAGGCGCTGTTGCCTGGTCGGACGCGGTCGCGGCGGTGTTCGTCACGTTCTCGCTCATGGCTAGAACCTGCCCGGATGCTCGGCGCACAGATCGTCTCGCATGGCGTAGACGCGGTTCATGGCCTCGGACTCAAACCATTCCAGGCGCTCCGTGCGCTTAAGCCCAGCCGGTGCGTCGGAAAGCGAGACGGCCTTACCGGCGCGGATCCAACATTTCTTGGGACGCATGATCCTTTTGCCCGCAGGCGTGATGTCGGACCAGCCGCAGATGGCGAGGGGGTTCACGGGTGCCTTGCCCATCTGGGCAATGAGCGCAAAGCCGCCGTGGACCTCGGGCTTGATCTCGCGCGAGCGGATGCGCGTGCCCTCGGGGAAGATCAAGACGTCCTCGCCGCGCTGCAGCGCATGCTGGGCGGCGCGCAGACACTTCATGTCAGCGGTGCCGCGCTCGACGGGGATGCCGCCAACGCGGCTAAAGGCCCAGCGCACGATCTTGCTCTTGGCAAACTCGGACTTAAAGATGGGGCGAATGCGGCGGCCCCCAAAGAACAGTGCCGTCTCCACGGCCAGGAGCTCGGCCATCGAGGTGTGGTTGCAGATGACCACGCTGCCGCGGCCTTCTTGGCGCTCAAACAGCAGGTCAGCGTCCTCGACCTTCCAACGCCACATGAGCTTGGAGAAGGCCCAAAGGATTGCCATGACCACGACGACGGTGCCGCGGATGAGCGCCGGGAACTCGGCGTAGGGGGCGTTGTAATAGTCCTCGGGCGTTTGCTTAAACAGGCGCATGGGCTACCTCCTTTGGTTGATGAGATCCTCGATAATGCGGACGACCTCGTCGATGGTGTGGGTGGTGGAGTCGACGTGCACGGCGTCCTCCGCGGGCACGAGCGGGGCGACCTCGCGGCTGCTGTCGAGCTTATCGCGCTGCTTGAGGGCGTCGAGAGTCTCGTCGACCTCGGCCTCGAGCAGCTCGGTGGTGAGCGGCTGGGCGTCGTTTTGGTGGCGCTGCAGCACGCGGCGACGGGCGCGTTCGCGCGGGTCGGCGGTCAGGAACACCTTGACCTGCGCGTTGGGGAACACAACGGTGCCGATGTCGCGACCCTCGGCGACGATATCGCGATCCTCGGCGGCGCGGCGCTGGTGGATGAGCATGGCGGCGCGCACGCCCGGGTAGGCCGAGACCTTGGACACGTTGGCATCGACCTGCGGGGTACGAATGGCGGACGAAGCGTCCTGGCCGTCAATGGTTAGGCGCGTGTCCTCGCCGGTGCCGTTGGTAAAGCGGATCTCGATCTGCTCGGCGAGGGCGTCGATGGCCGCCTCGTCGTCCAGATCGATGCCGCGGTCGAGCGCGGCGAAGGTGACGGCGCGATACATGGCGCCCGTGTCGAGCTTGTTAAAGCCCAGCTGGCGGGCGATCTCCTTGGCGATGGTGGATTTGCCGGAACCGGCGGGGCCGTCGATGGCGACGATCATGCAATGCTTCCTTTCGGTGGTTGACGTGCTGGTATGGGATGCGGACGCTACGGCTTCGCGGACTGGCTAGTCCGTGTAGCGCTCGCGGTAGGTGTTGCGCTTGGGCGCGGAGCCGTGGCTGCCGTGGTGACGCGTGTGGGTCGCGGTGTTGGCCGCTGTCGCGTTGGGGTCGCCCCGCTTGGAGCTGGCCTGCTTGGGCGGGATACCGCCGGCCTTGAGGATCTGCACCTCGCGGTCGGTGAGTTCGCGCCACGACCCCTTGGCTACATCCTTGAGCTCCAGGCCGGCAAAGTTGCAGCGATGCAGGCGGATCACGGGATGGTGAATCTTGCTCAGCATACGCTTGACCTGGTTTTTGCGGCCCTCGCGGATGATGACCTCCACGGCGGTGGTCCCGGGCTTGACACCTTGCGGAGCCACGGCCTCGGCCTCGCGAGCGTTAATGATGCGGCAGATCGCCGGCTGGCATAAGCCGTCGTCGAGCTCGATGCCGCGACGCAGCGGTGTGAGGTCGCGATCGGACAGTTCGCCGTCAACGAGTGCCTGGTAGGTCTTATAGACGTGCTTGCTGGGGTGCAGCAGGTCCTGCGATAGGTCGCCGTCGGTGGTAAAGAGCAAAAGGCCCGTGGTGTCACGGTCCAGACGACCCACCGGGAAGAGCCCCGGAAAGCGGTCGCGCGGAACCAGATCGGCCACACAAGGGCGCTCCTGCGGATCGCTCATGGTGGTGAGGTAGCCGGTCGGCTTGTAGAGCATCAGGTACGCGGCGCCCTGGTCGAGCTTGACGGACATGCCGTCGACCTCGATATGGTCGCGGTCGACGTCGACCTTGGTGCCCAGCTCGGTCGCGACCTGACCGTTGACGGTCACGCGGCCGGCGGTCATCAGGTCCTCCGAGCCGCGGCGGCTCGCCACGCCCGCGCGCGCCAGAAAGCGCTGCAGGCGCATGGTGTGCGGGTAGACGTGCTGGGCGTCGGTTGCGGGCGTTGCGCTGCCCGTGGCGCTTACGATGCGCGCCTCCCCTGCTTCATTAGTCCTCGTCATGCGTATCCTCCGCAGTGTCACCGGTGGCCAGGGATTCCTCGCCGCCGACCGCCTCGACATCCTCGATATCGGAATCGAGCAGTTCGCGCTCTTCGTCCAGGTCCTCGGCCTGCTCCTCGAGCGTGGACTGTATGCTGCGGCCGCTCAAACGCTCGCGAATAAACTGGCGCGACTGCTCGTCGGGGGCAAACTGCTCCAGATCGGGCAGGTCGCGGGTGGAGCGCAGGCCGAACTTTTCCAAAAAGGCGTTGGTCGTGCCGTAGATGATGGCCTGACCGCGCTCGGGGTCGCGGCCGAGCTCGCGCACCAGGCCCTTGTCCACGAGCGACGCGATGACGCCGTCGGAATTGACGCCGCGGATGCCCTTGACCACCTCGCGCGTCACGGGCTGGTGGTAGGCGATTACGGCCAGGGTTTCGAGCGCCGCCTGCGACAGCTTTTGCGTGTCCCAGCTCAACACATAGGCCTCGACCACGTCATGATAGGCGGGGTGCGTAAACAGGCGCCAGCCGCCGGCGACCTCGCGCAACTGAAAGCCGCGGTTGGCCTCCTCGTACTCAACCTTGAGCTCGGCGAGCAGCGATGCGCACTCGCCGGGGGCGATATCCAGTGCGCCGGCCAGCGCGGGCGCACTCACCGGGTCGCTCGACACCAACAGCAGCGCCTCGAGGGCGCCTTTGAGGCTGTTTGCCTCTAGCGTGGAAAGGGTTGACATGGTTGCGGCTCCTATTCGGTGAGTTCTGGGCCCTCGCCGGGCACGTATGCCTCGGCTCCCTCGACTCGTTTGATTTGAATGGTTCCAAAGATCTCGTCCTGGCTCAGCGTGAGCGAGCCGCGCTTGGCAAGTTCAAGCATGGCCAGGAAGGTGACGACGAGCTGCTCGGTGGTGGCATCGCCGTCCAGTAGCTCGCGGAAGGTGCAGGTTTGGTGCGCCATGGTAAAGCGGTCGACCGAGGCCACGGTTAGGTCGAGCGGCACGCGATGCGGCGCCACGTGCTCGGCCTCCAGCAGGAAGGTCTGGCGCTTGCCGTCCAGGTCGTCGCAGATGACGGCGAGGCCGCGCAGGGTAATGCCGGCCAGGTAGTCGGGCATCAGGCCCAAGAACTCGGGATCGGGGCCGGCCACACGCGGATGCATACGGCTTTCGGCCTGTATGCGCGCACCAAGCGCCGCCGCCGCACCTTTAAACTGCTTGTAGGCAATCAGACGCTGGATCAGGACCTCGCGTAGGGCGTCGCCGTCGAGCGCGCTGAGCTCCTCGAGGTCTTCGTCGAACTCGTCATCGTCGTCATCGGCTTTGCGCGGGACCTCCTGCGGCACCAGAGAGGCGGCCTTGATGTCCAAAAGGGTTGCCGCGACCAGCAAAAAGTCACTAGCCACATCTAGGTCCAGCGCCTCGATGCGCTCGGCCTCGGCAAGGTACTGCTCGGCCACCTCGCTGATTGAGATGGCGCCGATATCTACTTTTTGGCGGGTTACCAGCTGCAGCAGCAGGTCGAACGGTCCGCTGTAGACCTGCGTCGACACGCGATACGACATCTTCGACCTCCTTTGACGGCGCCTTCTCGGCGCGGTTTGGGTGCATGTTACGACCGTTTTGCACGGTCGACCTGTAAGTTTACCTTAGATGCCGGCGATTGCGAAGCTGAGCAGCTGCTCAGCAAGCGGATACACGGTAACGTCGAAATACCGGCGGATTACATCGATGCCGGTCCACATAGGCAGCAGGTACAGAACCAGGATGAGGATGGGCATAGCGTATTGCTGCAGGCGGTAGTAGTTGGCGAGCGCCTTGCCCTTGAGGAAGGGCACGATGATCGACGAGCCATCGAGCGGCGGAATCGGGATGAGGTTAAAGAACGCGAGAGACAGGTTGACCACGATAAAGGTGGCGCCGAAGTTCATGATCTGTGACGCCAGGGCAAATGACATGCTGGTGTAGAGGCTGCCATAGGTCAGGCGCATGAGGGCGGCCGCAAGGCATGCCAGCGCGATGTTCGATGCGGGGCCGGCTGCGCTCACCAGGACCTCGTCGCGCTTGGGGTGCTTGAGATTGTTGAGGTAGACGGGCACGGGCTTGGCGAAGGCGAACACCGGGCCGCCGGCGGCAAGCATGAGCAGCGGCAGGATGATGGTGCCAAACGGGTCGATATGGTTGAGCGGGTTGAGTGAGACGCGTCCGCGCGAACGGGCCGTCTTATCGCCGAGTGCCCAGGCCGCGGCGGCGTGCGCACTCTCGTGGATCACGATACCCACGATGACGGCGACGGCGCTGGCGAGAAGGCTCATGATGTAGCTGCTGGACATGGCGCTCCCCTAGCGGACGCGACGCGAGGCGCGCGTGAGCAGGTAGTCGGCCACAAACAGGATGACGGCCACGATGGCGTAATCCAGGCGGAACACGCCGCCAAAGGGCGAGGTGATGACGCCGTAGCCGGCGATGGCGCTCGGCAGCGCGCGCGAAAGCTCAACGACAAAACCCACGATCTGCAGCTTGGCGGTGAGGCCGCTAAAGCACAGCAGCACGGTCATCGCGCTCATAAAGATGCCGCAGATGCGACAAGCGATGGCGATGATGCTCATCGCCACGGCAGCGGCCTTACGAGAGTTCACGCGCGGTCTCCTCTTCGATCTGGGTGGAAAGCTCCAGCCATTCGTCCTCGAGCTTGGGGAGCTCTTGCTTAAGGCCGTTATATTCCCCCAGCGCGGCATTGAACTTGTCTTGATCGGCATAAAGCTCTTCGCTTGCCATCAATTCCATAAGCTCGTCATAGCGGGCGCGCTTTTTGTCGAGCTCCGTCTCGATCTTCTTGAGCTGGTTGCGCACGCCCTTGAGCTTTTTGTTGAGCGCGGCGCGGGCCTGGGCCTCGGCGCGCTTTTGCTCCTTGGTCTTTTTGCCCTCGGCAGGCTTGGTGGTGGCGGACGCATCGGGCTGGGCCGCGGTGACCTTTGCGGACTTGGCCGCGACAGGCACGCTCTCCCCTGCTGTCTCGGCGGCGGCGCGGGCCGCGAGGTCCTCGCGCTTGTAGAGGTAGTAGTCGTAGTCGCCGTCGTAGACCGTGATCTTGCCGTCGCGGATGTCAATGATGCGATTGGCCACGGCGCGTACCAGGTGCTCGTCGTGGCTGATCAGCACAATGGTGCCGGGGAAGTTTTGCAGGGCGTTCTCGAGCATGTCCACCGAGTCGATGTCCAGGTGGTTGGTGGGCTCGTCCAGGCACAGGAGCGACTCGGGGGCCACGAGCATCTTGGCGAGCGCTAGCCGCGCCTTTTCGCCACCGGAGAGGACGCGGACCTGCTTCTCGATGGAGTCGTTGTCGCTAAACAGGAAGGCGCCCAGCAGGCTGCGCTGCTGCGGCACGGTCCATTTGGGCGTGACGGTGTCGATCTCTTGCAGAACGGTATTGGACTCGGTCATGCCCTCGAGTGCGTGCTGGGCGTAGTAGGCTACGCCCACGTTTGTGCCCAGATCGCGGGTGCCGGTGGTGGGCGGCTCCAGGCCGGCGAGAATCTTCATGAGCGTGGACTTGCCGGCGCCGTTGGGGCCGACGAGCGCCACGTGCTCGCCGCGGTAGAGCTTGAGGTCGATATCGCTGTAGATGTGCTTGTTGCCGTAAGACTTGGACACGCCCTCCAGACCCACGACCATGTCGCCCGAGCGCGGCGGGTCAGGGAACTTAAAATCGATGTGCTTGTGGCCCTCGGGCAGGATGACGAGCTCCTTTTTGATCTGCTCGATCTTGCGGATGCGCTCCTGCGCCTGGGCGGCCTTGGTGGGCTTGTAGCGGAACTTGTCGACGAAGACCTGCATGTGGGCGATGTCACGCTCCTGGGCGGCACGCTTGGCGCGCATCTGCTCCAGGTTGTCCTCGCGCTGCTTGAGGTAGCTGCTGTAGTTGCCGGTGTAGGTGGTCACGCGACGGTTTTCGAGTGCGGCGACGTGGTCGACGCAGGCGTCCATGAAGGCGCGGTCGTGGCTGACGATGAGGACGGCGCCGTCGTAGTTGGCAATAAAGCCGCGCAACCACTGGACGCTCTCGAGGTCCAGGTGGTTGGTGGGCTCGTCTAGAAGCAGCAGGTCGGGGTGGCGCAGGAAGAGCTTGGCCAGCGCGATGCGCATCTGCCAGCCGCCCGAGAACTCGGAGCACGGGCGCTCAAAGTCGGTGACCTTAAAGCCCAGGCCGGACAGGATTTTGCGCGCGTTGCTCTCGAGCTCGTAGCCGCCCAGGTGCTCAAAGCGGTCCTGGACCTGGCCGTACTCGTTGAGGAGGGCGTCGACGTCCTTCCCCTGTTCGGAGAGCTCGGTGATTTGGGCCTGCAGCTCGTTGGCGCGCTCGCCCATGCGGCGAATTTCCTTGGCGGCGGCCATGACCTCGGCAAGGATGGTGGTGTCCTTGTGCTCCAGGTTGGTTTCTTGCTCTAGGTAGCCTACCTGGCAGTCCTTGGCGTACTGGACCTGGCCGGCGTCGGGGCTGTCGATGCCCATGATGATCTTGAGCATGGTGGTTTTGCCAGCGCCGTTGGGGCCCACGAGCGCGAAGCGCTCGCCGGGGTTGATCTGGAAGGATGCGCCGCTAAAGAGGACGCGCGCGCCGAAGCTTTTTTCGATCTTGTCGACCAGGAGGATCATGGTGCCGCCTTTGACCTTGTGTGCCTATATGAAAAAAGGCCCCAACTTGCGTTGGAGCCTCATTCAATGCTCGGGTGGAGACGAGGGGGATCGAACCCCTGACCTCTTGACTGCCAGTCAAGCGCTCTCCCAGCTGAGCTACGCCCCCGTGCGAAGAAGTACTATACGGGAACTCGGACCACGATGCAAGGACAATTTTGGAAAAACTTTCCGCCGCGGCGTCCCGGCAGCCGACCCGGGGCGCCCGGAAGCTGGCAGGACGGCCTTCTATCGACCGATATGTAAGCTATATAAAAGAAAGAATAAAAGAAAGAAGGCCAGACATAGTGCCTGGCCTTCTGGAAATTCTGGTGGGCCCTCCGGGATTCGAACCCAGAACCCAGGGATTATGAGTCCCCTGCGCTAACCGTTGCGCCAAGAGCCCTTGTAGTTAGTGGCTGTGATAGTAATGTCGGCTATCCATTTGCATTAGTTTTGCACCACGAGGAGAAATACTACCATGCACGCGACGGTCGTTCAACGCACGATCTTGTCGACAAGGAGGATCATGGTGCCGCCTTTGACCTTGTGTGCCTATATGAAAAAAGGCCCCAACTTGCGTTGGAGCCTCATTCAATGCTCGGGTGGAGACGAGGGGGATCGAACCCCTGACCTCTTGACTGCCAGTCAAGCGCTCTCCCAGCTGAGCTACGCCCCCGTGCGAAGAAGTACTATACGGGAACTCGGACGGCGATGCAAGGACAATTTTTGAAAAACTTTTCGCGACGTCCCGGTGGCCGAACGGGAAGGCGGCGGCATGTGCCCGCGGGGAGCTTTACGGCCAGGACGACGGCCAGCGGGTAAGTACCGGAAGTAAACCAAACGCTGACCAAAAAAACGGAAGATAACGTCAGTAAATGAAGCGCGCACGTGAAGCGCGTTCAAAAAACGGCGTCTCGGACAACATGGATTCGATTGTGATGTCAGTTTTGATGCCATCTTTGGTGTCAAAAAGACGATATGAGAAAGCCATTGGGGTCGCCTCCCCCGCGGCGCAGCTTCTTTCCGCGGGCTCGGGGTGCCACAATGGGCTTTGAGTATCGGCCCGTGCGGTAGCCC
>NZ_WQPL01000030.1 GCF_018785245.1 Collinsella aerofaciens | reverse complement strand
GGCCCGAAAGAAAGGTAGGAGGCCATGACGAAAGGTCTGCACGTGCCTTCCGAGATCGGCAAGCTCAGGAAGGTCTGCCTGCACCGTCCCGGCGACGAGCTCCTCAACCTGCCGCCCGACGAGCTCGAGCGACTCCTGTTCGACGACGTCCCGTTCCTGGAGGTCGCGCAGCAGGAGCACGACACCTTCGCCCAGATCCTGAGGGACCAGGGCGTGGAGGTCCTCTATCTCGAGAACCTCGTCGCCGAGGTGTTCGACCAGGTCCCCGGCGCCCGCGCCGAGTTCACCGACCAGTACATCGCCGAGGCCGGCATCCGCGGCCAGCACATGCCGCAGATCGTCCGCGAGAAGCTGGACTCCATCGAGGACAACCTCGAGTTCGTCAAGAAGACCATGGCCGGCATGACCAAGTCCGAGATCGACATGCCCCTCACGGCGTCCACGACCCTCGACTCCCTGGTCAACTCCGAGTCCGAGTCCGACCTGATCATCGACCCGATGCCCAACCTCTACTTCACCCGCGACCCGTTCGCGGTCGTCGGCGAGGGCGTCAACCTCAACCGCATGTACTCGGTCACCCGCAACCGCGAGACCCTGTACGGCAAGTACGTCTTCAAGTACCACCCCGACTACAAGGACGTCTCGCTGTACTTCCGCCGCGACTGCCAGTTCCACACCGAGGGCGGCGACGTGCTGAACATCAACGAGAAGACCCTCGCCGTCGGCATCTCCCAGCGCACCCAGGCCGCCGCGATCGACGTCATGGCCCAGAACATCTTCTGGAACTCCGACTCCAAGGTCGAGCGCATCCTGGCCTTCGACATCCCGGTCTCGCGCGCCTTCATGCACCTCGACACGGTCTTCACCCAGATCGACGTCGATAAGTTCACGATCCACCCCGCCATCATGGGCACCCTGCGCGTCTACGAGCTGACCGCCGGCAAGAACCCGGGCGACGTGAACATCCGCCTGATCGAGGACACCCTCGAGCACGTCTTGGAGGACGCCACCGGCGTCGACCAGGTCAAGCTGATCCCCTGCGGCGGCGGCGACCCGATCGCGGCCTCCCGCGAGCAGTGGAACGACGGCTCCAACACCCTGTGCGTCGAGCCCGGCAAGATCTGCGTCTACGCCCGCAACACCGTCACCAACGACGTGCTGTACAAGGAGGGCCTGGACCTTCTCGTCGTGCCCTCCGCCGAGCTCTCCCGCGGCCGCGGCGGCCCGCGCTGCATGAGCATGCCCTTCTGGCGCGAGGACCTCTAAG
>NZ_WQPL01000029.1 GCF_018785245.1 Collinsella aerofaciens | reverse complement strand
GATGGGGCCTCGGGGGCGTTCGGCTAACTGCGGGAATGGCCTATTTGCTCAATGTGTTCGGCTGAGATCGGAAATCAACCCGTCACCAGCTTTTGCATGAAAAAAGGACCGAGCCCGCGAAGTCGCGGACCCGGTCTTTCCGAGTCATATAGATGTGACGTTCAACTCGTCAGGTCGACTAAGCCTTGGCGGCCTCGGCGTCGGCAGGAGCCTCAGCGGCAGCGGCGCGGCCGTACTCGGCCTTGCCCATCTCGGACCACTCGGGCTCCTCGTCGGGCATGGAGCCGGCCTCCTTGCCGAAGAACTCCTTGAGGCAGTTGACGGCAACGATGAGGCCCAGGACCATCAGCAGGACGGCAAAGACGAGCTGCAGGCCCTTGGTGGCGGCGACGGAGACGGCGGCCGTGGTGGCGGTAGCCGGGATGGTACCGAAGAAACCGTAGGCCTGGACGGCGGTCATGCAGCCCATGGCGCTCTGGACCAGCGAGGTGAAGGTGCAGCAGAGCAGGAAGGCGACGGGCACGTAGAGCATCCAGCCCTTGCGGCCGGTGCACTTGCAGAACACGGCGAGGGTGATCATGGTCATGCCGCCGAGCAGCTGGTTGGAAGCACCAAAGAGCGGCCAGATGTTGGCATAGCCACCAAAAGCGAGGGCGAGACCGGGAAGCAGGGTGACGACCGTGGCGAACCAGGGGTTGCCGAGGACCTTCATGTAGCCAGCCTTGGACTCGATGGCCAGGGCGTCGTTGGTCTGGGCAAAGAACTCGGAGAACGAGGTGCGGGCGATGCGGGCGACAGCGTCGAGCGAGGTCAGGGCCAGAGCGGAGACGTTCATGGTCATGAAGACAGTAGCGAGCGTGCCGTCAACACCGAAGGCCTGCATGCCGCGGGAGATGCCAGCGGCGAAGATCTGGAACGGGGTGGAAGCGACACCAGCATTGAGGGCGCCAGTACCGGCGGTGTTCATATCGGAGAACATGATGCCGGCGACGATGATGGCAAGGATGCCGACGAAGGACTCGACGATCATGGCGCCGTAACCGACCTTGACGGCGTCCTGCTCCTTCTCGACCTGCTTAGAAGAGGTGCCGGAAGAAACGAGGCTGTGGAAACCGGAGAGAGCACCGCAAGCGACGGAGACGAACAGGACCGGGAACATCATGCCGGAGGCAGTGGAGAAGCCGGTGAAGACCGGAGCGGTGATAGTGGCCTGACCGTTGACGCCCAGGACGACGATGCCGAGGACAGCGCAGACGATCATGACGATCATCATGATGGAAGTGAGGTAGTCACGCGGGGTCTTGAGCATCTGGATGGGCATAGCGCCAGCGAAGACCAGGTAGACCATGACGACGGCGAACCACTGGAACTTATCCAGGTAGACCGGGAACTGCATACCGACGGCGAACATGAGAACCATGAGGACAACGCCGGTGACGAACTCGGCAGCGCCGGTGAGGTTGAACTTCTTCTGGGCCCAACCAAAGGCGATAGCGACGAAGGTGAACAGGATGGAGATGGTACCAGCGCAGCCGGCGGCATAGGACTTGGTGAAGTCGATGGCACCGGTAGCAGCACCAGAAGCGTCAACGGCCGGGGTGAACATGAACGTCTTGCAGACCATGTCGGTGAAAGCGGCGATGACGATGATGCAGAACAGCCAGCAGAACAGCAGGAACAGGCGACGGCCGGTCTTGCCGATGTACTTCTCGATGAGCTGAGCGAGCGACTTGCCGTTGTTCTTCATCGAAGCGTACAGGGCACCAAAGTCATGGACGGCACCAAAGAAGATGCCGCCGACGAGGACCCAGAGCACGACGGGCAGCCAGCCAAAGGCCATGGCGACGATCGTACCCGTGACAGGGCCAGCACCGCAGATCGAGCTGAACTGGTGCGAGAACGCGGTGAAGGCGGAGACGGGCGAGAAGCTCTTGCCGTCCTTCATGCGCTTGGCCGGCGTGAGGGCCTCTTTGTCAACGCCCCACTTGTTGGCCAGCCAGCGGCCATAGCCCAGATAGCCGCAGGCGAGCACCGCCGCGGCCACAACCATGAGCAAAACTCCGTTCATTACATTTCCTCCTCTAAAAAGAACTTCCTAGACATAAAAAATGAGGGCCGTCGGTTGCGCTCGACGGCCCTCATCTTCATCAGCCGCCCGTTATCGTACGGGCTAGCTGTATGTGCTAACCCGCATCAGATAATTACTACGCTGATAATGTTTAGCTGATGCGTGAACATGTCTAAGAAATCCTCTTCAATCATGATGCGAACGATCCGTGCGTGTTCACATCCCCCAGTGGTTGAAAAGGAGTATGAAACTTTAGTTACCTAAAGTCAACGCAAATTTGTAATGAATTTTCAACTTTTTTGGATTTCTCGGTATAAAACGCCACTGACCTCGGACTTTACCCCACGACAGTTTTTGCATGAGAGATGCCCCTGAGAGCCGCGGGAGCCGGGCGGCGCATATGAACTTTCCTGCTCTACAGTCCTGCGCAAGACGGAAAGCACATTAAGTGCTTTCCTTTGCGTGCGGAACTCGCGATAAAGTTCATATGCGCCGCCCGGCTCCCGCGGCTCTCAGGGGCTCCCATCCCAAATGCGGAGCAAAGCTCCGCACGCCAACTTTTTCTTTCAGCTAAAGAACGCTGGAAATTCGACGCTGGCTTGTTAACCTTGCTGGACGTTGTCGACGCCAAACCAGCCCAGAAGCTATATCGATACAGAAAGGTCCCCGGACGGAGGGGCCGGATATAAGGTTTATCGCGAGTTCCGCACGCAAAGAAGGCCACTTAATGTGGCCTTCGTCTTGCGCAGGACTGTAGAGCAGGAAACCTTATATCCGGCCCCTCCGTCCGGGGACCGCGCCGTACCAGCTACAGCGTCATGTTCGGATCGGCGTCGACGTCGAACGGCGAGATTTCACCTCGGTCGAATTTACGGCGGGCGACCTCCGCGATCATGGCTGCGTTATCGGTACAGGCAGACAAGGGCGGCACCGTTACGCGAATCCCCTGACGCCCAAGCTTCTTGATCATCATCTCGCGCAGATGCGGGTTGGCCGAGACGCCGCCACCGATGCAGTATTCCTTGCATCCGGTAGCGTGCAGTGCGTTTTTGGCCTTCTTGTACTGCACGTCAAAGACAGCTGCCTCAAACGAAGCCGCCAGATCGGGAAGGTGAATCGTGCGCCCGGCCTTGGTCTCTTGCTCGATGTAGAGCGTCACCGCCGTCTTGAGGCCCGAAAGCGAGAAGCGGTAGTCCCCCCTGCTGTTAAGCGCACGGGGGAAATCGATCGCCTTGGGGTTGCCCGTCTCGGCCAGCTTAGAGATGATGGGGCCACCGGGATAGCCCAGGCCCAGCGCCTTGGCCACCTTGTCGAAGGCCTCGCCCACGGCGTCGTCGAGCGTCTCACCGAGCACCTCGTAGTCGCCCCACGCCTTCACGTGCACGAGCATGGTGTGCCCGCCCGAGACAAGCGTGAAGATGAACGGCGGCTTGAGGTCGGGCTGCGCCAGCAAGTTGGCAAACAGGTGCCCCTCCAGATGGTTGACGCATACGAGCGGCTTACCGGCAGCGTAGGCAAAGCCTTTGGCAAAGGCAACGCCCACCACGAGGGCGCCCACCAGGCCCGGACCCTGTGTCACGCCCACGGCGGCAAGCTCGCTGGGGGCAATGGCTCCACCCTCAAGACCAAGCGATGCTGCGGCATCCTCGAGCGCCGCATCCACGACACTCACAATCACCTCAACGTGTTTGCGCGAGGCGATCTCGGGCACCACGCCGCCAAAGCGGGCATGAAAATCAATCTGTGTCGATACCTGGTTGGCCAGCATATTGCCATCCGCATCGATAATCGCCACGGCCGTCTCGTCGCAGGAACTCTCGATAGCGAGCACCAGGCGGCGGCGCTCAATTTCGGCACGCTCCCCCTCGGAGCGCCCGGGCGCAGGCAGCGGCCATACGCGCTGCTCTGCCGCCGTCGGCTCGGGCGAAGCATTGTCGACCGGAAGCACCAGGGGCAGCGGAGCCGTCATGACGATGGCATCCTTGCCGGCACCATAGTAGCCGCGGCGCCGTCCTGCCTCGGTAAAGCCCAGAGCGTTATAAAGCGCAATCGCGCCCTCATTGCCGTCCTCGACTTCGAGCGAAGCCGTGGTGCAGCCGAGCATCTGGGCATCATAGCTCACGTGCGACAGCAGCTTGCGGGCAATGCCCTCACGGCGATGTGCCGGATCGACGGCGACATCCAGAATCTGCACATCACCGTCCAAGACCATACCGCCGGCAAGGCCCAGCAGCTTGCCGTCGTCGTGTGCCACCCACCAACTACGCGGCGCAGCGACGTCCTCGCCCAGTTCGGACAGGAACATGCCCGGCGTCCACGCCTCGTGTCCGGCACCTTCAAAGCAGGCAGCCTCTAGCGCGCTCGCGCCCTCGGCATCCGCCGCGCCCATGGGACGGAACTGCAGATGACGACCGGCGAGCTCATCGGCAACGCCCGTAATTTCGCTCTGCGCACTCTCGGCAAGACCAAGACGCTTGCGCTCGTTTTCCTCGGCATCCGAAAGGCGCGTGTAAATCGGCAGGACGCGAGCCGGATCGCCGTCACCCGCAGCGTGCGCGAGCAGCAAGCCCTCGCCCGAAGGCCACCACAGGTCGCGCTCCACGCAGCGAGCGGTCTCGTCCCCACCCAGCAGCTTGCCATAGCGCACGAGACCGTCACCGGTCAGCTGAACCTGGTCCCAGTCCGCCGCTTGGCGCCACTCATCGAGCGCCACGGCGGCCTTGACCACGTGTTCGCGCTCAAATTGACGCTCGGGACCCTCATCGACCAGCATATACAGCGCCGGATATACCTCACCGCGCATAGCATCGGCCAAGATACCAAGCTTGCCGCGCACGCCAGCCTTCCACGCCGTCCAAGCGCAAGCGTCGAGCGTCGACACGCCCAGCAGTGGAACATTGGCACCGCGCGCGAGGCCCTTGGCAGTGGAGATGCCGATGCGCACACCCGTAAACGACCCCGGGCCGCGGCCGACCACGTAGTAACCAACATCGCTGCGATCCAGACCGGCTTGAGCCAGCACGCCATCAACGGTATTCACGAGCTCAACGTTGGCGTGACGGCGACACATGTGGTCGCCACTCACGAGCTTCGTCTCGCCCGTCTGCCCATCAATCCAGCTTGCCGCGCAGGCAAGCATGTCGGTCGAGGTATCGAGCGCCACCACCAGCGCGTTGTCGTTATGCAAGCTCATCTTGTACAGCCCTATCAATCAAATGGGAAAGCTCCATTGCGCGGTCACCGTGCGCCTCAAGCGTTATCGTTCGCACATCGCTGTCGCCCTCATCACGCTTGAGCGTCACCGAAAGATACTCATCCGTCAGCTCGTCCTGGAATTGTTCGCCCCATTCCAGCAGGCAAGCACCCTCATAGCCCAGCACATCGAAAATGCCCGTATCCTCGAGCTCGTAGGCATGCTCCAGGCGGTATAGATCAAAGTGAAACAGCGGAATACGACCTTGATCGTGAACGGCCATGAGCGCAAACGTAGGGCTCGTAACCATATGCCCATCGCCCAGCCCGCGCGAGACGCCCTTGGTAAAGTGAGTTTTGCCCACTCCCAGGCCACCGGTCAGGATGAGCACATCGCCGTCCTCAAGGCACGGTGCAATTAGCTCGCCAAAGTACTCCGTATCGGCAGCGCAAGTCGTTTTGTAAGTACCTACCCCCAGGCGCTCCAGGGACATATATGCTCCTTATTATTCCGAGGCGTCCTCTGGTGCGGGATGTCGCTCCAGATAGTCGCCCAGCATCTTAAAGTCTTCCTCCAGCAGCTCCTGCCACGCCGGATTGCGCAGCGCTGCTGCCGGATGGAACGTGGGCATTACTACAAAATGCCCCATCTGGTGGAACCTGCCGCGCAGCTTAGTAATGCCAATCTCGGTCTTAAGCACAAAGTGCGTCGCGGGGTTGCCGAGCGTCACGATAATATCGGGCCAGATGCTTCGAATCTGCTCACGCAAAAACGGCGAGCAAGCCAACACTTCCTCGGGACGCGGATTGCGGTTTCCCGGCGGGCGGCACTTAAGCACGTTGGCAATGTAGACGTCTTCGCGTTTGAGGCCCGCCAGCGACAAAATGCCGTTGAGGTCCTCGCCTGCCGCCCCCACAAAGGGCTCGCCCTGCAAATCCTCATTGCGGCCCGGCGCCTCACCAATAAACATCACGCGAGCGCGGGGGTTTCCCACGCCAAACACGATATTGTAACGCGACTGGTAGAGCTGGCAGAGGTGACAATCGCCCAGAACGGCCTCAATTTCCTCGAGTGCGACCTCACGTGGTGCCTGATGGGTATGGCCGGGGATGTGCATGACGCCCATAGCGGCTCCTACACGTAGACCTTGTCGAGACGCATGCCAAAGCCGCAGGCGACCTCGTAGTTAATCGTTCCGCGCAGTCGGGCCATCTCGTCCATAGTGATCTCGGCATCGCCATCGCGGCCGACAATGATCATCTCGTCACCATACTCGGCCTCGGGAATCTCGTGTGCCGGGTTGGACTGAATGGCGACCATAAACTGGTCCATGCAGATATTGCCAACCTGATGCACACGCTCGCCGCGATACAGCACATCCATACGATTGGAAAGCGTACGCGATAGGCCATCGGCATAACCGATCGGCAGCGTGCAGATCTGAACGCGCGTACGCGGTACGCGGTAGGTAAAACCGTAGCCCACGCCCTCACCCATCGCAGGGTGTGCCACGCGCATCACGCGCGCATGGACGCTCATAACGGGATCAAGCTGCATCACGCGGCCACTCAGCTCGCACGGCTGCATGCCATACAAGCCAACGCCGGCGCGAATCATATCAAAATGCATCGAGGGGTCGAGCATCGAGGACGGCGTGTTGGCGCAGTGCACGATACCGCACTCAAAACCCGCATCCTTAATGGCCTGAACGGCCTCGGTAAAGCGCTGACACTGCAGCTTGTAGTCCCAGCCCGAAGGTTCATCGGCCGTGGCGAAGTGCGTAAATACGCCGTCGCACTGAATACCGCGATGGAAATTAATACCGCGCACAAAGTCGAGCACCTGCGTGTAGTGTACGCCGATACGATTCATACCTGTCTCGATGGCGAGATGATACTTGCCCACCTTGCCCGCCGCGACGGCACATTCGCCATACGCAAGAGCAAAGTCAGACGTATAGACCGAGGGCATGATATCAAACTCGAGCAACGTCGGAATGGCCTCGATAGGCGGCTCGCTTAGGATGAGGATGGGCTTCGTAATCCCGCCCTGTCGGAGCTCAACGCCCTCGTTAACCGTCGCCACGGCAAACATGTCGGCACCAGCCGAATACATGATCTTGGCGCACTCAACAGCTCCATGACCATAAGCATCGGCCTTGACCACGCAACACAAGCGCTGACGTGGATTCAACAAGTTCTTATAGGCCCTCGTGTTGCGACGGAGCGCCCCGCGGTCGATCTCGACCCAGGACCAGCGCGTCAAATCGGCTTTATTCATGATTAGTCATCCGACCCTTCGTCCATGATTCCCAGATCTTCGAGCGCATCCTTTGCTGCCAGCTCCATGGCAGGACCAATCAAGTCGATAAGATCGGTCGCGATAACGCTCTTCTCACCATACTCCGTCGCCGCGGCAAAACCGGCGTAGCTGTGAAGTGCGACGGCGTACGAATACAGCAACTCCCAACGATCCATCTCGTCGCGCATGGTGGCAAGCGTGCCGGCCAAAATACCCGCGAGAACATCACCCGAACCGGCAGTTGCCAGAGAAGCCGGACCCGAAAGTGGCAGCAGCACACGCTCAACGCCACAGATAGCCGTCGTCGGCCCCTTGGCAATGACCACCAGATTGTCGGAGCCTGCAGCCCAGACAACCTTCTGCGCGGCTGCAATCGCGGTACCAAGGTCGTTCACCTCGTCACCGGCAACCAGACGCGAAAGCTCACGATAGTGCGGCGTCATAACCAACGGCTGCTCGCGACGATACATCTCGGGGTTACTATCAATACCGTCAATGGCAATCTTAGCAAGGCAGTTGAGTGCATCGGCATCCAAAATAAGCGGTACATCAAGCTCGAGCAAGCCCGAAACCACCTGCATAGCGCCGGCAGACGTCGTCATACCGGGACCGCACAGTACGCAGCTGTACTTCTTTGCAATCTCGCACACCGTCATGCGCGCAGCGGCGCCAAAGGAGCCGCGGGAATCAGACGGAATAGCAAAAACGGGAATCGAAGGAAGTGCCATGCGAATAAGATTAGCGCAGGCGTCAGGAGCCGCGACTGCCACGTAACCAGCACCCGCGCGAGCTGCAGACTTGGCCGCCATAATGGCAGCACCAGGATATTGCGCAGATCCGGCGACAATAAGCACAGAGCCACGGGAATACTTATCGATATTCGTAGG
Organism: Collinsella aerofaciens; assembly: GCF_018785245.1. Classification (GTDB taxonomy): domain Bacteria; phylum Actinomycetota; class Coriobacteriia; order Coriobacteriales; family Coriobacteriaceae; genus Collinsella; species Collinsella aerofaciens_AD. The sequence goes on along the minus strand of NZ_WQPL01000029.1, from coordinate 1,441 downwards.
AAGTGGAGCAAAGTAATCAACTAAGTCACCGGGCTCGACAATCTCGGCGGCGTGGTCGACATCATCGATGACCTCGTCAAGACGGTCGTAAAGATTGCCGCAGATCAAATCGCCAGCATACTCAGGGCCATCAGCGCTATACAGACCAATCTTGGGCGCAATCATCGTCACCGTATGCTCGGCACGAATGCAGTCGTCATCAACAACGCCCGTCTCGGCATTCAGGCCCGAGGGGACATCAATGGATACGACACAATCGGCGCATTCATTGACCGTAGGAATCCAGATGGAGAACGGCGCACGCAGATTCCCGTGGAAACCGGTACCAAAAATGGCATCGACAACAACATCGGCCTTATCGATCAAAACCTCGAGTTCGTCACGCGAGGGGCCAACGCAAACGTGCACATCGCGGCCGGCAGTACGACGAGCAACATGACGTGCCAGAGCAGCAGGAATCTCATCCGGCTCAACCGGAGAAACGATATCGACGTCCACACCCTTATGGCTCAGAATATCGGCGGCAACCCAACCGTCGCCGCCATTATTACCAAAACCGACCAGAACGAGAACCCGATCGGGATTGAGCTTCAAGACCTCGTTGGCGGCAAACTCACCCGCGAGCTCCATAAGCTCGGCCTTCGAAGTCCCTTCGCGTTCGATGATATCCTCGAGACGAACGACTTCTTCGGTACTCAAAACCGGTTTCATCTATGCTCCTAGCGTATCTTGCGAAGCATCGCCCAGGTGCTCCGTCAATGCTGAATTCTGCAGCTGCTCAAGCTCATCTAAAACAGAGCGAGCCTCTTTAAATGTCTGCGCTACGCGTTTCTTGGTACTCACCTTTTCCTCTTTTGGCTTAGGCCGAGCATCTTCGGTAATCGCGATGGCATTCGCAACGGCTAAGTCTCCTGTAAGCGTAATGGAAAGAGCGACCTCAACAACACCCAGCTCTTGAGCGATCTCGAGAGCACGGCCCGAAAGCAGCGCTTTCGGTTTGCCGAGTTTATCACGCGTAACCGAAACATCCTTGCGACCAACGCCTTGACTAAAACCCGTGCCGAGAGCTTTAAGTACAGCCTCGCGCGAAGCAAAGCGGCTGGCATAGTGAGCAGCGGGACGCGATGATGCATCACAATACGCACGCTCTTCTTCGGTAAACACACGCCGAGCAAACGACGGCGTCTTTTCAAGAATTGATTTCATACGGGAAATCTCGACGATATCAACGCCGATACCAGCTTCAGCCATGTTCACCTCCATATCGCACAGACTAAGTTATTGTAGCCCGTTCACAGAAGATGCGACAAACGAGGGTTATAAAACACAGCTACTATGTGAGACAAGAGCCCGTAAACGCAAAAAAAGGGGGAGGCCGCGAGGCCTCCCCCTTCTCAGTTCAAGCGTACGGCTCGGTGCCGTCCACCGGTCAGCGGCGCCC
>NZ_WQPL01000028.1 GCF_018785245.1 Collinsella aerofaciens | reverse complement strand
TCAGGGTATCGGGTTCCCACATTCATCCGCACATGTGCGGATGAATGTGGGAGGTGTTCGGATGAAGTTGATAATCAAGGCTTGAGAATGGTCCTGGTGCCCCCGATCGACTCATGCGCATCTCGGGCGTCCGAGGCACAGGTAAAACGGTGCTCCTTAATGCATTGGGTGACCTTGCACGCAAAAAAGGATTCGAGGTCGTTGATGTTGCCTCCAATGCTGGTTTTTGCAATAGAATCCTCGAGGCTCTGCAGCGAAACGTTCGTCTTGAATCAATCTCGATTTCCCCATCGATTTTAGGGGTCAGCCTTGGCTCCATGGAGATGTCGAAGTCGGCCTCTCATCTGGGCGAGGCGATGTACGATGCTGCGAAGCGCGGTGGTCTGCTCATTACGCTCGACGAGATCCAGGATGCCTCAACTGAGGAAATGCGCGAGCTAGGCAATGAGATGCAGCTCTTGATCCGCCAAGGAGCGAATGTCGCTTTCGCTTTCGCCGGGCTGCCGACATCGGTAGATGGCGTGGTGGTGGATGATACGTTGACGTTCCTTCAGCGAGCCAAACATGTTGAACTTACTCGGCTTTCCGATTTTGAAGTTGGCGGATCGTTTGAGGATACGATGAGACGAGCGGGCAAGGAGCTCGACAAAGGTGCCGCTGAGCTATTAACAAAAGCTTCGGCAGGCTATCCCTTTATGGTCCAGCTGGTCGGATATTACGCTTGGCAGGTTGCTGCGCGCAGTGGGGCGGAGAGCGTGAGCGAAGAGGCGGCTCGTAAGGGTATCCAGGCGGCTCTTGATAGCTTTAATGCTATGGTGATTGCCCCAGCGCTGCGCAGGGTGTCGGAACGGCAGTTTCAGTATCTCGCGGCGATGGCTCAATGCGAGGGCGTCGATATCGCCAACGGCGATATCGCCAAGAAGATGGGTTTGTCGGCGAACAAAGTTGGGTCATATCGCAAGCGTCTGATCGATGCGGGGTTGATTGAGCCCGCGGGCTATGGCTGTGTTTCGTTTGCAATTCCGTACATGCGCGATTATCTGTTGGAGACCGTTCGAGAGGACTAATAAAGAATGGGCTGTCCGCGCTGTCGCTGGGGCCGTTCTTGTATCTTTGTCTCAACCTGTAACATCTGGAGGGGATTACGGCCTGCAGATGTTACAGGTTGAGATGATTGACTGAGACGTTTACTGGTAAAAGAGAGGTAAAAGAGGAAGGTTGATTTCCGATCTCAGCCGAACACATTGAGCAAATAGGCCGTTCCCGCAGTTAGCCGAACGCCCCCGAGGCCCCATCCGGGACCCGGGGGCGGCATTTTCCCAGTTGAAGGAACGGTGGAG
>NZ_WQPL01000027.1 GCF_018785245.1 Collinsella aerofaciens | reverse complement strand
CAAGGTGCACGCCCCGCGGCTGATCCGGTTGCACCGGGCCGCGCGGCAAGGAGATATATTGCCAGACCGGAGGGGCCCCGCGGGCGGGAATCTGGGCGTACACATTTCCTACACATATAAGTACTCTCGGCTGGCTGGTTAAAAACAGGAGGGGACCTCGCATCCGAGATCCCCTCTTTAGCCCATCTATAGCTATAGACTCTTAAATACCTTATGCCAGCAGCTTGCGACCGGACTCCTCGATCGCGTCAAGTGCGGCATCAGCCTCGGCGGCATCCGCGCCCTTAGCGAAGATGTACAGCTTAATCTTGGGCTCGGTGCCGGAAGGACGAACAATACCCTTGTTGCCACCCTCAAGATCGAACTCAATGACGTTAGCCTTCGGCAGGCCGTTCACGCAGGTGTTGTAATCAACGACGGCCTCAATCTTGGAACCGGCGAGCTCCGCGGGCGGGTTCTCGCGCAGACCGGCCATGATGCCGGCCATCTTTGCCGCACCCTCAGCACCCGGATAGCTCAGCGAAATCGTCTTGTTGTGATAGTAGCCATACTTCTCGTACAGCTCGTGCATCGCGTCGGCAAGGTTCTTTCCCTGGAGCTTGTAATACTGCGCCATCTGGCAAATCAGAAGCGAAGTGCTCACGGCGTCCTTGTCGCGCACGTGGTCGCCGGCCAGATAGCCGTAGCTCTCCTCAAAACCGAAGATAAAGCGATCGACCTCGCCAGCATCGGAAAGAGAAGTAATGATGTCGCCGATGTACTTGAAGCCCGTCAGGCAGCGGCGGAGCTCAAAACCGTACTCGACGGCCAGAGCGTCAACCATGGCGGAAGAAACGATAGTAGTGACAGCAACCTTCTTAGTGAGGTCCTCACCGCGAGCAGCGCGGGTCTTGCAGATATAGTCGAGCAGCAGAACGCCCATCTCATTGCCGGTCAGCAGCAGATAGTCATCGCCATTCTTAACGGCAACGCCAACGCGATCGGCGTCAGGATCGGTTGCAAGCAGCAGATCGGGGTGAACCTGCTCGCACAGGTCAATGCCCTTCTGCATGGCCTGACGAATCTCGGGGTTAGGATACGGGCAGGTCGGGAAATCGCCGTTAGGCTCCTTCTGCTCGGGAACAACCGTGGCATCGGTGATGCCAGCGCGCTCGAGCACCGTCGTGACGGGAATGAGGCCGGTGCCGTTGAGCGGAGTGTAGACGAGCTTAAGCGGAGCGCCAGCGATCTCCTCGGCAGAAAGGTTGGTCACGCCGCGGGCGAGAACGGCGTCATAATAACGCTCGAGGCACGAGTCATCGATCCATTTGACCAGACCCTGCTCAAGAGCCTCATCGAAGTCCATGGACTTCACGCCGGTGAACGTATCGGTCTCGGCGATAGCCTTAGAAATTGCATCGGCGGCCTCGCTGGTGATCTGGCAGCCGTCGGGGCCATAGGCCTTATAGCCGTTATAAGGCGCCGGATTATGACTAGCGGTCATGCAAATGCCACCGGAGCACTTAAGGTCGCGGACGGCCCAGGAGAGCGTCGGCACGGGAGAAATCTTGGGATACACGAGGGCAGTCACGCCGTTTGCTGCAAGAATGGCAGCCGTCGTCTTGACGAACAGCTCACCTTTATTGCGGCTATCGCGAGCGATGGCGACCGTCGGATGCTCGAAGGTCGCATTGAGGTAGTCAGCGAATCCCTGGGTCGCACGACCGACCGTATAGATATTCATACGGTTAGTGCCCGCACCGATAGTGCCGCGAAGGCCGGCAGTACCGAAGGCGAGATCCTGGAAGAAAGCGTCGGTGATGGCGTCCTCATCACCCTGCTCCTTCATCGTGTTGAGCTCAGCGAGGAGCTCCTCGTCCTTGACATTGGCAATCCAAGTATCAAGCAGCTCATGAACATCTGCCATGTGAGTCCTTCCGTCACAATCAATAAAACGACCCGTGTAAAACAGGACAAGCGCAGCAGTGCGCTAAAGCAAATATTAGTCCATTGAGAACAGAGAACCGACCAAAGAACGGTGAACGTCTATATTCAGCGGTGGATGATTAAATTGATTTAATTGCAGAAGGAATGTTGCCCGGTAAACGCAAAAAAGGGGGAGGCCGCGAGGCCTCCCCCTTCTCAGTTCAAGCGTACGGCTCGGTGCCGTCCACC
>NZ_WQPL01000002.1 GCF_018785245.1 Collinsella aerofaciens | reverse complement strand
CGACCCGCGGTCACGAGCGGGGGCTCCTGTCGTTTCCGTGCCCCTGGATTGGGTCATAGTGTCTGACTTATGCTCAACCTATGGTTCAACCTTGCTTGCTAGATACGGTCGCTGTTGTGTTATTCTAGAACAGACGTTCGTGAATGATGCGCGGGGCCTTGTCTTGCGCTGTGCTTGTGGCGAGGGGAGGTTAGCTTGGTTATCTTGGGCATCGACCCCGGTTTGGCCCATACGGGTTGGGGGATTATCGAGGAGCGGCGCGGCGAGGTTCGCTGCCGTGCCTACGGTTGCATCGAGACCAGCGCGGGCAGTCCGCTCGCGGTGCGCCTGTCGCATATCGCCCATGACCTTAAGGATGTCGTCGAGCGTTATCGACCCGACACGGCTGCTGTCGAGAGCATCTACTTTGGCGCCAACGTTCGTTCGGCCATCCCCACGGCGCATGCCCGCGGTGCTGCGCTTGTGGCGCTTTCGGAGTGCGCGCTCGAGATTGGCGAGTACACGCCTATGCAGATCAAACAGGCTGTGGTGGGCACCGGCGCCGCGGACAAGCGGCAGGTCGCCTACATGGTACGCACGCTCACACAGCTCGACCACGACCCGCATCCCGACCATGCCGCCGATGCCCTGGCCTGCGCCATCTGCCACGTAAACCTCAGCCGCACCCGCGCCCTCACCGGTGGCGAGTTCTATCAACAGAGAGGAACCGGATACTGATGATTTCCCAGCTCCACGGAACGCTTGTCGAGGCCACGATGAGCTCTGCTGTCGTCGATGTGTCGGGCGTTGGCTTTGAGCTCGGCATTTCGGGCAGCACTGCGGCCACGTTGCCGACGCCCGGTGGCGAGGTCCGTCTCTACACGCGTATGCAGGTGCGCGAGGACGCCATGACACTTTTCGGTTTTTCCTCAAAGGATGAGCGCACGATGTTCGACCGGCTCGTGTCCGTCTCGGGCGTTGGCCCGCGCCTGGCGCTTGCCGTGCTTTCCACCTATACCGTGGGGCAGCTGTATTCGCTGGTGATGGCCGAGGACGACAGGGGCATGGCCAAGGTACCCGGTGTGGGCAAAAAGACAGCTCAGCGCCTGATCCTGGAACTCAAGAGCACCTTTGCCAAGGATAAGGGCTTTGTGCCGGTCGACGTGATTCCCGGACAGGTTGCGATGCCCGTGCCCGCTGCCGCTCCCTCGGCGATCGACGATGCCCGTGCGGCACTCCTTTCCATGGGCTTTAGCCCGCAGGAGACCGATGTTGCCCTGAGCGGGTATGATGGGCAGAATATGCGTGTCGAGGATTTGCTCGGCGCGGCGCTTAAGCGACTTGGAATGGATGCGTGATGTGGGAAGCCGATGACTCTCAGGACCTGTGGGCGACGCCCGGCAACTCGCCGGCGGCATCCATGGCGCACGGCGAGCGCATGGTGGGCTCGGGGCTGACGGCCGAGGACCTCGATGTCGACCGCACTTTGCGCCCCCAGCGCCTGGACGATTACTGTGGCCAGGAGCACATCAAGCAGAGCCTGCGCGTGTTGATCGAAGCGGCGCAGAGCCGTGGCGAGACGCTCGACCACGTGATTTTCTCGGGTCCTCCGGGCCTGGGCAAGACCACGCTGGCCACCGTTATCGCCAACGAGCTGGGCGCTCAGATCAAGACCACGAGTGGCCCTGCCATCGCGCGCACGGGCGACCTGGCGGCCATCCTTACTAACTTGCAGCCGGGTGATGTGCTGTTTATCGACGAGATCCACCGCCTCAACCGTTCGGTCGAGGAGGTCCTGTACCCCGCGATGGAGGACTTTGCCCTCGATATCGTGATTGGCAAGGGTCCGGCGGCGCGCTCGATTCGCCTGGATATTCCCAAATTTACGCTGGTAGCGGCAACGACCCGCTCAGGCATGTTGACAGGCCCGTTGCGCGACCGCTTTGGCATTTCATATCGCCTGGATTACTACACGGTCGAGGAGCTCGCGCAGATTGTGACGCGCTCGGCGACTATCCTGGGCGTGACGATCGATCATCCCAGTGCACTCGAGATCGGCTCGCGTTCGCGCGGTACGCCACGTCTTGCCAACCGCCTGCTCAAGCGCGTGCGCGACTATGCACAGGTGCGCGGCAACGGTCCCATTGAGCTCGATATCTGCCGTCAGGCGCTCGAGTTCTTCGAGATCGACGAGCTCGGTCTGGACTGGATGGATATTCGTATCTTGGAGACGCTTGCCAAGACGTTCTCCGGTCGTGCCGTGGGACTTACGACCCTTGCCAGCGCGGTGGGCGAGGACCCGGGCACGCTCGAGGATGTCTATGAGCCCTATTTGCTGCAGTGCGGGTTGATGATTCGTACGCCGCAGGGCCGTCAGGCAACCCTTCGCACCTTTGAGCACCTGGGGATTGAACCTACCGTTTAGGGCGCTTTGTTTTGGCGGGCTGTTGGACTATCGCTGGGCATCGGGTAAACATATCGCCGTTCATCGGTTATGGGCGTTTTACTATTGCGCGCCCGTGCTATGCTGAATTGGTCTTTTTCTCATTCGGTAACGAAAGGACCGCCCATGCCTACTGACATCGAAATCGCACGTTCTGTCACGCCACTGCCTATTACCGAGGTGGCCAAGAACGCCGGCGTCGACGTTAAGCACCTGATTCCGTACGGCTTCGACAAGGCTAAGGTCGACTATTCACTGCTCAACGAGCCGACTGATCACCAGGCCAAGCTTGTCCTCGTGACCGCTATCAACCCAACGCCCGCAGGCGAGGGCAAGACCACCACGACCATCGGTCTGGCAGATGGCCTGCGTCGTCGCGGTATCAAGAGCGCCGTGGCCCTGCGTGAGCCTTCGCTTGGTCCCGTCTTTGGCGTCAAGGGCGGTGCTGCCGGCGGCGGCTGGGCTCAGGTCATCCCCATGGAGGATATCAACCTGCACTTTACCGGCGACTTCCACGCTATCGGTGCCGCCAATAACCTGCTGGCCGCCATGCTTGATAACCACATCCAGCAGGGCAATCAGCTCGGTATTGACGTTAAGCGCATCACTTGGAAGCGCGTCGTCGATATGAACGACCGTCAGCTGCGCCACGTCATCGACGGCATTGGCGGTAAGGCCCAGGGCGTGCCGCGCGAGGACGGCTTCGATATCACCGTTGCCTCCGAGGTCATGGCAATTCTGTGCCTGTCTACGAGCATCAGCGACCTCAAGGAACGCTTGGGCGAGATTGTCGTCGGCTATAGCTTTGCCGGCGAGCCCGTCCGTGCCCGCGACCTTAAGGCCCAGGGTGCCATGGCCGCGTTGCTTAAGGACGCGCTCAAGCCCAACCTGGTGCAAACGCTCGAGGGCACGCCCGCGTTTGTCCACGGCGGTCCCTTCGCCAACATTGCCCACGGCTGCAACTCTATCATGGCCACGCGTATGGCGATGCGCTTTGGCGATGTTGCCATTACCGAGGCCGGCTTTGGTGCCGATCTGGGAGCCGAGAAGTTCCTCGACATTAAGTGCCGCATGACGGGCGTTCGCCCCAGCGCCGTCGTGGTCGTTGCGACCGCTCGTGCGCTGAAGTACAACGGTGGCGTCGCCAAGGCCGACCTCAACGAGGAGAACCTCGAGGCACTCAAAGCCGGCATGCCCAACCTGCTGCGTCATGTCGACAACATCCAGAACGTTTATGGTCTGCCCTGCGTGGTCGCCATCAACCGCTTCCCGACGGACACCGAGGCCGAGCTTGCGCTTATCGAGTCCGAGTGCCAGAAGCTCGGCGTCAACGTTAAGCTTTCCGAGGTCTGGGCCAAGGGTGGCGAGGGCGCGCTCGAGCTGGCCGATGAGGTCATGCGCCTGATCGAGCAACCGAGCGAGCTCAAGTTTGCCTACGAGGACGGCGCCGATGTGGCCGATGCCCTCGAGGCCGTTGCCACCAAGGTCTACCGCGCCGACGGCGTTGACTTTACGCCGGCCGCCAAGCGCCAGCTCGCCGAGCTGCGCGAGAATGGCTTTGGCAACCTGCCGGTGTGCGTCGCCAAGACGCAGTACAGCTTTAGCGACAACGCCAAGGCCCTGGGCGCTCCCGAGGGCTTCCGCATCACCGTGCGCGAGCTCAAGGTTTCCGCCGGTGCCCACTTTGTGGTCGCGCTGACCGGCAGCGTTCTGACCATGCCCGGCCTGCCCAAGGTTCCCGCGGCCGAGAACATCGACGTCGACAACGACGGCAACATCACCGGCCTGTTCTAAGCCTGCTGCTCATAGCCGCTTGCCCGCCCCGCCGTGCCCACAAGGCCCTGCGGGGCTTTTTGATCCTTAGGCCCGCGCATGTCTTGTAGATACCGACGGACTCTGCCCATCATAGGCTTTTGCGCGGGTAGAATGCATGGATAACTTGATGCTTACAGGCGACGGAAAGGAATCGCTGCATGGATCAGGACAAGACAACCGTGATGGGCGGTTACGGTTCCGCGCAGGCTGGCGATAGCGCCGATGCGACCCGCGTTGTTCCCAACCCCGGCTATACCGACCCCGCCGCGACGCAGCCTTCTGCCGAGCCCACCCGGGTTATGGGCTATGGCGACTCGGCGCAGGATTCTTACGCTGCATCTTCGCAAGGCCCCTATGGCAACGCAGCTCCGGACCCGTTTGAATACGCGCCGCAGGATTCTTATGCCGCCTCGACGTCGAATCCCTATGATGACCTGCCGCAGAATCCCATTCCGCAGCCTCAACAGACGACGTATATGCCTCGCACGGCGCAGCCTCGCTACGAGTCGCGCGAGCCGTATCGCGAGTACCCCAAGTCGATTCCGCAATATGGCGAGGACGAAGAGAGGAAAACGTCGCGTTCGTCGAGCGTGATCAAGAAGATCCTCATCGTACTGGCGATCTTCTTTGCGCTGTCGGTTGTGTTTGCCATTGTGTCGGGCATGCTCAACAAGCGAGGGAGCTCAACGGCCGATACCACTGCCGAGCAAACCGAGTCCGCCTCGTCTGGCACTGTCGATCTGAGCGATATCCCGGGGCAGTACTGGTCCAACGCCAAGAAGCTCCTCAAGTCGCGCGGAGCCGACCTTTCGAACGCCGTGATCCTGACCGACGATGGCTCAACGCCCGTCATCGATTCCAACTGGGTTGTTACGAATGCCTACTATAACGACAACGGCAACCTGGAGGTTCAGCTCACGCACAAGAACAGCTCGGGCAACTCGTCCGGCGGCCAAAGCGGTACCGACAGCTCGAGCTCCAATACGCTGGAGGACTTGAGCAACAAGGCACAGGAGTTGGGAGACAAGGCACAAGAGCTGGGCGATACGGCACAAAACCTGGGCGATACCGCGCAGAACTTGGGCGACATGGCGACGGGTGCCTGGAACGCCCTACAAAACGGTATCTCGGGCGCGCAGGGAAACTAGCGGACGAGCGGAGCGGGGCTACAGCTGCTCGGCAGGTCGCTCGGGCGAACTAAAGCCCGAGTCAAACGTAACAACGCATGAGGCATCGGGTCGGCGCTCGTGCACGATGCGCGTGACGAGCTCCAGCAGCTCCTCGTCGGATATGTCAAAGCCGTCGGGACGCACCAGGTCAAACGAAACGAACCCGTCGTGCTCGTGCAGGTCGTGGATGGAGAGCGCGGGATCGATCTGCATGACGCCGCGTTTGACCCAGCCGCGCAGGTCGTCGCCGGTGGTGGCGATGGGGTCGCAGTGCAGCGTGATATCGATGCCCATCTGGCGCTTGATGTCGTGCTCGATGGTGTCCAGGATCTCGTGGTGCTCAAACGCGTCGCCCTCGCCAGGCATCTCCACGTGGGCGCTGGCAAACTGACGACCGGGGCCGTAGTCGTGCACCATGAGGTCGTGTGTGCCCAAGACCTGCGGATAGGACATGATCTTGTCGCGGATTGCCTGTACGAGTTTGGGGTCGGGTGCCTGTCCCAGCAGCGGGCTGATGGCGTCGCGCACCAGGCCCATGCCGCTGATGCAGATGAAGATGCCCACACTCAGGCCTGCCCAGCCGTCGAGGTCAAAGCCTGTCGTCTGCGAAATAAGCGCCGCCACCAAGACCGAGCCCGAGGTGATGACGTCGTTTTTGGAGTCCTGTGCCGTGGCGATGAGCGTCTCCGAGTCGATGCGGTCGCCCAGCGTGCGGTTGAACGCTGCCATCCAGAGCTTTACGAGCATGGACGTAGCCAGTGCCGCAAGGGAAATGAACGTGTAAGCGGTGGGCGAGGGCTTGATGATCTTGGTGATCGACTCGAGGATTAGGTTGATGCCGACGGCACAAACCAGGACGGCGACAAACAGACCGGCCAGGTACTCGTAGCGGCCGTGGCCGTAAGGGTGGCCCTCGTCTGCCGGGCGGCTGGCAAGGCGGAACCCGAGCAGGCTCACGATGTTGCTCGAGGCATCGGAGAGGTTGTTGAAAGCGTCGGCGATGAGGGAGACGGAGCCGGCGAGCAGGCCCGCGATGCCCTTGGCCAGGCACAGGGTGATGTTGAGGCCAATGCAGATGAGGCTTGCGGCAAAGCCCGCGTTGGTGCGGCAAGATGCATCGACCGGCTCGCCCTCGCTGCCGGGAACAAGCGTATGTACCAGCCGATTTACAAATAGCATAGCGGTCGTCCTCACAATCATGTTTAAGGGGATAGTGTAGCTCGCGCGGGGGCGCCGTGCACCGATGCTCAGAAAATGCAGCAATAGTCTGCCGGTGCTAACGAGCGAGCCTTCTCGTCTGCCTGGGTGGTCCATTTTGGGCCACATGGGTATGGGCATGTGCCTGTTTGCTCGACATACTTAATGTCGACAGCCCCTGTGCAAAGGAGGACGTTTCCATGGACGAGATGTTTGCCATTAAATGTCAAAACTGCGGCGGCCCTATGTACTCGCACCAGGCTAAGCGCAGCTTTGAGTGCGCCTATTGCGGCACGGTGGTTCCGTGGCAGGCGGACGCCGGAGAGCCCAAGAGCGCTTTGGGTATTCGCCATACGCCGTTGACGGTGGTGGATGGACTGCTCAAACTCACGCATGTGTCGCAACTCGAGCGCCCGCAGGACCCGGACTGGTATTTCTTCAATGCGCACTGGCGCAATCAGTCGGTCTTGGAACATCTGCTGTGGGAGGATCGCGGCACGGCGCAGGAGTTCCAAGAGGCCACGCATGTGAGCATTCCTTGCCCCTTCTGCGGAGCGTCCTTTGAGGGCGAGTCAACGCAGCGTGTGTTTGAGTGCCCGTCCTGCGGCAACAAGATCGGCATTGCGGACCTGCTCAAGCCGGGGACGTTTAGCAAGCGCCTGACCATGGGCGTTGGTGCGGAGTATGTGCCCGAGCAGGGTATTCCCTGCGAAATCTCGCCGCAGCAGGCACGTGCCAACGCGCTGCAGCTGGTGCGCCAGTATCCGGATGCCTTTGCCGGGCACGACGTGGAAGACGCGATCCAAAACGACATGATGCTCTTCTATTTCCCCATGGCGCTGGCGGACTTGCGCATGATGGCGAGCTTCCCGGGCAAGGGCCTGAGCAAGGAGGCCTTGGTGTACTACGAGGTGCTCGACTGGGCATACCCCAGGGCAAACTACCTGGACGTTCGCCTCATGGGCATTTTGGAGCCGTGGGACTTTGCCAAGGTCGGTCCGTTCGATCCCGCCATGCAGGAAGGTGACTTTCGCGTCGTCTCAGTCGATGCGTCTACCAAGGACCAGGTGGTCATTGATAAGTTGGCGCTCGACGTTGCGGGCAACGACGCCGAGGCTGTACTGGGGCTCAATAAAAAGAGCATTCGCATGTGGGCGCGCAAGGCCCGCAAACATAAGGACGGCCTGGTGATGGTGCCGGTCTACTTTGTCGATCGTCCGGCGACAGACGGCCGCGATGGCGAGCAGGTGCGCATTGCCGTAAACGGCCAGACGGGCCGTGCGGCCGCGGTGGTGTTTAGCGACAAGCGCGAGACGCATATCGTGGCGCCGCTCAACCCGAGCCTGCATCTGTCCGGTGAGAGCACCGTGCACGCCACGCCCGTCGAGGTCAAATATGTTAAATCGCCCTTCCTGTACCAGATCGTGCGCCGTGGAGGCGGCGAGCAACCGCGCCAGGTTGCAGCCGCCGTCGAGGGTTCCTACCGAGAGGAGAAGCCCAAACGCCGCGGTCTGCTGGGTGCGCTATTTGGGAAGTAGGGGGGGTAACGCCGGTTGTTGCCGTAACGTGATGGCCGGGGGTGTGGGGCGGCTCTCAGGAGTGCGGGCTGCCGTCTGATTGTTTGAGGGTGCCAGATGTAAATAAACAGTGGAGCGGCTGCAAAAGAGCCTCCTCACTGGGTAAAATCAGGTTGTGCCGCGGAACCCGCTCCTCAGCTAGTCACACTTCGGAAGCGCGGGCAACGCAGGTATTATCGTCTAAAGGGCCGGCTGCAACCGGCCCTTTTCTGTGGCAGCCAATGGACCCACATCAGACGAAGGCCGCGTCTTTGCCTGTCAGGTCACGCTCGCCAGCCACGGCTAGAATGTCGTTGCCGGCGTCCATGACCGGTATTGTTTCGTAGCGTGCTTCGCAACCGCGAGTGCGCCTGCGACGGCTGCGGCGGCTTCGGTCGCAACGTGCTGCTACCCTTGCGTTTCGCCATTAGTCGCTTCGTTGATGGCGCGGTACTCGGCGCTTAGTTCGCGCGCCAGCTCTTCCTTGCTTGGAAGATACGGCAGGTATTTGGCGGCAAACACTTGGTCGTTGTCTTCGGGCAGCGTGTACTCGACAATCGAATCGCTTTTGTCCGCGCAGAGCACGATGCCTATGGGCGGATTGTCGCCTTCGTTCATGAGCTCGCGCGTGTAGTAGTTCACATACATTTGCATCTGGCCCAGGTCCTGATGCGTAAGGTCGTCCGTCTTAAGGTCGATGAGCACGAAGCAGCGCATCAGATAGTTGTAAAAAACAAGGTCAATATAGAAATGGCGCCCATCAAAGGTGATGCGCTTTTGGCGCGCCTCGAAAGCGAAACCACGGCCAAGCTCCAGCAGGAACTTCTGAAGATGCGTGATGAGCGCCTGCTCTAGATCGCTCTCGCGAAACGCAGTATCGTCCGAGAAACCTAAAAACTCCAGTACATACGGGTCGCGGATGATATCCTCGGGGCGACGAGCCGGGGCGCTCTTTTGGATTTCCTGGGTGACGGCCTCCTTGTCCTTGCTGGCAAGTAGGCGCTCGCGGAACATGGTGTTGATCTGGCGTTCGAGCTGACGCGTGCTCCAACGAGAATCGGCGCATTCGTTCATGTACCAGGTGCGAGCATCAGGGTCGAAAATGCGCATCAACCTGCGGTAATGAGTCCAGCTCAATTCGCTACGCAGTGCGTCGCGAATTGGAAACGCAAGAAAGAACTGACGCATATTGCGAAGGTTTGCGATGCCAAAGCCTCTTCCGAAATCCGCGGTAAGCCTTCTGGAGAGGCCTGCAATCAATGCCTCTCCATATGCTGCGCGCTCCTCTCCGCCCTGTTCATCTACAATACTCTTGCCGATCTCCCAATATGCCTCAACCATCGCAAAGTTAACGGCGGTATAGGCCTTGTCGCGAGCGGCGTTGAGAATCGAGGAGACCTGCTTGTAAAAACCTTCGGGCACGATTGCCGATTCTCCACGGTTTACTAGTTCACCCATCACTGTCGCCCCACTTTCCTCTTGTGGAATGCATCTTTAACGCATTTAGTTTAAAGCCTCGCGCGGACACGAATTGCTATGTTGTCTGGCACCTTCGCATGGGAGCCTTGCGGTGGTTAAAATGTGACCATAGAGGCAGTTTTAGCGAACCCCGCGGGAGTGACGCGTATGGACAACAACACGCTGCTGTTCCAGGACAAAGGTTCGGGTAGGTTTAAAGACGTCAAGATCTACCCTAACCGCATCGAGGTGCTCAAGAAGGGCACTTTTGGTGGCAAGCACACCGAGATTGTTTATCTTAAGGACATTACGGGGGTCAGCAGGATCAAGGGCCGCGACGTTTTCCTACGTAACAGGCTGTTGACTGCCTGTGTCTTTAGTCTGAGCAGCCGCTCCCAAGCTCAGGAGTTCGTGAATGCGCTGAACATGGTGATGTAGCCGATAACGGTGTTCGGGCTAAGGTAAAAATCGGGGCGCAGAACGGTATTCTGCGCCCCCCCCAATTGAGTCGATGTGTCTAAAAGGCGGGCTTGCCTATTCGCTGTCGTCCCCAACATTTTCGCGGTCATTGGCAAGCATCGCCGCGCCGGCGACCGTTGTCGCCACGGCGGCGGCAGCGAGCCCGGCGGCAACGCCAGAGCCGTCGCCCGTGTCGGCGAGTTTTCCGGTCGAGCCCTTGCTCTTGTTGCCGCCGCCGTTCTTGTCGGCGCCGTCTGCGTTGGAACCCGTGCCGCTACCGGTGCCGCCTGCACTGCCCGAGGCCGCTACGGTAAAGCTTGCGGCTCCATCGCTGGCGAGCGTGTAGCTCTGCGCCGCGTCGCCCAAGAGACCGTTCACGCGCACCCAGTACGTTCCCGCGGTAAATGCCTCGCCCTCGGCCATCGCCGTTCCCGGAGCGCCGTTCGCGTCGTGCACAAACTCGAGCTGGGCCGTGCAGGCGTCGGTTTCGAGCTTGCCCTCGAGTGATGCCGCAATCTTGGCGCGCACGTCTTCGCCGGCCTTAAGGCCTTCGAGTCCCTCAAAATGGGGCGTCAGCGCGCGTGGATCGATATCGATGGGCACGGAGCCCCGCAGCTCCGTAACGGTCTCGTTGCCCAAGGCGTCGACATCCACATATTCGATGGCAAACGCATGGCCCGAAGCTGCCACGTTGAGTACGTTGCTGCTGTCGACGAGGCGGAAATGACCCTCGCCAACGGTCTTGCCGTCCTGGAATGAGGCATCGCTCAGCGAGTCGCCGTACGTCATGCGCATGCGGGTCGGGAGATAGTACGGGAGATAGTACGAAGCCGTCTGCTTGTGCTCCGTATCGTAATTGCGCTGGTAGATGCTCCGGGCCAGCGCCGCATCAACAAAGTCGGATGCGATGATGCCAATGTGCTTGAGGTAATCTGACTTTGTATCCTCGATGCCGCTGGGATTGATGTACGGGCTCTTATACAGATGCTCGTTGACTACTCGTGCCGAGGTAAAAGGATTGCCTCCGTGCGACAAGCCCGTGCAGCTGGTGTAGTTGATAGACCAGCAACGCTCCAGGACTTTCTCCTTGGCCCCGTTATCGTCCTCGACATCTACCTCGTTGCGCGTGCGCCCGGTCGTTTCCTTCAGCGCATTATCGACCCAGCTGAGCTTGTCGGTTCCCGTGAGTTTGTACTTGTCCTGGGCGTATACCTTGGTGCAATAGGGCTCTTTGTCGCCTGTTTCCCCCGCGGCTTCAAAGCCCCGCGCGTCTTGGACGAGGCACATGGAACTGCTGTCGGTGTGCGCTGCGATTTTGTTATCCCATTCGGTGAGGTCGAGTCCCCACGTGTGGCCGCTTACGCTGTCGCCGTCGAGTCCAAATCGACGTAGCAGGACGATCTTTCCGCGCACCTCGCCCAGTGTGGGAACGCGGCTCGACGTATAGAACAGTTTGGGGTTGTCGTCCAAAACCTTGGCGAAAGCCGTCGTAACACTTTCGTCGGTAGCCTCGTCGTTGCCTCGTGATACAAGCATGATGAGCGCTTCTGTCGGGTTTTCGTTCAAAAACGTTTTGAAGTAGCCTATGACATCGGAAAGATGCAAAAAGTACGCGTCTTTTTTGAGCAGGTAGTACATCCCATGGTCGATGCCAGGGTTGTCGCCCTTTCCGAGACGGATATCAAAATAGCGAATGCCTTCGAGCAGCTGCGTGGGAATGTAATCCTGCTGGCATTTTACTTGCGAGGATTGGGGCTCAGTGTCGTTGTCCACGCTGCAGGTGCCCGAATCGTGCGTGCCCGGGATGCTCAGCTCGTCGAGGAACTTGTTGTCGTCGACGTATTTCATCCAACATGGCCCATCGACGTAGCTGCTGTACGTGATCCAGTCGAGGCTGCTAACCGTGGCATCGTTCTTTTTCATGTCGTAACCGATAAGTTCGAGCTCCCACGGAATGCTCTTACTCTTATTCTTATGGCAAATCTTATTGTTGTCCTGGTCTTCGCCGTTCGATTCTATTGCCAGGTACTTAATGTCTTTTTTCTCGGTTTCTTTCTCGACCGTGCGGTCTCGGATGATATAGGTTCCGTTTGATTGACGCTCGAACGCAAAAGAGCGACTGGGCTTGCCGTCATGCTCGCCACTCCATACGTGGATGACCTTTCCGTCTTTGTCCGAGTCGCCATCGACCGACCAAATGCTGTAGCCCGTCTTTTTATGCTCTTCGAAATTGAGCAAGGTGCGGATAGCATACCAGTTTGTATCGTCATTCTTGGTCGTTACGTTCTCAAGGATGAGCTTGCTGGACGTGCCGTCATTAAACAGATGGCAGACGTTGCCGATGACGTTGCCGTCTTCGTTAACGCTTGCGGTACGAAAATAGCCCGCGGGGCGAAGGCGAATGACGAAATTGTTGAGGCTGACCGACGCTGTGGCAGCGTCGTCTGCAAATGCCGCTCGTGGGCCAATGCCCAATGCCGCGGTTTCGGGCAGGCTTGCAAGTGGCGACAACGCCGCGAGTCCAAGGCCCAACGTAAATGCTCGGCGGCTGATGGCGTGGTGTTCGGTCATAACTTCTCCATTCGTAGAGTGCGGTTATGCGATAGTTTTGGTCACTATACTGCTCAGATGTTTAAAGATGCTGGTTTAATTGTCTGCGCGGCGCAATAAATCGGCGGGCGGACGTGTTGGGGTGTTTGTCGTTTTCGTACTGTTGCTACATTTGGAGCGGTTCCGGCGTCCGGCATCCTCGCGTTCGTTGGCTACCGGCATAAGAAAGGGAGGGTCGGTTTACCGGCCCTCCCTGGGTACGAAGCGCTGGGGTACCGCCGCTTGTTAGCACTGCGCCCGTGTTTCCCGCTGCGCTCGCCAGTTACTCAGCGCTTGATCTCGATATCGTCGAGCTTGACGTCCATGGCCTCGGTCTTGGCCTCGGCGATGTCGTCGGCAAATTCCAGAGACTTCATCATGGTCTCGACGGCGTCCTTGTGCTCCTCGACGTTGTCGATGCGCACATACACGCTGCCACCGTCAACGTCGGTGAAGTACTCGGTCGTCACGCCGCCCGAGTGTGTGTAGGAAGCGTTGCGCCAGGTCTTGCCGTTGTACTTGACGGGGTCATTCTCGGTCCACTCAAAGCTGGCATTCCACTTTGCCTCGTAGTCGAACAGCTCGTCGGCGTTCTTGTCAGAGTCGAAGACGGGGATGAAGCGATCACTGGCGTGCTCGCTCTCGGTGAACTTAAACTGGGCCCTGTCGGCGGTGTCGCCGGCAACGTCGGTAATCTCGACGCCCTCGGGAACCTCGACCTTAAACCAAATGAAGTCGGTCCTCATATCCACGGCTGGCTTTTCTGCCCCGCCGCCACCGCCACTTCCGGTAGCGTCGCCGCTGCCACCGCAGCCCACCAGGGCAACTGCGGCAAAGAGACTGATGCAGAGGGTGAGAATCGCAAAGGCCTTCTTTTTCATGGTCGTGTCCTCCTCGATCTGTAACCGCCCATGGATTACCTGTCTTTACTGTACGCGTGGACGGCTCGCTAGGGTGGGCCATGTGTCCCATTCTGAGGGCCGGATTTGCGCCGTTAAGTGGCAATATGTTCGGGCGCAAAAGAGGGGAGGGCTGGTGCTGTCGGCCCTCCCCGGGTTGGGCGCCCGTTGTTTTAATGGGGCGCATGTGCGCGGGTGCGCGTAGGCGCGTGCGGGTGTCCCGTTACCTGATCTCGATGCTCGAAATCTCGACTTCGCGTGCCTCGGAAACTGCCTCTTCCATGTCATCGGGGAACTCGATGGAGTTGAGGAGTGCCTCGGCTTCTTTCTTGTGCTGGTCGAAGTTCGAGATGAGGACGTAGACGCTTCCCGGCTCAACATCGGTAAAAAGCATGGTTGAGATGCCGCTGTTGTCCTCGTATGTTCCGACGAGCCACGTCCTGCCGTTATACTCGACGGACCCGCCATCCTTCCACTGGAACGTATCCCCCTTCTTTTCCGCCTGGTCGGCGTGGGATTCCTCGGCCGTCAGCGCTTTTTTCCAAACGGGGATAAAGCGATCGGCCGAGGCGTTCTCGTCTTCGGGGAAGGTGAGCTGGACCCTGTCGGCATTCTTGCCGGCAGAGTCGCTTACGCCGACGCCCTCGGGCATCTCGACCTTAAACCAGATGTAGTCGGTCTTCTTGGCGACGGGGGCCTTTTCCTTGCTCTCGCTCTTGGGGGCGCTGCCGCCGCCCGATGCGCTCCCGCCGCAGCCCACAAGGGCGAGCGCGGCAAAGAGGGCGATGCAAAGGGAAAGGATTGATAGGGTCTTTTTCATCATGGTGGCGTCCTCCTTGTCTGCTGATGACATCACGGCGCCGCATGCTGTTGGGGTACTGATTGCGCTGGCGGCGGATGTCTCTGTGTACTGTGCGACTTATGCCTCCGTTCATCGCTTGTGGCCGTTGCGCGGCCGTTCCCCAACGGGTTCCTTACTGGCCGTTCCCCAACGGGTTCCTTACTTATAGATATGCCCCAGCTTGTGCTGCTCGGGAGTCTCGAAAGGTTGGCCATGTGTCCCATGTTTGCGTTGGCATGGCCTATCGTGTGCCATAGAAATCCGCGATGGCCAGGTGCGCTGACGCTTATGTACTTATGGGCTAGACTAAGCACCATTATGTGATCGATGCGGTCGGTCGGCGGTTGCCGCCCGACCGATATATATGACTTGAAGGTGCGTGTGCGTATGAGCCAAGAGATGATGGATAAAACCTGTCGCGGTTTTGCCGAGGCGCTGGCCGCGCGCGAGCCAGTTCCCGGTGGTGGCAGCGCGAGCGCTTTTGTGGGCGCGCTGGGCGCCTCGCTGTGCGGAATGGTTGCCCGCTACGGTGCGACCAATCCCGCGCTTGCTGATCGTGCGGATGACCTGACGCGTGCGTTTGCCCAGGCAGACGAGTTGGCGCAGGAACTAGTGGGCCTGGTTGCCGAGGATGTGCGTGCGTACGGCCAGGTGTCTGCGGCATACGGTATTCCGCGCGAGGACCCGGCTCGACCGGCTGCGATTCAGGACGCGTTGCACGTGGCGGCCATGCCGCCGTATCGGATCATGGATGCCTGCGGGCGCGCGCTGGCGCTGCTCGAGGACATGGCAGACAAAGGCTCGCGCCAGTTGCTGTCCGACGTGGCGTGCGGTGCCGTGTTCTGCCGTGCCGCTATGCAGGGCGCGAGCTTGACGCTCTTTGCGAACACCACGTCTATGAAAGATCGCGCTCGTGCTGAGGAGCTCGAGACGGCGTGTGATGAGTTGCTCGACACATGGTTGCCGCGCGCCGATGCGCTGGCGCGCCGCGCCTCCGACGCTGCAAGGAAGAGAGGATAGCCATGGCTGAACTGCTGAAGGGTGCTCCCGTTGCTCGCGCTTTGACCGAGGAACTTGCTGCTCGCTGTGCAGCCCTGCGCGAACGTGGCGTTGTGCCGACGCTGGCCATTGTTCGTGTGGGCGAGCGCGAGGACGACCTGTCCTACGAGCGCGGTGCCCTCAAGCGCTGCGAGAAGGTTGGCATTGAGGCTCGCCGCGTTTTGCTTTCTGCCGATGTTTCGCAGGACGAGCTGTTGGCGGCCATCGAGGACATCAATACCGATTCGGCTGTTCATGGCTGTCTGATGTTCCGCCCGCTGCCCGCCGGGCTTGACGAGAATGCCGTCGCCGCAGCGCTCGATCCCGCCAAGGATGTTGACTCCATGACGCCGGCCTCGCTGCTTACCACGCTTTCGGGTCGTGGCGAGGGCTTTGCTCCCTGCACGGCCGAGGCCGTGTTGGCGTTGCTGGACCATTACAGTGTTGAGCTGGATGGGGCCAAGGTTGCGGTCGTCGGTCGGTCTCTGGTGATTGGTCGTCCCGTTGCCGCCATGCTTACGGTTCGCAATGCCACGGTGACGACGTGCCATACGCATACACGCGATCTTGCTGCCGAGTGCCGTTCTGCCGATATCGTTGTTGCGGCCGTTGGACGCGCGAGCACGATTGGCGCGGATGCCGTTCGCGAGGGCCAGACGATCATTGATGTTGGCATTAACTGGGACGAGGCCGCTGGCAAGCTGGTCGGGGACATCGATTTTGATGCTGCGGAGCCGGTTGTTGGTGCCATCACGCCCGTGCCGGGCGGCGTGGGAGCTGTGACGACGGCGATCCTCGCCAAACACGTGATTGAGGCGGCGGAGCGCGCATCGAAATAGGCGTTTTGGGCTGTTTGAGGGGGTTAGCTATATACCACGTGGTCAAACAATGCCAAATATGAGTACTGTTGCCAAGATAGTCACATATGTCTTACGTCTTTTTGGCTTCCTAACGGTATCCATTATCGTTAGGAAGCCTATTTTATTGAACTTATGGGGAATAACGTTGTCTTGCTTTTGGGCAAATGGGGATTTTCGGCACTCGTTACAGGGAAATTTGCTGCCACTAAATTGGTGACAGTACTCATATTTGGCATTTTTTGACCACAGGGGTTGCCGGTGCCGTGGTTTCGCCCTTTTTGCGTCGAAGCGATACACTGTTGCCGTTTGATTTCTTCGCTCAAGGAGGATGCGCATGCCGTGCACAACGATTTTGGTCGGTAAGAACGCGAGCTACGACGGGTCGACCCTGGTCGCGCGTAACGAGGACTCGTCCAACGGGGTGTTTGAGCCCAAGCGCATGCGCGTGGTGCATCCCGACGATCAGCCGCGCGTCTACACGAGCGTCCTGAGTCACCTGACCATTGAGCTGCCCGATAACCCCATGCGCTACACGAGCGTCCCCGATGTTGTCCCGGGCCATGGCATCTGGGCCGAGGCGGGCTTCAACGAGCTCAATGTTGGTATGTCCGCAACCGAGACGCTCACCACCAACGAGCGCGTCCGCGGCGCCGATCCGCTTGTGGACTACGTGCCCGCCAAGGGCAACGAGGGTGAGGACGGCTATGTGCCGGCACAGCCCGGCGGCTTGGGCGAGGAGGACATGGTGACCCTGGTGCTGCCGTATGCCAAGTCCGCCCGCGACGGCGTTCGTATCCTGGGCGACCTGCTCGAGCGCTACGGCACCTACGAGAACAACGGCATCGCCTTTAGTGATGTGGACGAGATCTGGTGGCTCGAGACCATCGGCGGTCACCATTGGATCGCCAAGCGCGTGCCTGACGACGCCTATGTGACCATGCCCAACCAGCTGGGTATCGACAGCTTTGACCTGGATGACGCCGAGGGCGCCCAGGCCGACCACATGTGCTCCGCCGACCTGCGCTCCTGGATGGCCGAGTGGCATTTGGACCTGACGCTGGGCGTTGAGGGCGACGGTCCGGCTGCGGTCTTTAACCCGCGCGAGGCCTTTGGCTCGCACAGCGACAGCGACCATGTCTACAACACGCCGCGCGCCTGGTACATGCAGCGCTGCCTCAACCCCAGTGACGTGTGGGATGGCCCCGACGCCGACTACACGCCCGAGAGCGACGATATCCCCTGGAGCCGCGTGCCCGAGCGCAAGGTGACCATCGAGGACATTAAGTACGTGCTTTCGAGCCACTACCAGGGCACGGAGTACGACTGCTACGGCAGCAAGGGCACGTCCGCCACGCGTGGCGCTTATCGTCCCATCGGCATCAACCGCAACAGCCAGCTCGCCGTGTTGCAGCTGCGCCCCTATGCGCAGCCGGCGTATCGCGCCGTGCAGTGGATGGCCTTTGGTTCCAACTCGTTTAACGCGCTGGTTCCGCTGTACGCCAACGTCGAGACCATGCCCGATTACTATGCCGACACGCAGGCTCGCGTGACGTCCGAAAACTTCTACTGGGCCAACCGCCTGATCGGCGCGCTGGCTGACATCCGTTTCCATGAGTGCGGCCGCGCCGTGGAGGACTACCAGGAGAAGGTCGGCGGCATGGGCCACAAGCAGATCCATGACGTCGACGCTGCCGTAGCCGCTCTGCCCGAGGCCGAGGTACCTGCCGAACTTGCACGCGCCAACGAGGCCTTTGCCGAGCGTGTTCGCGTGGAGACCGATGCTCTGCTGGGCAAGGTGCTCTACACCACGAGCTGCGCCATGAAGAATGCTTTCGCGATGAACGACAACGTGAGGTAGGGATTTCCCGTCGATCGAATAGCGCTAAAACGCTTTGTCGCTTTCGCTCAATCTTGGGTACAAGAACGCCAATGCAGTTGTTTGTGATTGGAGACAACCATGGTTATGAAACTCGATCAGCTTGTTAACGGCGCTATTAACGTGGGCTTCGGCGCCGCTGCCGTTGCCGTCGAGGGCAGCAAGAAGGTTCTCGACGACCTTAGCACCAAGGGCGAGCAGGTGCGCAAGGACGCAGGCGCCCCCGATATCGCCCGCAGCGTGTCCGACATGTTCGAGCAGGCCGGTGGCACCATCTCCGATCTGACCGAGCGCTTGGGCATGCAGGGCGAGACCGCGGCCCAGCGTGTACTTGACGAGCTCATCCTTGCCCGTGTCCGCGTTATGACCGCGTCCGAGCGCACGGCCTTCCTGGCCCATGTGCGCGACATCGTCGATTCGGTCGAGGACAATGTGACCTCGGTGCCCGTCGAGTCCGTTGAGCCCGACGATGCGAAGGATACCGAAGAGGCCGAGTAGCAGCGCAGATGGCAGATTCCACCACCGATTACAACAATCTAGATCCCTTGGGTGACGAGGCGGCGGTTGTCGATAAGGTCGATGCCGCCGTCTCGGGCGCTCGCAAGAAGCCGCGCGCTGTCGATATGGTCCCTGAGGAGCCCGAGGCGATGGCGCCGGATGAGGAATACCAGCTCACGCCGGCGGGTCGCCGCGAGCGCATCGGGCAGATTGTTCGCCTGGTCAAAAAGTACCGTGTGTGGGATAACCTCACGCCGGTTCGTTTGCGCCGCCTGCTCGAGGAGCTCGGCCCCATGTTCGTTAAGATGGGGCAGATTCTGGCCAACCGGTCCGAGATTCTGCCGCAACGCTTTTGCGACGAGCTGCGTCGTCTGCGCTCCGACGTGGAGCCGGTGCCGTACGAGGTCGTACTCAGCTGTCTGGAAGAAGAATACGGCCTGCGCCTGGGGGAGATGTTCGACGCGATCGACCCCAACCCGCTTGGTAGCGCATCGCTCGCGCAGGTGCACCGCGCTCGTCTGGTGACGGGCGAGGACGTGGCCGTCAAGGTGCAGCGCCCCGGTGCGCAGCAGGTTATGGCGCAGGACATCGATATCATCCGCTCGGTGGTGCGTATCGTTTCCAAGTTCGTCAACACCGATCAATTCGTTGACCTGCACGGCGTAGTCGAGGAGTTGTGGACCTCGTTTCGCGAGGAGACCAACTTTTTGGCCGAGGCCAAAAACCTCAACGACTTCTACGAGTTCCATAAGAGCGTTCATGGCGTGACGTGCCCTAAATCCTATCTGGACCTGTGCACCGAGCACGTGGTGGTTATGGACTACGTCGACGGCATTTCGATCGCCGATCCTGAACGCTTGGTGGCCGAGGGCTATGACCTGGAAAAGATCGGCTCGGCGATTGTCGAGGACTATTCGACGCAGGTGCTCGACGACGGCTTTTTCCATGCCGACCCGCATGCGGGAAATATCATCCTCAAGGACGGCATCGTCTACTTTATCGACTTGGGCATGGTCGGACGCATGTCGAGCCACGACCGCGGCATCGTCAAGGACATGATTTTCGCCGTGGCCGAGGGTGACGTGCCCAAGCTCAAGGATTCGCTCATGCGCTTTGCCGTGACGCGCGGCGATTCGGCTGAGCTCGATCATTCGGCCTTTTTGTCCGACTTGGACTTTATTGTTGCCGACTTTGCCGGGCTCGACCTTAAAGATCTGGATATCGGCGAGTTTTTGACCTCGCTGCTAAACTTGGCGCGCAAAAACGACGTTGAGCTGCCGAGCGTGGTGACAATGTTCGCGCGCGGCATGGTGACGCTCGAGGGTCTGCTGACCGAGTACATGCCCAACGTCAACATGATCCAGATCATTCAGGCTCATATCAAAAACGAGAAGAGCATCTATGCCCGCATGCGCGAGATGAGCCGCGACTTTGCCGCGAGCGGCTATCGCGCGGCAAAAGGCTCGCTCGAGGCGGCCGAGTATCTGGGCTTGGCTTCGCGTATGCTCACGCGCGGCCAGCTTAAGGTGAACACGCAGATCATGAGCAGCGATAAGGCGCTGCGACAGCTGGGCGGAATCATCGACCGCATGTCGATGGCGATTGTGATCGCCGGTCTGTTTATCGGTTCGTCGGTGGTGTACTATGCACGCATCGAGCCGGTTGTGTTTGGTATCCCAGTCATTGGCTTTATGGGCTACGTGAGCGCGCTGGTGCTGGCGCTTATGCTGGGTCGCAATATCTGGCTCAACAGCCACGGCGGCAAGCACTAGAGGCTGTGACCGTCACCACATTCTCCTATCGCAAACAATAGCTTTTACCTTGGGCTTCGCCTGCGTTCGAGGCCCTTTTGCGTGATAGCATATTGACGGTTTTAATCGATGGCCTAGATGGTGGTGCGGAGACGCACGAATGCGCGGTTTTCCTGCGCGTTTGGGAGAATCGGGGTGCAAGTCCCCGGCTGTACCAGTAACCGTAATTCCTCTTGGCTCGGGATGTTCGCGTCGCAGATCGGACGGCGCGCCCGAGTCGTTAAGGTTAAGTCGGATCGCCTCCCATCTTGCATGCGGCTGCGGCGTATGCCGCCGGTGTGCATAGGGCTCTGGAGGGAAGGGGGACCCCGATGGGGGAACTCGAACGCAACATGCGCGATGACGTGGGGCAGCTTCAAGGCAACGCTCCAAGTACAGACAGTAGGAGACAAATGGATATGTTTGAGGACGAGTGCCAGCGTGCCTCGCTTCGTCGCCGTGGCGTAATCGCGCGCGGCGTGGCAAAGCGCTGCCTGGTGGCATTCCTGGCCTTCGCGATGGCCTTTGGCACCACGCCGGCTCAGCTGTGGGCCGAGGGCGCCGAGGGCATTGCCGAGGCTGTGGCTCAGGCTGCGACGCCGAGTGAGGGCACGGGGGCCGCGGACGGTACTGCCGACCAGGGCAAGGCCGAGGTTTCGGATTCCGGGAGCGCGCCTGCAGCTAGTGCCGCCACAACAGGGGCGGCAACTGGCGACGAAGGCTCGGCGACGGGGGAGAGCCCTGCCACGAGCGAGCAGTCTTCGATGGCATCCGCTGACCAAGCAGGATCTGCCACCGCGGCTGTCGTCCAGACAGAGAACCCGACAGAAACCGGCGATGTCGCCAAGAAGCAAGTCGAAGTCTCGTTCTCGATTATCGGCACCGATGCCGACGGCAAGGCTCAGACCTGGGTGGCACCTACGCAACTCAAGCTCGACGAGGGCGCGACGGCTGCGGATGCCTTCGTTAAGCTACAGCAGAAGACGGGCTTCAAGGCGGATTACGATCCGAACACGGCATACGGTTTCTACCTCAAAAGCATCACATCCCCGAGCGATGGCCGTACGCTTGCCTTCGATCCGGCGACTTATGCCTACTGGCAGCTGTTCGTCGACGGCGCGTCTTCCTCGGTTGGCGCGAGCAGCGTCAAGCTCACCCAAGGGCAGAAGATTGAGTTTGCCTATACGGCTGGTAGCGCGTCCCCTGTCGTTAAGGACCAGGTTGCCGCAAATGTGACCGTCATTGGTCGCGATGCCCAGGGCAAGACTCAGACTTGGGTCGATAACGCGCAGTATGTGGTGACGTCCGGTTCGAGCGCACTTGACCTTACGAAGGTCGCGCTTGAGGCGAATGGCATCGACGCCGTTGCTGCGGGCTCCTTCATTCTGAGCCTTAAGTACAACGGTGTTGAGCTGGGTACGCCGCTCGATTATTCGACCTATTGGCAGCTGTTCATCAACGGCAAGTCGAGCGACTACACGGCAGACAATGTCACCATCCACGCCGGCGATACCGTCACGTGGTTCTACGGTGGCTGGGGCGACCAGTTGCCGTCCGATTCTGTTCATGCTTCCGTTCAGGTACTTGGTAAGGACAAGGACGGCAAGCAGCAGGTTTGGGCTTCGACGGGCCAGACGAGCCTCAAGGCAGGCTCCACTGCCAAGGATCTCCTTGAGCAGACCGGTCTTACTCTCGATGCTGGCGAATCGTCTTGGGGCTGGTTCCTCAACGGCATTACTTCGCCGTTTGATGGTAAGTCCTATGGCTGGGATGCTGCGACCAAGAGCTATTGGCGCTTCTACGTAAATGGCAAGTTCGCCGACGTTGGCGCCGGTGCCTACAAGCTCCAGGAGGGTGACGCCGTCACCTTTATGTATGGTGCTGACGCCGATGCCCTCCCCGGTCAGGTGCTTGGATCCGCCGATGTTATCGGTCCCGATGTCAACGGGAACAATACGCGTTGGGGCACGGCAAGCAATGTTTCTCTGCCCGAAGGCTCCACGGCCCAGAACCTTATTGAGGCAGTTCTGAAGGCCAAGGGCGTTGCGTACAACGGCTCCCAGAGTGGTGAGTACTGGTTCCTGAATTCCATTACTTCGCCGTTCGATCACAAGCCGTATGGTTGGGATGCTGCGACCAATAAATATTGGCATCTGTATATCAACGGAGAGCCCTCCTTACTCTGCGCCAATCAGATTACGCTCAAGAGCGGCGATAAGGTCACGCTTGCCTATACCACCGATAATTCGCCCATGCCCGATCCCGACAAGATTGTCGTGGATCCGAGCGCGACGACTCCTGATTGGGATGCCGAGTGGGCCGGCTACGGCAACAGTGGCAACGGTTCGACCGTAACGGATGCCAAGACGCCTGCGCAGGCCGCCGGTCTTAAGTGGGCCTTCGATTGGAAGGCCGAGTCTGGTCAGCAGTATGCCAACTGCAGCGAGCCTGTCATTGCTAACGGCTTTGTGTACATCGCGACCGAGAACGAGCTCATTAAGATCGATTCGTCCACGGGCAAAAAGGTTGCCTCTGCGCCGCTTGCCTCCAAGGTGAGCTATACCTCTCGTCCGATCTATACCAATGGCCTTATCATCGTTCCGCTCAACGGCGGTGCGGTCCAGGCGATTACTGCAGACAAGCTGATCTGCAAGTGGCTGACGCCTGGTTTGACGGACTTGACGCAGAGCTCCTGCACCGTCGTTTCGGACGGCGAGTACGTCTATGTAGGCTCGGTCGATATTTCGTATGACGAGAATTACAACGCGACCTACGGCAACGGCTCCTTTGCACGCATTAAGATTGCCACGGGCGAAGTTTCTTGGCAGAACATCGACCCTGCCGAGGGCTATTACTGGACTGGTGCGGCTTTGACGGATAAGTATGCCATCGTTCCTACGAGCGCGGGCACGCTTAAGTGCATTGATAAGACGACGGGCGATGTTGTTTCGACCATGAAGCTCGGCGCTCTCGCGAACGCCGACTGTGTCGCCGATCCGTCCAATGGTTCGACCTTCTATCAGATGACGCACGATGGAAAGCTCCATGTGATTTCGCTTTCGGCGAAGGGCGTACTGAGCGAGCGGAAGACGGTCGACCTGGGCCTTACGAATAATCTGAGCGCCCCTGCGGTGTCTGGTGACAATCTGATTGTCGGTGGGCAGACGGCTACTGGCTCTGCTCTGTCTTTCTATAATCTGAAGACTGGTAAGACCACGATGGTCACCGCTGCCGACGGTAAAGAACTGCGGGCCGGGTTTAACGGTATTGCTGCTACTCCGCTGGTGAGTGTTCAGGGCGGCAAGACCTATGTGTATTTCACCGTTAACAGCGCGGATAGCAAGGATTACGTCAACTACTCTGCTGGTGGTGGCGTGTATCGCTATACGCTCGGCGATGCAGAGGCGACGCAGATTTATGATGCGGCTGGCCATTACCAGAACTGCGACTCTCCGGTCATTGCCGATGCTTCTGGCAACCTGTACTACATCAATGACTCGGGCACGCTGTTCAAGTTGGGGGCCGTTGAGTCTTGGACGGTTGCCTTTAATTCCAACGGCGGGTCTGCTTGCGACACTAAGTTTGTTGCTACGGCCGATGGCAAGCTGGTCAAGCCGGCCGATCCGACGCGCGATGGCTACGATTTCGGCGGTTGGTATACCGATGAGGCTTGCATGCAGGCGTATGACTTCAGTACGCCGGTGACGGCCGATCTGACGCTGTATGCCAAGTGGACCAAGAATGCCGTTAACCCTGGCGGCAATGGCGGCGCTGGTTCGAATGGCGGCGGTTCTGGTACCGGTGCTGGTTCCGGCACTGGCGCTGGCACAGGCTCCGGCTCCGGCACGAAGGGCCAACAGGCTGGCGGCGCTGTCGCCCCGGGTCATAAGCCGACGACCAAGACGACGGTGTCGACCAAGACCGAGACCAAGGACAACAAGTCCGACAAGAAGGACTCCGATAAGTCCGATAAGAAGGACGAGAAGAAGTCTGACAAGAAGTCAGACAAGAAGGACAGCAAGTCCGACAAGAAGTCCGATTCCAAGTCCGATACGGGTGTTGCTTCCACGACCACTGCTAAGAAGTCCTCTAGTGCTTCTGAGCAGGAGACTGGCACCAATCCGCTCGCCATCGTCGGCGTTGCCGCCGGCGTGATTGGCCTCGCGCTCATCGCCGTCTTCGTGCTGACCAAGCGCGGCAAGGGTGACGGTAATGCCCGATAAGCCCAAGGAGACCAACGGGCAACAGCCCGACTCCTCGTTTATCCAGCTCGATGATCCAAAGCAACAGGGCGCCGCTTCGGCGGCGTCCGCCTCTCGTCGCAAGGCGCTCCTTGGCGTTCTGACTGCCGCGTGCACCATTCTGATCGTCGTCTCGCTGGGCTTCGTCCATCCTTCCACAAGCGGTGCCTGGTCCATTGACTGGATCGTTCAGACCGTGACGGGGGAGAGCGTCGTCGCAAAGGACGCCAAGGGGTCTGACTCGACCGCCGCTTCGGGTAAAGCTGGGTCTAAGGATTCCAAATCTTCGGATGGTGCGAACGACGAGTCTAAGGGTTTGGATGAATCTGACTCTAAGAAGGAGTCCGAGTCTTCAAACAAGGAATCGGACAAAAACTCGGATAGCAAGAAGTCCGAGGACCAGGACGGCAAGAAGTCTGGCGATAAATCTGCTGCCCAAAATACGGGAGCCGGTGATACTTCCAATGTGTCTGGTGGTGTTTCTTCGGGCGGTGGCCAGTCGTCTGATGGAGCCTCATCCTCTAATGGTGGAAACGCCTCCTCGGGCGGCCAGAGCGGCTCACAGGAGCCTAGCTACGTTACGGTGACGGTTTCGGTCACATCGAGCGCTGTGGGCAATCCTGTGTCCTCTGGTGGCACCTTTACCTTTAACGAAGGCGCTACCGTCTACGATGCCCTGTGCGCGCTGGGCCTTTCTATCAATGCGCACGGCTCGTCGTACGGCACGTATGTTGCCGCGATTGGTGGTTTGGCCGAGAAACAGTACGGCGGCACGAGCGGCTGGATGTACTCCGTCAACGGCACAACGCCCATGACGGCCTGCAGCAACTACGTTCTCTCTAATGGCGACAACGTGGTCTGGTATTACGTGACAGGCTAGAGGCCTCGACATAGCGCGCCAGACGGGCGGTTCGGACAAACATCCGGGCCGCCCGTTTTTCGTGCGAATGAGACTGGGTCGCCGGGTCTCTCGGCAAATAAAAAACCGGTTGGAACGGGAATTCCAACCGGTTATACGTACAGGCAAATAGTGAATCGACTACGACCGTGCACCCTCGAGGAAGAAGCGACGGCTAAAGTAGTTGTACCAGGTGACCAAGAACGTGGCGATGGCCTTCATGGCCTGGTAGCCGATGCTCAAAAACGTGACGCCCACAAACATGTACAGGTCGTTGAGGCCCAGACCGATCACCGACAGGATGGTGAAGATCGTGAACTCGCGCTTGCGGCTCATGCCCTCGCGGTGGTCGAACACGTACTTCATGCTGAGCCAGTAGTTGACCACGACGGACGTGATAAACGAGACCGTGGTGCTCATCAAAAAGTCGAGGTGGAACAGCTCGACGAGCGCAATGAGCATGCCCCAGTCGATGCCAAAAGAGATAAGACCCACGACGGCAAACTTGAGGAACTGCTTGGTATGAGGTTGTGCCAGTGCCTTGCGCACGTAATCACATCCAATGCGTTGATGAATCGAGCAGAGGATACTTTAGAGCTTTTGCAAGGGAAACGTAAGGTCTTTGCCAAGAACTATACGAACTCGCCAAATTTTCAAGAGCCAATCCGCAAACGTTGCAAATTTGCCCGTAAACGAACGATGCCCACGGACGATACTGTGCTGAGCGCGCATTGTCCGTAGGCATCGTAAAGCTGTAAGATTGCGAGCTACTTGGTCTCGTCGCCCTCCAGGAAGATCTTTCGGGTCACAAAGTTGTAGACCATGACAAGCGCGGTGGCGCATATCTTGGCGATATTGGCCTCGAGTCCCAGGCCGGCGTTGAGTGTCAGCACGATGCCATCGTTGAGCACCAAACCGATCACGGACAGCACGACAAAGATGATGAACTCGCGGCGGCGGCTCATGCCTTCCTTGTGCGCAAACACGTATTTCATGCTTGCGAGGTAGTTAAAGATGAGTGAGATGATAAAGCCGCTGGTGTTGGCGATTAGGATGTTGAGGCCCAGACCGTAGTGGAGCAGATTCATAATGCCAAAGTCGATAACCGTGGCAATGACACCGACGACGCCAAATTTCATAATCTGCGCAAGGAGCTTTTGCATGGTACCTGCCTTAAGCTGGCGCCGAAGCGCCGCGGGGATGACAAACTTAGCAAGTTTAGCCAATCCCCGCGGGTGGTGCTAGGCGCGCTCCTCGATAGCACCGTTTCTATATGCATCGAGCAGCTGGCGCAGGTCCTGGATTTGGCTGCGAATCTTGGCGCCAGTATCGGTGTCGCTCACCATGCGGCGACGGTCTGCTTGGTCAAAACGGTTGGTCTCGCTCTCGATGTCCACGTTGCGCGTGAGTGCCTCGGCAACCGTCGTAAAGGCCCGGTGCGACTTGAGGCGGCAGCCGCGCGAGCTCGAGATGAGCGTATAGCCGGCGATGCCCGTCTTGGGATGGTAAGCGCGGCAGAAGCCGCCATCGATGACCAGTAGCTTGCCCTCGGCGCGGATGGGCTGCTCACCCTTGGTGGTTTTAACGGGCGTGTGGCCGTTGATGATGTGGCCGGTCGGCGAACATGCCATGGGCGCGACGCCAAACTCGCGCATGATGTCGTCGCAGACCGAGGGCGACTTGGTAAGCGTAAAGTATGGGTCCATCGGCTCGACCCAGGTGCTCTTATCGGCGATATAGGCGCGCTCAAAGGTACGCACCAGGCGTCCGCTGGCGGGCGAGTTAAAGCCAATCCACAGGTACCACATCCAGTCGAGAGCGTCGCGGTCGCCCACGCGCCAGGCGCGGCGGGCGATGTGGTCGCAAAAATCGAGATAATCGCGCCCGGCGTGCCAGGTGCCCAGACAGTTCATGCTGCTAAAGGTGCCGTCTTCGTTGAGCGGAACGCAGCCGTGGAAGAGCAGGTTGCCGTTGGCGACCTTGTACATCGAGCCGTGGGAATAGAGGAAATCGATATGGCGATGCAGGTGATCGGCGGTGACAAACTCGGACACGAGCTTGTCGATGATGTGCTGCTCCTGGGGCGTGAGCGTATAGGGGTCCGCCGGGTCGACGGTGGGGAAGTCGTTGGTCGTGAGCGGCCACACGCTGCCGTCGGCGAGCGTGACCGTGCCGGAGTCGTGTTCGATCTTGTCGAGTAACAGGCGGTTGGTCATATCGAACTCGGGGTGGCGCTGGATAATCTGGCCCTCGAGCTTAAAGAGCAGCACGTTGATGGCCTTGATCAGCGGGGTGATGGACTCACCGGCGGTGTAGGTGGCATCGGCAAAGGCGACAAGCTCACGCAGCGAGATACCGTAGTCATTCTCCAAGATCTCGTAGTTGTCGTAGCGTAGGTTGTTGCGCAATACCGTGGCGATGCAGGCGGGCTCACCGGCCGCAGCGCCCATCCACAGCAGGTCGTGGTTGCCCCACTGGATGTCGAGCGAATGGTAGGTGAGCAGGCGGTCCATAATCTTGGCGGCGCCGCCGCCACGGTCGAAGATATCGCCCACCAGGTGCAGGTGGTCGACGGCCAGGCGCTTGATGAGCGAGGCGAGCGACTCGATAAAGTCGTCGGCGCTGGCGGTCTCCAGAATGGACTCCACAATGCGCTCGTGATAGCGCACGCGATAGTTGTTCTCGTCCGGATGCGTGTGCAACAACTCGTCGATGATGTATGCGTAATCGCGTGGGATGGCCTTGCGCACCTTGGAGCGCGTATAGCGGCTCGAAAGCGAGCGGGCAACCATGATGAGCTGGTCGAGCATCGTCTTGTACCAGGTGGGCGAGTCCTCGCGCCGGCTGCGGATCAGGTCGATCTTCTCGCGCGGGTAGTAGATGAGCGTGCACAGTTCGCCCTTCTCGTCAAAGGAGAGCGTGTCGCCAAAAATCTCATCGACATGCTCGCGCACGACGCCCGAGCAGTTGTTGAGGATGTGCATAAAGGCTTCGTACTCGCCATGCACGTCGCTCATAAAATGCTCGGTGCCCTTGGGTAGGTTGAGGATGGCCGAGAGGTTGATAATTTCGGTAAATGCGGATTGTTCGGTGGGGAACTGTCTCGACAGCAGGCGCAGATACTTGAAGTCTTGCGGATTGCGATCGAATGCGACCATGAAACACCTTCCGATATGGTTGGTAAAACTGATAAACAGCGTCAAACGTTTATCAGTATGCGCCGCTTTTGTTTCGATTTTGCGCCAGCAACTGAATTGTCGGCTGAACGGTTTGGTAAATCGATTTAGTGAAGGTAGATGTGTCGGTTGGGTGGAGACGTAGGAGGTGATTTTGCCCATGCTGGCCCATGGCGGGGATGGGGATGTTCATGATAAAGATATTCAATGCAAATGGTTCGAATTGGTAAATAGTGGACATTTGTATCGTATTTAGGCTTGCTGTGCGATAATTTGCGCAGCAATACTTAAGGAGCCTCATATGAGTGATTTTGTCCTGACCTGTGAATCCGCCGCCGACCGAACCCGTGAGTTCTTTGCGTCGCGTAATATCCCTGTCGTGTGTTTTCATTACGAGATCGACGATGTTGTCTATACGGACGATCTGTATCAGTCGATTACGCCGGACGAGTTTTTTGCCCAGATTGCCGCGGGCACCATGCCCAAGACGTCTCAGGTGAGCGTGGGTGAGTACGAGGAGTTTTGGGAGCCGTTTGTTGCCGAGGGTAAAGACGTGCTGCACTTGGCGTTGTCGTCGGGTATTTCGGGCACGTATGGATCGGCCTGCGTTGCGGCGCAGATGCTCGCGGATCGCTATCCCCAGGGCGGCAAGGTGCGCGTCATCGATTCGCTGGCGGCGTCTTCGGGCTTTGGCCTGTTGCTGGAATATGCCGCCGACGTGCGCGATAGCGGGGCTTCACTCGACGAGACGGCTGCCTGGATCGAGGAGCACAAGCTCAACCTGCACCACTGGTTCTTCTCGACCGATCTGTCGAGCTACCTACGCGGCGGTCGCATTTCGGCTGCGAGCGCGATCATTGGCACGGCGCTTAAGATTTGCCCGCTTATGACGGTCGATTGCGAAGGTAAGCTGTCGCCACGTGAGAAAATTCGCACTAAGAAGCGCGCGATTTCCGAGATGGCTAAGACCATGACGGCACACGTGCAGGACGGTGCGGATTATTCGGGTAAGTGCATCATGTCGCACTCGGCGTGCCGCGAGGATGCCGAGGCAGTTGCGGCACTGATTGAGGAACAGGTTCCGCAGCTCAAAGGCAAGATTGAGATCAACAATATCGGTGCTCTGATCGGTTCGCACACTGGACCTGGTACGGTGGCGCTCTTCTTTATGGGCGACAAGCGCGTGGATTAATTCGTTCCATCACGTCACTGCATGATTGCTCAAACGAAAACGGCCCGCCTCACGTTTGTGGGGCGGGCCAAGATGTTTGCTAGCGTTTCTTACCGCGGAAGAAAAAGCCGTGCAGTGACGGCTTGAGGCCGCGGTTGGCGCGATGCTCTTCGACGCGCTCGTGGATCGAAGCGACGCGCTCGATGACTTCGTCGGGAATCGGCACGTCGGGATTCATGTTCTCGACCTGGCTGACCTCGGCGGCGGCGACCTGGTCGATAATGGGCACATCGTCGCGCGAGATGACAGGTGTGGCGTCTTCCTTCATCTTGCGATAACGCTGCATCATGTCGGTCTGTAGCTGCTGGGCCGAAGGCGGCGTCCAGATGATGGCGTTGGCGCCGGCGGCGATGGTTTCACGGATGCTCTCGGGTGTCTTGCCGCCCGGCGCGATGAGCGGCAGGTTGGGGTAGTGCTCGCGCAGTTCACGCAGAACCTGGGGCGTGTTTTTGCCGGCGGCGATGTTGAGAATCTTGGCTCCGGCGCGCACCTTGGCGTGAGCATCGTCGTCGCAGCGAACGACCGTGGCGATGACGGGGATGTCGGCGATGTTGGTAATGTGCTCGACCATCTCGGCAGTGGCGGGGGAGTTGACCACGCAGCCCGCCGCGCCCTGCATCTCGGAGACGGCCGCCATCTGCACGGAGCGCTTACCGGTCGTAGTTCCGCCGCCCACGCCTACAAAGACCGGGCACTCGGCGACGGTCAGAAGCGCCTGTGTAATGGCCGGCTGCGGCGTGAAGGGGTAAACGGCAAAGACAGCATCGGCATTGGAGTTGCGGATGACAGCAACGTCGGTGGTGTAGATGAGCGATTTGATACGACGGCCGAAGAGCGTAAAGCCGCTGGCCTCCTCGATCTCATCGGGCATGCGGAGGGCCGCCTTGCGCAGGCGCCCGTCGATGGGCAGGGGCTCCATGGGGAGTAGGCCGTTGGGCGTGACGGCTACTTGGGGCTCGGTGAACTCGTCTGCGAGCTCGACCTCGGAGAAATCGACCGAGGCGACGATGTCCTCGTGAACCTCGGCGGGCACATCGATGGGAGCTTGGTCGTTTGCCGCGGCAGGCGTGTCGAAGGAGCTGGTGCCGAC
Source organism: Collinsella aerofaciens (assembly GCF_018785245.1). Lineage (GTDB taxonomy): Bacteria > Actinomycetota > Coriobacteriia > Coriobacteriales > Coriobacteriaceae > Collinsella > Collinsella aerofaciens_AD. The sequence goes on along the minus strand of NZ_WQPL01000002.1, from coordinate 6,523 downwards.
GAAGGCGTCGACGCGCTCATTCAGGTCGTTGAGGGTATCCATGGAGACTCGATTCTGTGTGATGACGGCCGGCGCGATGCAGCCGGAATTGCGAATGCTAAATCGTTTGACGAGTTGATTTTTCCCCGCCGCGCCATCCGTTAGACCGAAGGGCTGACGAACGTGAAGGAGCTGTGGTGGCGGGGATCGAGGTGCTATCTTGAAAATCCCGTTTATAAGAGAGGTGACGCGGTATGGAATTTTCGGCAATGTTGGGCTCGATTGGCCTATGCGTGGGCGCAATCGTTGCCGCCGCGGTCATCTACTTTGTGGTCACGGCCATTAAGGGCAAAAGGGCCGAGCGCAAGGAGCGCGCGATGCTTAAACAGCATCGCGACCAGCAGGGCAAACGCGCACAGAGATAGCTTGTTGAGTTTTGGATCCGTGCGCTAGCTGCGTTTTCGGATCAGGGCAATGTAGAAGCCCTCAAAGTCGCGGCTGGGTGGAATGGTCAGCGTGCCGGGCATACCGTTGGCGACGGACGAGACGTGGCCGGCGGCGATGGCCTCGGTGAGAGCGTTGCTCTCGATGTGCGGCTCTTCGCCAGCTTCCTGAGCACGTTGCGTTTCACTTTCGCTCGGCGTGCCGTCGAGGGGGATAAGCTCGCAGTCCATATGCTTGTCGAGGGCCTCTTGCAGGGCGTCCTCGTTTTCCTGCGGCATGATCGAACAGGTGGAATAGACGAGCGTGCCGCCCGGTTTGAGGGCCCCCATGGCGCGGTCCAGAAGTGCTCGCTGCGAGCGGGCGCACTTGCCGAGCAATTGCTCGGTGAGGCCGCACAGGCTTTTCTCGTTGCCGCTGATGACGGTGCCCGTGCCGGTGCAGGGGGCGTCGAGCAGGATACGGTCAAAGCGGAAGAACTCGTCGAGCTCGCGTGCGTCGATGCGCATGACGGGCACGTTTTTGGCACCCTGGCGATGGAGGTTCGACTCGAGCTTTTCGGTGCGGGGAATGCTCATCTCACAGGCGGTGAGGTGCGCCTGTCCCTGGGTGAGGGCGGCGATCTGCGTCGTCTTGCCGCCGGGGGCTGCGCACATGTCCAAGATGTCCTCGCCGGCCTGAGCGCCCAGGACCAACGGCGGCATCATGGACGACAGGCTCTGCAGGTAAATCTTGCCGTCGCGGTAGATGTCGAGATCCCACAGGTCGGAAACCTGGGCCTCGGGCAGGATAAAGGCGTCTGGGTACCAGGCGACGGGGTTGTGGGCGATGCCGGCGGCATTGAGCGCCGCGGCGATGTCCTCGGCTGTTGCCTTGAGCGTGTTGGCGCGCAGCGTGACCGGGCGTGCGGCTGCGGCGCCAAAGCCCTCGATCATGAGCTCGGCATCGGCGGGCGCATAGGCGCCGGCGACCGTGTCGACCATAAAGCGTGGCAGGTCGGCAGCGCAGGGAAGGGCAGCAAGCTGGTCGGAAAGCTCGGTGGCAGCAAACTGCCTAAGCTTGAGCTCGGGCTTAACCTGCTTTTTCTGCTTACGACGACGCGGCTTGGACATCCGTCTTTCCTTCCCGTCCCAAATTGACTACTTTCCGGGCACGCCGCTGCTGGCGTGTTTTAGTACTGGCTCTCGTGCTTGCTAAAGAAGTCGAAGCGCGGGGGCAGCGGCTTCACGCGGTGCTCGCCGGGCTTCTCGCCCAGGCTCTCCACAAACTCGTCCGTGGAGGCAAAGATGTTATCCCAGCTAAAGAAGGCGACCGGATCGACGTCGAAGTACTCACAGATGAGCTCGCAGCCGGCCGGCACAATACCGTGCATGAGCACGGTTGCCACGCGCAACTCGGTAAAAGCGTCGACGAGGGCCTGTGTCATTGCGGCGTTTGCCGGCTCACCTTCGAGCTTGTTGGCGGCCTTGGAGGCGTCGCTCCAGCGCTTGTTGGCGGCGCGCAGGTAGTCGTCGCACACGGCGAGCGCGCGGTGCGTCTCGAACTTGTACATGGCCTGCTCAAAGGCGAGAGCTGCCTGCTCGGCAGCCTCGACCACGGTGGCGGAGGCGGCACCGGCGGGGATGCAGCCGTTGCGATAGGGGCTCTCGTCGCCCTCCTTGACGGCGACGCCGTAGAAGCAGCTGCGGGCCAGGCGGTTGAAGACGCCGGTCAAAAGGGCGCTCTCCTTAAGGGCGGGGTCGATAACGCGCTTGTCGTCGCAGGCGCGCACCTCGTTGCCGTCCTTGTCCTTGCCGGTCACGCGCGTGTCGTATGCCTTGGGGCTAAAGCTCACCGGCTTCTCGGACAGGCCGAGCGACAGCCAGTGCGCGCGCATCTGCTCGCAGGTGTAGTGGTTGAGCAGGTCGTCTGCCGGCGGGGGAGGCGTCTGCGAGGACGAGCTGGCCTTTTTGCCCATGTAGAGCAGGTGGTAGCAGGCGCTGACGGTGCTCTGCGTGAGGTCCCATCCCAGGGCCTCCCACATGGCGGTCTGCGCGATGCAGTAGAAGTAGATGTTGTCCTGACCGATAAACTGGTAGATCTGAGCGTCGTCAGAGCACCACCAGTCGCACCAGTCGAGCGAACTGTGCTGGTAGGTGGGCGCGGGGACCTGCGTGGAATCGGCGGCGGGCTCGCCCATGAGGGCGGCATCCTGGGCGGCGACGCCCTCGGTCACGCCGGCGGCCTTGGCATCGCGTGCGAGCACGGTGCGCGTATAGCTGATGGGCGCCCACAGGCTCTCGGGCCAGCACCAGCAGGTGACGTCGGAGACGCCGTCGACCTCGGGCACCGGAACGCCCCAGTCGATGTTGCCGGTGATGCGGAAGGGCACGAGCGCCTTGCCGCTGCGGAAGCGCACGCCACCGTTGGCGAGCACCGCGTGGGCATCGTCGCGCTCCTTCCAGCTGGGGAAGGTGACGGTAAAGCTGCTCTTGTTACCCTCGGGCTCCAGCACGGTGTGCTCGGGAAGCTGATCCTCGACGGCATCGAAGGCCTCGCGGAACTTGTTCTGAATATAGAGCTGTGCCGGCAGCAGCCACTCCTCCATGGTCTTGGAGACCACGGAGCGAACCTGCGGGTTCTGGGCGAGCTTGGCGGTGTAGGCCTTCATAAAGTCGAGGTAGGCCGGAAGGTCGAAGTAGAGGTTGTCGACCGGGCGCAGCTCGGGCACCTCGCCGGTGAGCTGGCTCTTGGGCGCGATGAGCTCCTCGGGCTCAAACTGGTGGCCCAGGTCGCACTCGTCGGCGTATGCCTTCTCGGACTTGCAGCCCTGGATGGGGCAGCGGCCGATCACCTGACGGCCGTTGAGGAACGTGCCGGCCTTGGCGTCGTAGAACTGCAGCGTGGAGCGCTTGGAGATGGTGCCCTGCTCATGCAGGCGCTCAATAATCTCGGCGGTCACCTCGTTGTGAATCTGCGCAGCCGGCTCAAGGCCCGAGCCGCCGTAGATATCGCAGCTGATGTTGTAGTTGTTGAGGGTCGCGGCCTGGCGGGAGTGATTGGACTCGACATACTCGCTAATGGACTTGTCGTAGCCCTCGTTTTCCTTGAGCTTGCGGTAGCTCTCCATGATGGGCGAGCCATAGCAGTCGGTGCCCGAGGTGAAGATGACGTTCTCGCGGCCCAGACGGTCGCGCAGGAAACGGGCGAAGAAGTCGGCCGGGACAAAGACGCCGCCAACGTGGCCAAAGTGAAGGCCCTTGTTGCCGTAGGGCTCGCCGGCGGTAACGATGGCGCGGCGAGGCCAGCTGGGACGGTCGTTCATGGAGTATTTGGATGCCATGGGACTCCTTCGCATATGGTGGGAGCGCGGCCGGGCGCGGGACTCGGCGACGCGGTGGTCAATTCGTGCATATCGTTCGACATTATCGCACATGCGGACGGGTACGTGGCAGGGGCGCTATCCTAAGATGCTATGAATGAGATTTCCAACATACATGCGTTTGAGGACGAGGATTTTCTGCACGCCTGCTTTGTGTGGGGGATGACCGTGCTTGGCGCATTTGCTGTGTGCCTGGTGCCGGTGTTTATGCTGCTGGGTGGGCCCGCGGACCTGGATGCGGCTGACACGGGCGGTTGGACGGCGGTCGTGGGCTGGATGGTCGGCTTGGCCGCGGTCTCAATGGCGTCGTTTGCCGTGCACGAGCTGGTGCACGCGGTGTTCTTTAAGCTGCTGGCGCCTGCGGGCGCGCAGGTGACCTTTGGGGCGAATCGCGAGACGGCGATGATTTATGCCTGCGCCGAGGGTGTTGTGTATTCGCGCCGGCGGTACATGGCGGTTTGCCTGGCGCCGACGGTTGTTGTGACGACAGCGTTTGCCCTGGGGTTTGTGTTTTCGGGCTATCCGCTGCTGTGCTACTTGGCTGCCGGCTTGCATTTGTCGGGTTGCGTGGGCGACTGGTATTACGTGCGGACCATCCTGCGCGACCGCCGCATTGTCGCCTGCGAGGACACGTCCTTTGGCGTGCGCTTTTTCGGGTGAGGAGATGTCGATGAAGCCGTTGTTGCTGCATGCGTGCTGTGCGCCGTGCTCTCTTGAGCCGGTCCGCCTGCTGCGCGAGGAAGGGTTTGAGCCCACGATTTGCTGGACCAACCCCAATATTCAACCGCGCGATGAATGGCAGCGCCGCTTGGACGAGCTGCGCCGGTGGTGTGCCGATGGCGACATCGAGCTCATCGAGGCAGGGGAGGACCGCGATCGCTGGGAGACCGGCGTGGCGCCGCTGGGTGCCGATCGGCCTCGTCGCTGTCGCGCGTGCTATGCCCTGCGCTTGGCCGAGGCGTGCCGCGTGGCCCAGGAGCGCGGGTTTGAGTTTGTGGGCACGACGCTCGCCGTCTCGCCGTACCAGTTGTTCGAAACCTGCAATGATGTGTTGGAGCGTCTGGCTGCCGCCCGCGGTCTCACTCCGGTGATTCGCGATTTTCGTCCGTATTACCCCGAGGCGACACGCCGTTCGCGCGAGCTGGGCATGTATCGGCAAAACTACTGCGGCTGCCGTTTCTCGGCAGTCGAGGCTGCCATGGACCGCGCCCGCATCCGTGACGAGCGCAAAGCCGCCAAAAAGTAGTTCATTTGGGCTGGCAGCCTGCTAGGATGTAGAACGGACTTTAACTATATAAGGAGTATGCGACGTGTCTATGCGTACCGATGATTTTGACTACAACCTTCCCGAGGAACTGATTGCCCAGGCTCCTGCCGAGCCGCGCGATTCCTGCCGATTGCTGGTGGTGGATCGCAAGGGCTCTCAGGCGGGAACGCCGCTAAAGCATGGCGGTACCGTTGAGCACCGCATCTTCCGCGACATCATCGACTATATCGAGCCGGGCGACGTGCTCGTCATCAACAAGACGCGCGTGATGCCGGCCCGTCTTATCGGTCGCAAGGCGGGCTCGGGTGGCGTGGTCGAGACACTGCTGCTCAAGCGCCGCGAGGATGTTGACCCGCTGGGTCACGTTTGGGAGTGTCTGGTCAAGCCGGGCAAGCGCCTGAAGCCCGGTGCTCATATTGAGTATCGCGCCGGTGGCGCCCATGCGCCCGAGGGGGCTCCCGTGGTGCTGACGGCCGAGGTTGTCGACTTTGTCACCGATAGCCGCGGCGGCCGCCTGGTGCGTTTTGAGCCGGCCGGCTGCAATGCCGCCGGCGAGCCGCGCACGCTCGACGAGGCCATTCACGCCGCCGGTCACGTGCCGCTGCCGCCCTACATTACCGATTACGAGGGCGATCCCGAGAAGTACCAGACCGTCTACGCCATGAGGGAGGAGCACTCGGCTGCCGCTCCCACGGCGGGTCTGCACTTTACGCCCGAGCTCATGGCCGCTATCGAGGCCAAGGGTGCCAAGTTTGCCGCCGTCGAGCTCGAGGTGGGTATCGATACCTTCCGTCTGGTGGAGGAGGACGACCCCACGCAGCACGTGATGCACACCGAGCGCTACCACGTGTCGCAGGAGGTTGTCGATGCCGTGCACAAGGCCAAGGCCGAGGGTCATCGTGTGATCGCCGTCGGCACCACCGCGGTGCGCTCGCTCGAGAGCGCGTTTGACGCGGACGCGCCGGTGTCCGATCCGGCTGTGACGGCGCGCTATTTTGAGGGCCGCGAGGACGGGGCCGACACGCTCGGCCGCGGCGACATCGTGGTGCGCGAGAACGCGACAACGCAGCTCTACCTCATGCCCGGCTCGACCTATCACGTGGTCGACGCGCTGATCACGAACTTCCACGTGCCGCGCTCCACGCTCATGATGCTCGTGAGCGCACTTGCCACCCGCGACCAGATCATGGATGCCTACGCTGCTGCTATCGAAGAACGTTACCGCTTCTTCAGCTTCGGCGACGCGATGCTCATTTGTTAGTTACGCGGTTCTACGAACCGCGTAACCAGTTGACGCTGCAAACCCGCCAGAGCGGCAATCTGCCTTTCAACTTCGGCGGCATGACCAAAAGGTCAATGCCGCCTCGTTTCAAGGCACCTTGCTCGCTCTGGCGGGTTTTCGCTCATATGACCCAATCCGCTGTCAAGAGCCACAATGGCCCCGCCGACCGCTTGCAATCGGTCGGCGGGGCCTG
>NZ_WQPL01000026.1 GCF_018785245.1 Collinsella aerofaciens | reverse complement strand
GCCCCATCGCGCCGAGAGTACTGCGGGGCCAGCCCGTGGGAGGCCAGGGCGCCGCTGACCGGTGGACGGCACCGAGCCGTCAGCGACTTGAAGAAGGGGGAGGCCTCGCGGCCTCCCCCTTTTTTGCGTTGTATATACGTTGTACTTTGGGACCTAGCTCCCCCGTATGTGCTCTTACTGTTTGGCTGTATTTTGAGTCCATCTAGTGTATTTGAGCGATAATTACTCGCATTGGCGTTAGGGAGGGCTTGATGTTTACCGTATTTGTCTTGGGCAATATTGCTTCGGGTAAGTCAACTGCCTGCCGCTATTTCGAATCTCGTGGCGCTATGCTTATCGATCTGGATGAGCTTGCAAAATCGCTGTATGTGCCGGGCTCTGATATCGTCAATACTCTCGCGGATGAATTCGGTTGGGACATTTTGGATGAGGAAGGCGGCATTCGCCGCAGCATCCTCGCTTCTCGAGCTTTCGCTTCTCCTGATTCGGTCGCACGGCTCAATGGCATTGTGCATCCCGTTCTGATTGAACAGCTTTCGCTTAGGATTCTCGATCCGGTTTGTTGTACAGTTTCATCTCCCCGTTATCCCTTTGCGGTGGTCGAGGTTTCTGCTCCGACTGGTTTTGAGGATGCATTTGGTTTGGCTGATGAAATTCTGGTCATTAGCGCCCCTTTGTCAGTTCGTCGCGAGCGCGCTATTCAACGTGGCATGGAGCCATCTGATTTCGATGCCCGTTCTGCTTGTCAGCCCGATGAGTCTGCGCTGTGCAATCTCGCCACAACGGTGATTGATAATGCTGCAGGCGATAATTCGCTCTTTGAGCAGCTTGACTCATGGCTTGCATGCCATGGGTTTAAAGACGCTGCGGATAAGGAGGGTGCCGATGCCTAAGACACGTTTCTTTGCGTGGTATCGCCTTGTACCGCTGGCTGCCGTTTTTGCCTTCGGCCTTATCTCATTCGTTTACTCTTGTGCTCCCGCCGCTTTCTTTAAGCCACTGTATCCGATTGACTACGAGGCATATGTAAAGCAATCCAGTATTTCGCATAATCTGGATCCGTATTTGGTGTGCGCTGTCATTAAGTCGGAATCGAATTGGGATCCCGCGGCCGAGTCGAATCAGGGTGCTCAGGGATTGATGCAGCTGATGCCCGAGACTGCCCAGGATATGATCGCCAAGGGCCTTGTCGACGGTGGGGAGTATTCGGGCGACAACCTTAACGATCCGGCTACGAATATCGAGTTTGGCTGCGCATACCTCTCGTATCTTCTGACCTATTTCAACGGGTCGACGGATAGTGCCATTGCCGCTTATAACGCCGGTATGGGCAATGTCGACGGATGGGCGCAGCAGAACACGTCACTTCATAATGCGATTACCTTTCCTGAAACTCAGGCTTATCTGATTCGCGTCAATAATGCCTGGGTTCGATATAAGACTCTCTATCCCGATCGGTTCGTATAGGACTAAGCCCACCGCCTGCGTATACTGCAGATGTATGAGTTAGGAGTATCCATGGCGGAATTTGAAGTAGAACGCGTTGGTGGAGAACTTAAGCGCTTTGGCGTTGAGGGCACTGAGGTGCCGTTTGAAGTCGTCTCTCCCTATGAGCCTGCCGGTTCCCAGCCTAAGGCCATTGAGTCGCTTGTGCAGGGCGTGAGGGACGGAGACCGCTATCAGGTTTTGCTGGGTGTGACTGGTTCGGGCAAGACCTTCACGATGGCAAAGACTATTGAGGCCCTGGGAAAGCCGACGCTGGTCATGGCTCCGAATAAAACGCTCGCCGCTCAGCTTGCGAGCGAGCTCAAAGAGTTCTTTCCCAATAACGCTGTGGTCTACTTTGTCTCGTATTACGACTACTATCAGCCCGAGGCGTATGTGCCGCAAAGCGATACATATATCGAGAAAGACTCCTCGATTAACGAAGAGGTCGAGATGCTGCGACATCAGGCGACCGCATCGCTGCTCTCTCGACGCGATGTGATCGTTGTCGCATCGGTCTCGTGTATCTATGGCATTGGCTCTCCTGAGGACTATGCGGGTCTGGCTCCAAACGTCGACAAAAAGGTGCCGCTCGAGCGCGATGACTTTATCCATGCACTTATCGACATTCAATATGATCGCAATGACTATGACCTGGCACGCGGCACGTTCCGCGTGCGCGGCGATGTTGTCGACGTGTATCCGCCTTATGCCGAGCATCCGTTGCGGTTTGAGTTCTTTGGCGATGAGGTCGAGCTGATTGCCGAGATCGATGAGGTCACCGGTGAGATGCTTCGTGAGTATGAGGCCATTCCCGTATGGCCGGCATCGCACTACGTGACCGAGAAGCCGAAGGTCAAGGCGGCTCTGAAATCGATCAGCGAAGAGTGCGAGAAGCGCGTCGCGGAGCTCAAGGCGACCGACAAGTTGCTCGAGGCGCAGCGTCTGCAGCAGCGCACCGATTATGATCTTGAGATGCTCGAGACGATGGGCTTTTGCAACGGCATCGAGAACTACTCGCGTCATCTGGACGGTCGCAAGCCGGGTGAGCCGCCGTTTACCCTAATCGATTACTTTCCCAAGGATATGCTCTGCATCATCGATGAGAGCCATGTGACGGTGCCGCAGATTCGCGGCATGCACGAAGGTGACCGCTCGCGTAAGGTGACGCTGGTGGAACACGGTTTTCGCCTGCCCTCGGCGCTCGATAACCGCCCGCTTCGTTTCGATGAGTTTGAGGCAAGGATACCCCAGTTTATCTATGTTTCGGCCACGCCGGGCGATTACGAGCTGCGGGTGAGCCAAAACGACGTGGAGCAGATTATTCGTCCGACCGGTCTGCTCGATCCCAAGATCGATGTGCGTCCGGTTCGCGGTCAGATTGACGATCTTGAGGACGAGATTCGCGAGCGCGTTGCCCGCAAGGAGCGCGTGCTGGTGACCACGTTGACCAAGCGCATGGCCGAGGACCTGACCGACCATCTGCTTGATGCGGGCATTAAGGTCAATTACATGCATTCTGATACGGCGACAATGGACCGTGTCGAGATCCTGCGAACGCTGCGCGAGGGCAAGATCGATGTTCTCGTTGGCATCAACCTGCTTCGCGAGGGCTTGGATCTTCCCGAGGTCTCACTGGTGGCAATTCTCGATGCCGATAAGGAAGGCTTCTTGCGCAACCGCCGTTCGCTGATTCAGACGATTGGCCGCGCGGCCCGTAACGCCGATGGCGAAGTCATCATGTATGCGGACGTTGTGACCGATTCGATGAAAGAGGCCATCGAGGAGACGCAGCGCCGTCGCGAGATTCAGATGGCATATAACGAAGAGCATGGCATTGTGCCCAAGACAGTGCGCAAGGCCATCAACGACATCTCAAGTTTTATTGCCGAGGCCGAAAAAACCGTGGGTTCCAAGGGGCGCTCGAAGGGCGATTCTCTTGGTCATGGCGCATTCTATACGCCCGATGAGTCGGGCGAGGGCGGCGTGCCGGAAACGGTGGCGCCCGAGCAGACACTTGCGGAGCAGTTGGAAGAACTGCCGCATGACGAGCTTGTGCGGATCGTCGAAACCATGGAAGAGGATATGCGCAACGCTTCTGCCGCCATGGACTTTGAGGAGGCGGCGCGCCTGCGCGATGCCGTCGTTCAGATTCGGGCGATGCTCGAGGGCGCGTCTGAGGACGAGACGATCGAGCGCTTACGTTCGCAGGCCCGCAAGGGTTCCACGTTCGCATCGGGCAGAAAACGCCAGGGTGCACGGTTTAAGAAATAGCGAACAGGCCCCGAGTTCCCTGTGGAGCTCGGGGCCTGTGTCTTTTGCGCGCTGGAATTCGTGCGTTAGAGGTCCGCGATCAGGGCTTCGGCACAACGGATGCCGTCGGTGGCCGCGCTCATGATGCCGCCAGCATATCCAGCTCCCTCACCACAAGGGTAGAGGCCCGGGGTCGACACGGCATGGCACGTTCGGTCTCGGGTGACAGTGACAGGTGAGCTCGAACGAGTCTCCACGCCGGTAAGAACGGCATCGGGACGGTCGTAGCCTCGTAGCTTTTTTCCGAGTAGGGGAAGTCCCAGGCGGAGCGACTCGACGATATGCTGCGGCAGGGCTTCGTCAATTGCCGTCCAGGTCACACCGAGCGGATAGGTGGGCTTTACCTTTCCGGGCGCCTTGCTGGCGCGTCCTGCGAGGAAATCTCCGACGAGTTGTGCCGGTGCGTTCCAGTTGGAACCGCCCAGGCGATAGGCGGCCGCCTCGCAGGCACGCTGGAGCTCGATGCCGGCGAGCGGGTCATCGTTGGGAAGGTCCTCAGGCGTGACGTTAACGAGCAAGGCGGCATTTGCGTTGCGTCCGTCGCGGGCATTGAGGCTAGCGCCGTTGACGCACAGGTGGCCCTGCTCGGAAGAGGCGGCGACAACCTGTCCGCCGGGGCACATGCAAAACGAGAACACGCTGCGGCCGTTGGGAAGATGGGCGACGAGCTTGTAGGGGGCTGCTCCGAGGGCAGGATGTCCCGCCAAGGCTCCATATTGGGCTCGGTCGATGTCGCGCTGCGGATGCTCGATGCGAACGCCCATGGCAAAGGTCTTTTGTGCGAGGGCCACGTTGTGGTCCTTAAGGAGCTCAAAAATATCGCGAGCAGAATGCCCGCAGGCGAGGATGAGGTGCTTTGTCTCAATTGGCTCGTAAGCGGCGTCTTGGGACGATTGGACATCGATACCGGTGATGGCACCAGACGCGTCGATGCGAATGTCGACGAGCTTTGTTCGATAACGGACGACACCTCCGAGCTGCTCGATGCGCTGGGATATAGCGGTGACAACCGTGGGAAGGATGTCGGAGCCAATGTGCGGCTTGGCATCCCACAGAATATCGCGGGGCGCGCCCGCCTCGACGAAGGTTTCGAGGATAAGGCGATGGGCGGGATTTTTGGTTCCCGTATTGAGCTTGCCGTCCGAGAAGGTCCCCGCGCCGCCTAGGCCAAACTGGATATTGCTCTCGGGGTCGAGGATGCGCTCCTTTAGAAAGAGATCGATCGCATGCGAGCGGCGAAATGCTGGGTCGCCGCGCTCGATGAGCAAGGGCTTAAGACCCGCTTCGGCAAGGGTGAGTGCAGCGAAAAGGCCAGCGCATCCGGCGCCGACAACGACAGGGCGTTCTTGAGGTGCGTCGGAGACGGGGGAGGGGAATGAGGGCCCATCGTCCTCTATCGCGCGTACGCGCGAGCGGTCACGCTCGGCGACGCTGTCGACCGCTTCTCGCTCGAGGTGGGGACTAGTCAGCTCAACACGAAAGCTCAGGATAAAATGGACGTCTCGTTTTTTGCGAGCGTCGATTGACTTGCGGTGGAGCTCGATGGACTTGATCTCGGAGTCCTTGCAACGTAGGACGCGCTTGGCGACTCGCTTGCCAACAATGAGGCAGGCATTTTCATCGCCGGCTTCATCGAGCGACGCGTTGACTTGGGTGATTTCGATCATCGAGGTCTCCTTAGAGGCAAGAAAGAGGCCGTCCGGTATCCCAGACGGCCCGAATGCGTTTTTGATTATAGACTGCGCGGCTACAGGCTGCTTGCAGCGCGAATGCCCGAGAGCCAGGCCCACGCAAGGTTAAAGCCTCCGCAATCGGCGTCGATGTCGAGTGCTTCGCCGCAGACGTAAAGCGGGGCGTCGACAGCGCTGCGCGCGCGTAGACTGGGTATTGAGATGCTCTCGACAGATACGCCACCACGCGTGACCTGCGCCGAGCGCTCCTCGGCTGTTCCCTCGACGAGCAACTTAAAGTGTTTGAGGATTGAGACCAGGTGGATGACATCGTTGGAGCCTGGATGGCACTGCTCGAACGTCGTGCAGACGACGCGGGAGAGTTGCGGGGCGAGCATGCCGTCGAGCCAACGGGGATCGCGGGGCGAAAAGCCGCCGAGTAGCTCAACGCGCCGGTTGAGCATATCGAGCAGCTCGTCTTTGGAGAGGTCGGGGAAAACGTCGAGCAGGATCGTATCGCCGCGCTGGATACGACGGGAGAGGTTGAAGACAGCGACGCCCGAGATACCGAAGGTTCGAAACAGGACTTCACCGTCTTCGTGCCAGAGCTCATTATGATTGCGGGCGAGCGTCAAGCGGGCGCGGACGCGCAGGCCATCCAACGTCTTGAGTGCCGCCCGATCGCCGACGACCGTTGCCGATACGGGGCAGAGGATGGGGCGCAGCGAAGTGAGGGGGAGGCGAAACGTATCGGCGATACCGGTGGGGTTGCCGCCCGTGGCGATAATTACGGCATGTGCCTGCAGGGCCTCGTTCTTGCGAGGGACATCGGCGAGCGCTTTCCGAAGCGAGCGGAGCTCCGATTTTCGGTCGTCGTGCTTTTTTGCCTTGAGTGCCCGCGCTGGACGGTCTATTTGGAGTGCCCAACCTTCGGAAGCTTTGTGCGCCGAGGCAACGTTGGCTCCGCAGATTAAGGTGATACCCAGGCGATCGCAGACGTTGAGAAGCGCGTCACGCACCGATTCGGCACGAAGGGAGCGTGGGTACAGCCGGCCGTCCTCAGAGGTTGTCGTGATGCCCAGCGAGGAGAAGAAACCCATAAGCTCTTGTTCGGGCTGGGGGCCCATAACGGATTCAACGAATGCGGGGTGGTTATACCGCTGTGGATCAATCGATTCGTTGGAGAGGTTGCAGCGGCCGTTGCCGGTCGCAAGGAGTTTAAGGCCGCAGGCGACATCGCGCTCAACGATGCAGACGCTTTTGCCAGCGCGTGCGGCCGTAATGGCGGCGGCGAGGCCTGAAGCCCCGCCGCCGATTACCAGGACGTCATAGAAGGCGCTCGTGTTCACTTAGGCCTCGTCGGTCTCGTGCGGGGTAATAATCTCGACGGCAGAGACGGCCTTGGGCAGCATGCCATCGGGCAGCGCGGTCTCGACCTCGCCCTTATCGCAGGCCTCGGCGAGTGCCGGATTAATGGGAAGCTGGCCCAAGATGTCGAGGTTGTAGCGCTCGGCGACCTCGGGAAGCTTGCTCTTGCCGAAGACCTCGATCTTCTTGCCGCAGTCGGGGCACTCGATATAGCTCATGTTCTCGACGATGCCCAGAATGGGGACGTTCATCTTCTCGGCCATGTTGACTGCCTTGGCGACGATCATCGAGACCAGATCCTGCGGGCTCGTGACGATGACGATGCCATCGACAGGCAGCGATTGGAAGACGGTGAGGGCGACGTCGCCCGTTCCCGGAGGCATATCAACCAGCAGGTAGTCGATGGGGCCCCACGAAGTCTCGCTCCAGAATTGCCTAATGGCGCCTGCGATGACCGGACCGCGCCAAAGGACGGGGTCGGTCTCGTTTTGGAGCAGCAGGTTGGAGCTCATGACCTTGACGCCATGCTCGGAGATTTCGGGCAGCATGAGGTTACCGAGGGCATGGACATGGCGTCCGCTCATGCCGAACATCTTGGGGATGGAGGGGCCGGTGATGTCGGCATCGAGGACGCCGACCTTGTGGTCGCGACGGGCGAGCTCGGTTGCGATGGCGCCCGTCACAAACGACTTGCCGACGCCTCCCTTACCGGAAAGCACAGCGATAACGCGCTTGACCTCGGACAGCGTGTTCTCCTCAAATTGCGACGGTGACGTTTGTCCGCCGGCGGCCTGTGCGTGCTCGCAACCCATGTATGACTCCTTTGTATATGTTGGGGCCGGGGCCCCGTGATGTGACACGAGCGTCATTGTACCCTCGTTTGCGAGCGGGAGTCATTTGCGATGCATTTGGGCCGAGCGTGCTTGCAATACGATGGGTCCGAGCGAATGGGCGGGCTTACTGAACTTTGCTGGCGAACTCGAGGTATTGCATGCGCCGCAGCTTGTCGATCGTCGAGGCGTATGGGCTGTCTTCAGATTCCAAGTCGTAGCGCAGCCCGTCGGCACCAAGGTAGCCGGCGACATTGATGGTGGGCACATCTGACCTTGTTACAAGCAGAGCCTTTTGATAGTCGGTGAGCGGGGCGCCGATCTTATTAAGGGTAATGGCTGCAATCTCGTTTGCCCCGACGGTGTCGTAGACGTTGAGCTCGGCATTGCCGGCGATTTCATAGTTAGCCCAGACGAAATATGTCGACTGATAGATACGGAAAGCGTGGCTTGCCGTATCTTCCTGAGGGTACAGCTCGTCGTTGAGAGTCGTTGCGGCGCTCGGCTGATGGTCGCCAAAAAAGACAAGGACAACCGGTCTGCCGATATTGCGGAGCTCGTTGATAAAGTACTCGAGGTCCCGGTCGGATGCGTTGATGCAGGTAAGATAGGTGTTGAGCGCGCTATTGGCGCCCTCGCTGGCTCCCTCGACCCAATAGTTTGTCAGCTCCTCGGCGGGAACGGTGCCATAGTCGTAGCCGCCGTGATTTTGCATCGTGACGTCAAAGATGAACTGCGGGGCTTCGTCGGTTCTAAGCAGGTCGAGTATCTTGTCGTAGGTGGCGTAGTCGCATACGCCGGCATGGTAACAGGGCGCACCTTCGAAATCGCCGATAGAAAGAAAGTCTCCAAAGCCCAGCTGCTGATAGATTTTATCTCGATGGTAGTTGACGGGGTTTTGTGGGTGCATAGCGGAAGCGGTATACCCAAGCTCCTTAAGGTCCTTTGCCAGGCTGTTGACGCCATTCATCTGATACAGCTGATAGGGGATCTTGCCTAATCCGACAAAGGCCGTTGTCGCTCCGGTCAAAAATTCGAATTCGGAGTTCGCCGTTCCGCCACCGGCGACCGAAGCGAGCATGGTGCCGCGAACAAGTGTGTCGGGAAGCGAGTTGTAGAATGCGGGGCCGGTGTACCCGGCCGCCTGGAGCTGCTCAAAGCACGAAAGGTCGCTAAAACTCTCGTTCATGACGGCAACAATCGTCGGCTTGATTTCATTGAACTGGGCAACGGCCGCCGCGCGCTGCTCGCTCGAGCCATACGTGTTGTCGTAGGCGGCGGCGAGCTCCTGCTCGATGCTCTGCGCCTCATCGGGCGTATAGTCTTCGGGCCTCTCAATAGGCAACTCGTTGACCATTTCGGTGAACGAAGTGATAAAACCCTGAGACGCATACGTGGTGATGGGCTGCCAACGGTCAAATCCAAAATTCAGCGCCTGCTCCAAGTCGATGCGGGAAAAGCCCGAGAGCCCCACAACGGTCACTAGCAGAAAAGCGCAGAGGTTAGCGGCGATTGCGGGGAAGACATGGGTGGGCGTACGGAGCTTTCGCGGTCGGATAAGCGAAAGAAGCCCCAGGGAAATCTCCAGCAGGGCGAGAGAGGTTACGATTCCGGCGGTAAAGGTAAACTCGTATCCCTCGCTCACTTCCATTGCGGTGCCGAGGGCCAAGATATCGCTTGGCAGGATGGCTTCGCCTTTAAACGTTATGACGAAGTGCTCGGCAATGCCAAGGATGCAACAGACGACGGGCACGAGGGCCATGACGCCTCCATGACGCTGTCCCAGCAAATAAAGGGAGAGCAGAACCGTCGCGAGCAGCCCGACGGAAAACCCGAATGAGTTGGCGGGAATGCGATAGAACGTTTCGTTGCAGGCAATTTCGAGTGAAACGAACGAGAGCGCTGAAACAGCGGCGATGACAAGGATGTCACGGCAAATACAGGCAACTGTTCCCGTCGCAAGATCGGTTTGGTCGATAAGTCCCGAAACCAAGGGCTCGACAAGAAGTATGACGGCGGCGGCGCCGAGCGCCGAATAAGAAAGGACCCATAGGGAACTGTCCTCATTTACGAGCAATTGATTCGTAATCCATGCAGCTACCATGCCGAGCGGGATGAGGAGCGTCGCGCACCAAAAGACCCGGGCAATGGGCGGCTTTTCATTGTGTTTGATTGAAAAATACACGCGCACGACGACGGTGGCCACGATAAGGACGGCGATGAATATGGGCAGATTGGCCATGTCGCTCGAAGTGATTTCAAGGGGGATACCTTCGGTCATGGACGTTCCTCTGTTACAGCAAATTAAGTTCAGTATTAGATTACTGTAACCTTTCCACGGCATTTCGAGAAACAAAGCACCCGATGCGCAAAGCTAAAGGTCTGCGAATCTTGTATTACGAACATCTGTGCGCGTCGAGTGCGCTAAACTCATCGACAGTATGATTCGATGCAATAGGAGGCAAGGAGCTTCCATGTCTGATTCTTCTATCGTTATTCGCGGCGCTCGTGAGCACAACCTCCGCGATATCGATGTTTCCATTCCGCGTGACCAACTCGTGGTCATTACCGGCCTTTCTGGCTCGGGCAAGAGTTCGCTGGCATTTGACACTATCTATGCCGAGGGTCAGCGTCGATACGTCGAGAGCCTTTCAAGCTATGCGCGCCAGTTCTTGGGCCAGATGGACAAACCCGACTTGGATTCAATTGACGGCCTTTCACCGGCGGTGTCGATCGACCAAAAGACGACGTCTAAAAACCCTCGCTCGACGGTTGGTACCGTAACCGAGATTTATGACTATCTGCGCCTGCTGTTCGCCCGTGTGGGTACCCCGCACTGTCCCGAATGCGGCCGCGTCATTGAACGCCAGACGACCGATCAGGTCGCCGATAAGGTGCTGGCGGCGGGGGAGGGCCGTCGCGCGTTTGTGCTGGCACCGGTGGTGCGCGGGCGAAAAGGCGAGTACACCAAACTGTTTGAGGACCTTCGCGCCGAGGGCTTTAGCCGCGTGCGAGTTGACGGCGAAGTGCGCTCGCTCGACGACCCTATCGATCTGGACAAAAAGTTCAAGCACGATATCGAGGTCGTAGTCGATCGCATCGTGATTCGAGAAAACTCTCTGGGCCGTATCGCCGAGTCTGTTGAACAGGCGACTGCCTTGGCGCACGGTAATGTGAATGTATACATGCTGCCCGATCGCGATGCTCCCGAGGGAACCGAGGGCGAGCTGCTGGAGTATTCGTTGGCTCTGGCGTGTCCGGAGCACGGGCACTCTATCGACGACCTACAACCCCGCGACTTTTCGTTCAACGCGCCCTATGGCGCGTGTCCCGAGTGCGATGGTCTGGGCTTTAAGAAAACGGTCGATGCCGAGGCGCTGATTGAGGACCCCTCGAAGTCCATTGCCGACGGAGTCTTTGGTAGCCTGTTTGGCAACTCGAACTACTATCCGCAGATTTTTGCTGCGGTCTGCAAACACTTTAAGGTGAGCACCGATACGCCGTGGGAGGACTTGCCCCCTCGCGTGCGTCGTGCATTCTTGGATGGCCTGGGCGATACGAAGATCTCGGTCGACTACCAAAAGCTCGACGGTCGTCGCAGCCAGTGGGACACCAAGTTTTCGGGCGTGCGCAATATCCTGTACGAGCGCTATACCGAGACGACCAACGAGAATACTAAGGCGCGCTTGGAGAAGTACATTCGCGAGGAGCCGTGCTCGAGCTGCCATGGCGCTCGCCTGCGCCCCGAGATGCTCGCCGTCACCGTGGGCGGCAAGTCCATTTATGAGGTTTGCTGCCTGTCGTGCCGCGAGTCGCTCGAGTTTTTTGAGGGCTTGGAGCTTACCGAACGTCAGCAGTTTATCGGCGGGCGCATCGTCAAGGAAATTCTGGAGCGCCTGCGTTTTCTGGTCGATGTTGGACTCGACTATCTGACGCTCGATCGCGCCTCGGCGACGCTTTCCGGCGGTGAGGCCCAGCGCATTCGCCTGGCAACGCAGATCGGCGCGGGTCTCATGGGCGTGCTCTATATTCTGGACGAGCCTTCGATTGGTCTTCACCAGCGCGACAACGAGCGGCTGATTAAGACGCTCGAGCGCCTGCGCGATATCGGCAACACCGTTATCGTCGTTGAGCACGATGAGGACACGATTCGCGCTGCCGACTATGTGATCGATATGGGGCCAGGCGCGGGCGTCAACGGCGGGCACGTTGTCGCCGCGGGAACGCCCGCTGACATCATGGCGTGTCCCGAATCAATGACGGGTGCCTATCTGACCGGCAAACGAATGATCCGGGTGCCTGATGAACGGCGCAAGCCCGGTCGTGGCTGCCTTAAAATTACGGGCGCTCGAGCCAACAACCTCAAAAACGTTACCGCCAAGATCGAGTTTGGTACGCTTACGGTTGTTACCGGCGTGTCGGGATCGGGCAAGAGCTCCCTGGTTACCGACACCATTGCGCCTGCCCTTACGAATGCCATTCACCGTTCGACGCGCCCTGTGGGTCCGTATAAAAAAATCGAGGGCATCGAGTGTATCGATAAGGTTATTGATATCGACCAGTCGCCGATTGGCCGCACGCCGCGTTCCAACCCTGCTACCTATATCGGCCTGTGGGATGATCTTCGCGCGCTGTTTGCGAGTACGCCGGAGTCGAAGGCGCGCGGCTACTCGCCGGGTCGTTTCTCCTTTAATGTGAGTGGCGGGCGCTGTGAGGCGTGCAAGGGCGACGGGCAGATCAAGATCGAGATGCACTTCCTTCCCGATATCTACGTTCCCTGCGAAGTTTGCGGCGGTAAACGCTACAACCGCGAGACACTCGAGGTCACCTACCGTGGCAAGACCATCTCGGACGTGCTCGACATGAGCGTCACCGAGGCGCTGGCCTTCTTTGGGAATATCCCGCAGATTAAGCGCAAGCTCCAGACGCTGTACGATGTAGGCTTGGGCTACGTGAGCCTGGGCCAGCCCGCCACGACGCTTTCGGGCGGCGAGGCGCAGCGTGTGAAACTCGCCAAGGAGCTTCATCGACGCCAGACGGGCAAGACGTTCTATATTTTGGACGAGCCGACGACCGGCCTTCATTTTGAGGACGTCCGCCAGCTGCTCGATGTGCTGCAGCGCTTGGTCGATGCGGGCAACACGGTGCTGGTGATTGAACACAACCTTGATGTCATCAAGGTTGCCGACCGCCTGATCGATATGGGTCCCGAGGGCGGTAACGGCGGCGGAACCGTCGTGGTTTCGGGCACACCGGAGCAGGTTGCGGACTGTCCGCAGAGTTATACGGGCAAGTTTTTGGCGCCGTTGCTCAGGCGTGACCGGGAGCGTCAGGCTCAACTTGATGCTCAATAAATAGGCGATTCAGTTTATGGGCGTCATCGACTCCTTGTGATTCGATGGCGCTTGCTGTGCCGAAGTGACGTATGCAGCCGAATTGGACATATACTTAATCCTTGCGTCCGAATGCGAGGGAAAGGATATGTCATGGCAAAGGCTGTAAAGACGCCAAAAACCAATGCGATGCGCGAGCTGGAAAGCGCCGGCATTTCCTATGTTCTACATACGTACGAAGACGATGGTGATGAGTCGGTGGGCCTGGGTGTCGCGATTTCGGAGCAGCTTGGCGAGGAGCCCGGTCAAGGATTTAAGACTTTGGTCTGCGTGACACCGTCCAACGACTATGTCGTGTGCTGTATCCCTGTTGCCGACGAGCTCGATCTAAAGTCCGCCGCGCGTGCCGCGGGGGAGAAGTCCTTGGCCATGATGCATGTGAAGGATTTGCTTGCGGCGACTGGCTACGTTCGCGGCGGCTGCAGCCCGGTCGGTATGAAAAAACGCTACCGGACGCTCATTGATGAGACATGTGTCCTTTGGGATACCATTTTTATTTCGGGAGGCAAGCGTGGTTATCAGCTCGAGCTTGCACCCGATGATTTAATTGCATTTTGCGGGGCGACGGTTGCCGCGATTACGAGAGAGGACTGAGCGATGCCGCAGGAAGAATTGAAGCGCGGAGCTCATTTTGCAAAAGAATCTGCGCCTCAGACACCCTCATCCGAAGCTTCTTCGTCGCGAGATGACACTGACGACATGGGCTCGTCGGACTACTCCACGGTTGGTCGTTCCGCCGGGCTTATGACCATCCTGACCATTGTGTCTCGCGTCACCGGTTTTATCCGCACGTGGGCAATGGCGGCCGCTATCGGCATGTCGCTGCTCTCGTCCTCCTATCAGGTCGCCAACAACCTGCCCAATATGCTCTACGAACTCGTGATGGGCGGCATGCTCGTGACGGCGTTTTTGCCCGTGTACATGGGCGTGAGGCGTGAGCAGGGTCGCGAGGCCTCGAACGAGTACGTGGGCAACCTGCTCGGCATTCTGCTTTTGGTGCTGGGTGGCATTTCGTTGCTGGGGACCGTGTTCGCCCCGGGCTTTATCTGGACGCAATCGTTCCTTTCGGGTGACGGCGGCAGCATGGA
This sequence comes from Collinsella aerofaciens, assembly GCF_018785245.1. Lineage (GTDB taxonomy): Bacteria > Actinomycetota > Coriobacteriia > Coriobacteriales > Coriobacteriaceae > Collinsella > Collinsella aerofaciens_AD. The sequence continues at coordinate 32,143 of NZ_WQPL01000026.1, read as the reverse complement.
TACCGCTGCGTTCATGTTCCGTTTCTTTGCCATCCAGATTCTGTTTTATGGTTTGGGCTCGGTGTTCTCGGGCGTTCTCAACGCACACCGCGACTACTTCTGGTCGACGTTTGCTCCGGTCCTCAACAATGTGATCGTCATTGCGAGCTTTATGGGTTTTGCGCCCGTGTCCGCACAGTTTGGCGAACGTGCCGGCATCATCTTGATTGCGGCCGGTACGACCCTCGGTGTCTTTGTTCAGATGGCATGTCAGATCCCCGCGCTTGGCAAGCACGGCGTGCATCCCCATATCCATATCGACTTTAAGGACCCCGCACTGCGGCAGACGATTGCGCTCGGTATCCCGACGCTGCTCGCCACGGTGTGCATGTTTGTCTCGACTTCTATCACCAACGCTGCCGCGCTGGTGGTCCAGCCCGAGACTGGTCCTTCCGTCATCGCCTATGCGCGCCTGTGGTACACGCTGCCCTACGCGCTGATTGCCGCCTCGCTTTCGACGGCGCTCTATACCGAGCTCTCTCACGACGCGCAGGAGAAGGATTACGACAGCGTTCGCACGGGCATTTCGCGTGGCGTCGCCCAGATGCTGTTCTTCCTGATTCCGTTCGCGCTGTACCTGATTGTCTTCGCGCGTCCGCTCAACATGATCTACTGTGCTGGCAAGTTCGATGAATCCGGCGTGACGCTGGTGTCCGAGTACCTTGTCTACCTGGCGCTCTCGCTGCCGCTCTACGGCGTGGTCGTGTTGATGCAGAAGAGCTTCTCTGCCTTGCTCGACATGAAGCCCTATAGTCGCTATTGCCTGTATTCTGCCATCGGCCAGGCCGGCTCGGTTCTGCTGTTTGGCGTTGTGCTGGGCTTCGGCATGCCGGCAATCGCGCTTTCGTATGTCGTCGACTACGTGATCTTGGTCGGTTGTTCGCTGTGGTGGCTGCGTCGTCGTCTGCGTGGCCTTCAGGTCAAATCTATCCTACATGGCGGTTTCTTTGGCCTTTTGCTCGGTGGCCTGGGTGCTGCCGCAGGCGCCGGCGTCATGTGGGCGCTTGAGCACTTTGTCGGGGCGCTTGGCGGTTCGATTCTGATTACTCTTGGCTATGTTTGCGTTGCGGGTGTCGTCTCGCTTGCTGTTACCTTTGGCCTTGCCGTCGTCCTTAAGATGCCCGAGGTCTCGGCGCTGCTTCGTCGCAAGTAGGTGCGCGTGGCCGGTCACGACAACATTCCAACGCTTGCCGAGCAGGTTTCGCGCGTTCCCACACAGCCCGGATGCTACCTTTGGAAGGATGCCAAGGGCGATGTCATCTACGTGGGCAAGGCGAAAAACCTACGCGCCCGCATGCGTCAATACGTGACACTGCAGGATGAGCGTCAAAAGATTCCGCTGATGATGCAGTTGGTGGCGAGCTTTGACTATATCGTGGTGGAGACCGAGCATGAGGCGTTGGTGCTCGAGCGCAATTTGATTGGTCAGTACCATCCGTACTTTAACGTCGACCTCAAGGATGACAAGAGCTACCCCTTTATCGCCATTACAAAGGGCGACCTGTATCCCGCTATCAAATATACGCGTGAGCGCCATAAGCCGGGAACGCGCTATTTTGGACCCTATACCGATAGCCGTGCGGCACGTGAGACGATAGATACGCTGCGCAAGGTTATTCCCATCTGCTCCGCATCCTGTGCGGAGTGGCGTCGTTGTCGCCGTATCGTTGAGTCCCACAAGGGCGAGGAAGACATCGTCAATATGATTTGCGCGCAAAACGGGCGTCCCTGCTTTGACTACCATGTCGGGCGCGGCCCGGGTGCGTGTGTCGGCGCGATTTCCCCGGCAGACTATGCCAAGAACGTCAAGCGTGTCGAGCGCTTTTTGTCGGGCCATCGCAAGGATGTCGTCGATGAGCTGACCTCCGAGATGACGGATGCCGCCGAGGCGCTCGACTTTGAGCGCGCGGCACGCGTCAAACGTCGTTTGGAGGTCATCAGGGGTCTGGACGATCGTCAGCAAGTCGTTTTTCCCTCCAGTGTCGATATCGATGTCATCGGGTTCTATCGCGAGGAGACCATCTCCGCCGCTTGCGTCTTCGTCGTTCGCGAGGGCCGAACAGTTCGCACCTGCGAGTTCATTCTCGACAAGGGTCTTGATGTTGACGAGGAAGAGCTCCAGTCGGGCTTTCTTAAGCGCTATTACGACGAGACGGCTGATATTCCAGCTGAGGTCAACCTTTCCGTCGAGCTTGAGGATGCGGAGGCGCTGGGGGAATGGCTTGCGGGCAAGCGCGAGCGTTCCTGCCATCTCCATAGGCCGCAGCGTGGCGAAAAGCACCGTTTGCTCGATATGGCATCCAAAAATGCGCGCCATGCCCTCATGCGCTACATGATGCGAACGGGGTACGCTGACGACCGCACCAATCAGGCGCTCCTGGAGCTCGAAAGCGCGCTGGCGCTGCCAGCGCCGCCGATGCGTATCGAGTGCTTCGATATCTCGACGCTGCACGGAACCTTTACCGTCGCCTCGATGGTGGTGTTTACCAACGGACGCGCCGACAAGAGCCAGTACCGTCGTTTTAAAATTCAGGCCGAATTGGACGAGGCAAACGACTTCGTGTCGATGTCCGAGGTTTTGGGACGACGCTATGCTCCCGAGCGCATGGCCGACGAGCGCTTTGGATCGCGCCCCGATTTGCTCGTTGTCGATGGCGGTAAGCCGCAATTGACCGCTGCGATCAAGCAACTTGAGGCTCTTGGGCTCGATATACCAGTTTGTGGCTTGGCAAAGGCCGATGAGGAGGTTTTCGTGCCTTGGGACGAGACTCCAGTCGTGCTTCCGACCGGGTCCGCGTCGCTCTATCTAATCAAACAGGTGCGCGATGAATCGCACCGTTTTGCCATCACGTTCCATCGCGAATTGCGCGATAAAGCCATGACGGTTTCGGTACTCGATGACGTTCCAGGCGTGGGACCCACCAGAAAACGTGCCCTTATGCGCCATTTTGGCTCGATGAAGCGTTTGCGCGCGGCGAGCGAGCAAGAGATCGCGGAAGTTCGAGGCGTTCCGGCCGATGTCGCCAAAGCGGTCCACGAGGCACTTGTTGCATGGAATGCCGAACGCGCCCAGGCATCGGCCAACCGTTCCGAAAGCTAAACGTGCTTCTAAACAACTGATATACATGATTGGCCGATTTTCAATCATTTATTTCGCGGCGATTACCTGTCGATTTCGGGTTTTATTAACGCTAAAACGTTTGACTAGCCATGGTGAACAACCCTGCTATCCTGCGGGTTGACGATGACTGATATCTCACCTCGTCGATACATACTGTCTGGCGAATCGTTTGTCAATGAATTCGGTGAACGGTAGTAAATACCGTTCAAGCGTATGTATGTATCGGTCGCCGAGCGCGGCACCTCAGTTGGGTTCGTCGGTAGGTAAGGTATATATCGTCCGCAAGTTGCGCGGGGGCACGTCTAGGTGCTCCCGGGTAAGATTCTCTATTGATAGGAGAAGACATGGCCATCATCAACAAGGGTATGTCCAGGCGTTCGTTCCTCGGCCTCACCGGCAGCGTCGCTGCTGTCGCAGGGCTTGGTCTCACCGGCTGCGGTGGCAGCTCCAACGACGAGGGTTCCGCTTCCGGTTCCGCCGATTCCGCCAACCGTGGCGGCGGTGTGATTACCGCTGGTTCCGCTTACGCTCCGTCCAGCTTCGATCCCGCCAGCACCGGCTCCGCTGTGGGCCTGGGTGCTAACTGGCACGTCGTCGAGGGTCTCTACGGCATCGATTACCACGACTACAGCACCTTCAACGAGCTCGCCACCGACGATCCCAAGTCCGTGGACGACACTACCTTCGAGGTCACCATCCGCAAGGGCGCCAAGTTCTCCGATGGTACCGAGGTCACTGCTGACGACGTCGTCGCTTCCTACACCGCTTGCGCTGCTTCCGCTACCTATGCTCCGTTCTTCCAGCCCTTCGAGTCCATCGAGGCCAAGGATGCCAGCACTGTAACGGTCAAGACCAAGGTCCCCAACTTCTCCCTGCTCAAGGATCGTCTGGCCATCATCCGTGTTACCCCGGCTACTCAGTCCGAGGAGGATCGCGCCAAGCAGCCGATCGGTTCCGGCCCCTGGATGTACGACTCTATCTCCGATACCGAGATCACCCTGGTTCCCAACCCCGAGTACAACGGTGAGTATGCTGCCGAGGATAAGAAGATCCAGTACAGCATCCTGACCGACCCCACCGCTCGCGTTACCGCCCAGCAGGAAGGCTCCACGCTCGTTATGGAGCTCGTCACCGCTGACGCCGTCGACCAGCTCGAGAGCGCTGGCTGCAAGATCGACAACGTCCAGGGCTTCGGCACCCGCTTCATCATGTTCAACGTCGCCAAGGAGCCTTGGAACAACGTCAAGGTCCGTCAGGCCGTCATGTACGCGCTCGACACCGAGAAGATGATCACCAACACCTTCGCCGGCCTTGCCACCGCTGCCAGCTGCTACCTGCCCAAGAGCTTCACCAACTATCATGAGGCTTCCACGGTGTACAAGACCGACGCCAAGAAGGCCAAGAAGCTCATCGAGGAGTCCGGCATCACCCCGGGTGCCATCACCCTGCGCACCACCGACAACGAGCAGATTAAGGGCATGGCCGCCCAGGTCAAGAACGACCTCGACGCTCTCGGCTTCGAGGTGACCATCCAGACCGATACCTCGCCGGCCACCTACGCTGCCATCGACGGCGGCGAGGCCTACGATATCCTCCTTGCCCCTGGCGATCCGTCCTGCTTCGGCGCTGACCCCGACCTGCTGCTCAACTGGTGGTACGGCGACAACGTCTGGATGCAGACCCGTTGCCCGTGGAAGGAGTCCGCTGAGTGGGAGAAGCTCCACGGTCTCATGGACGAGGCTCTTGCCGCCGAGGGCGACGAGCAGCAGAAGAAGTGGAACGAGTGCTTCGACATCATCGCCGACAACGCTGTTCTGTACCCCGTTGTCCACGTCAAGACCGTCTCCGCTTCCTGGGACGATCCGTCTACCGCGCCCAACGGCGAGGCCCTCGATGGCTTCAAGGGCATCGGCACGACGAGCATGTCCTTCAGGGGCGTCGCGACCGTCAAGGCCTAAGACTCGTTTGAGTCATATGTGGGGCGTCGGTCGTAAGGCAACGTCCTCATAGTTGAAACAAAGACCCGGGCGGCCTCGATGTCGCTCGGGTCTTGTAATGAGTATCCATACTCATATACCAGTTGGTCCTACCGACAAAAGAAAGGGGAGAGAACGTGAACAACTTTCTACGTTTGATTGGAAGGCGTCTCGTGGCGCTGCCGATCATGGCATTGGGCGTCACCGTCCTGGTGTTCTTCCTTATGTCGTTCTCCAAGACCGACCCCGCCTATACGGCGTTGGGTGACGGTGCCTCGCCCGAGGCGGTTGCCGAGTACCATGAGAAGTATGGTCTGGACGACCCCTGGCCCGTGCGCTACGTGCGCTACATGGGCGATCTGATCCATGGTGACATGGGCACCTATGGTGCTGCTCGCAACTCCGTTGCCAAGCGCATCTCCACGGCCCTGCCCGTCACGATGCAGCTGACCTTCATCGGTCTTGCCATCGGCGCGGTCGTCTCGTTTTTGCTCGGCGTCATCGCGGCACTGTATCGCGATAAATGGCCGGACCAAGTGATCCGCGTCTTTTCCATCGCCGGCTTGGCAACCCCGTCGTTCTGGCTTGCCGTTCTGTTGATTCTGCTGTTCTCTTCCTACCTTAAGGTGCTCCCGGCATCCGGTGCTCTGCCTCACTTCACCACCAACCCGGCTGGCTATCTGGGACGTATGATCATGCCCGCTATCGCTCTGGCATTCCCGCTGACGGGCCAGATGACTCGTATCGTGCGTACGGCCATGGTTGAGGAGCTCGACAAGGACTACGTCCGCATGGCCCGTGGCGCCGGCGTTCCCGAGAAGGTCGTCGTCGGCATCAACGTTTTGCGCAACGCGCTGATCACCCCGGTCACCACCCTCGGTCTTAAGATCGGTTACCTTATGGGCGGCGCCGTCGTCATCGAGGTCATCTTCAACCTCCCCGGCATGGGTACTGCGATTCTGCAGGGCGTTCAGGGCAACGAGGCGAACCTGGTTCAGGGCGTCGTCATCGTCGTTGCTCTTGCCTTCATCATCATCAACATCGTGGTTGACATGCTCTACCTGCTCATCAACCCGCGCATCAGGACGGTGTAGATTATGGTAAAGATTCGAGAGAAGCAAACCGAGCAGCTCGAGAAGGCTGCCTCCAAGGGGCTCAAGCTCGGTGGCTGGAAGAAGATGACGCTGTCTTCTAAGATTGCCGCCGTCGTGCTGGTGTTGGTCGCCCTGACCGCGATTCTGGCGCCCCTTCTTGCCCCCTATAGCCCGGTCGAGATTTTCACTGCTCGCCAGGCTCCCGGCAATGGATTTATCTTCGGTACCGACGATAAGGGCCGCGACATCCTGTCGCGTATGCTTTACGGTGGCCGTTACTCGCTGATCATCGGCTTCGGTGCTACTGCCATGGCTCTGGTCTGCGGCTCGGTCGTGGGCGCCCTCGCGGCGGTTTCGCGCAAGTCCGTTTCCGAGGCGATCATGCGCATCCTGGACATCATCATGTCCATCCCGGGCATCGCCCTCGCTGCCGTCTTCGTCTCCATCCTGGGCAATTCCGTGCCGTCGATCATCTTCGCCATTGGCTTTATGTACACTCCGCAGATTGCCCGTATCGTGCGCGCCAACATCGTGTCCGAGTACGGCGAGGACTATGTCCGCGCGGTCATCGTTTCCGGCGCCAAGGCTCCGTGGATTTTGATCAAGCATGTTCTGCGTAACTGCATCGCCCCGATCATGGTCTTCACCGTTACCCTGGTCGCCGACGCCATCATCTTCGAGGCCTCGCTGACCTTTATCGGCGCTGGTATCCAGGAGCCCACCGCTACCTGGGGCAACATCCTCGCCGACGCCCGCGGTGGCGTGCTCGCTGGCCGTTGGTGGCAGGCGCTGTTCCCGGGTCTGGCTATCATGATCACCTGCCTGGCGCTCAACATCCTCTCCGAGGGCATTACCGACGCCATGGCCGCTGCTCCCTCCGCCGCCCTGGATCCGACCGATTCCTCCAAGCGCCGCGAGGCCGACCTGCTGGTCTCCGACCCCGTTCGCGCTTACAAGGAGCAGGCTCAGTCCCTGTCCGCCCGTCTTGGCGCCCTGCGCGATGTCGAGCTCAAGCGTAACGACCGCCATGTGCCCGATGAGTCCGTTGAGCCGATCCTTTCGGTCCGTGATTTCTGCATCCAGTTTGAGCACCACGGTGATATCAACGTCGTCGATCATGTCAACTTTGATGTCCGTCCTGGCCAGACCATGGGCCTGGTCGGTGAGTCCGGCTGCGGTAAGTCCATCACCACGCTGGCCATCATGGGCCTGACCGACGATGACGAGCATCTTTCCGGTGAGGTTCTCTGGGAGGGCCGCGACCTGCTCAAGATGAGCAAGAAGGAGTGGTTCGGCCTGCGCGGTACCGATATCGCCATGGTCTATCAGGACGCCCTGTCCTCGCTCAACCCTTCCATGCTCATCTCTGCCCAGATGAAGCAGCTCACCAAGCGCGGCGGTACCCGTAGCGCCGAGGAGCTCCTGGAGCTCGTGGGCCTCGACCCCAAGCGTACGCTCGAGAGCTATCCGCATGAGCTTTCCGGTGGTCAGCGTCAGCGCGTTCTGATCGCTATGGCCCTTACCCGCGACCCCAAACTGGTCATCTGCGACGAGCCCACGACCGCTCTGGACGTTACCGTCCAGAAGCAGGTCATCAAGCTGCTTAACGATCTTCAGGCCAAGCTCGGCTTTGCCATGATCTTCGTTTCGCACGACCTGGCACTGGTCGCCGAGGTCGCTCATAACATCACGGTTATGTACGCCGGCCAGGTTATCGAGCAGGCGCCCACCAAGGAGCTGCTCACCAACCCGATTCACGAGTACACCCGCGGCCTTCTGGGTTCCGTCCTGTCCATCGAGAGCGGTTCGGGCCGCCTGCACCAGGTGCCCGGCGCCGTTCCGAGCCCGCGCGATTTCCCCAAGGGCGATCGCTTCGCACCCCGCTCGAGCCATCCGCGCATTGGCCTGGACACCCGTCCGGTCTTCAAGCGCGTGCCCGGCACCGAGCACTTCTATTCCGAGCTCCCCGACGAGGTGCTCAAGGCAAATGGTTTGACCCCTCACGCGGAGGTGATGTAGATGAGCGAGACCGCAGTCAACGGCGTCGAGCCGATCATCTTCCTTGATGACGTCCACGTCACCTTTAGGACCCGTACTGGCTCGATTCTGCACCCCAACCTGGTTCACGCCGTCCAGGGTGTAACGATTAAGCTCATGCCCGGACAGACCATCGGCATCGTCGGCGAGTCCGGTTGCGGAAAGTCCACCACCGCCAACGTCATGTGCGGCCTGCAGGCCCCCACGAGCGGCAAGGTCTACTTTAAGGGCAAGGACGTTACCAAACGTACCGCCGAGGACCGTCGCCACATGGGTCGCGTCATCTCGGTCGTGTTCCAGAACCCGGCCACGGCGCTCAATCCCCGCATGGTCGTTCGCGAGCAACTGCTCGACCCCATGCGCGTCCACAACCTGGGTACCGAGGCCGAGCAGGAGAAGCGCGTCAAGGAGCTCTTGGAGCTCACCGGTCTGCCCAGCTCCGCCGCCGAGGTTCTTCCCGGCCAGCTTTCGGGCGGCCAGCGCCAGCGCGTCGCAATTGCGCGCGCCCTGTCGCTGAACCCCGATGCCATCATCGCCGACGAGCCCACCTCGGCTCTGGACGTTTCGGTCCGCGCGCAGATTCTGAACCTGCTGACCGACCTTAAGAAGGAGCTCGGCCTGGCCATGGTGTTCATCAGCCATGACATCCAGACGGTCCGCTATATCTCTGACGACATCATCGTTATGAATGGCGGCAAGATCGTCGAGCAGGGCGAGGCCAAGCAGGTCTTCCAGCACCCTCAGGACCCCTACACCAAGATGCTGCTCGGCGCTGCGCCGTCGCTGCTGCATCCCAAGCTCGGCGAGTAGCCTCGCTTTCCCTCCCGTGCGCCCGGTTCCCTTGCCGGGCGCACCTCCGTTGCGATTTCGAAAGGTTGGGTTCACGAGCCATGCCAAGTGCTCAGGAGCTACAACAGCAATTTGGTGAATATCGAGGCGCTATGCCCCGTCCATCGGATTTCGATCTCTTTTGGAAGGACCGCATGGCCGAGGCCGACGCCGTCGAGCTCGACTATGCGATTGAGGCGGCTTCGGTTGCGGATTCCGCGACCTGTCGGTTTTTCGACCTCTGGTATACCGGCATGTGCGGTGCACGCCTGCATGCCAAGTATCTCCAGCCGGTTTCGGACGAGCCCGTGCCGCTGGTGCTACAGTTCCACGGCTATCCGGGTGCAAGCCGCAGCTGGTTCGAGCAGGCGTCGTTTGCGGGCATGGGCATGGCACTCATCGCTCTCGATTGTCCTGGCCAGGGTGGCCCCTCCGAGGATATTGGTGGATTTGAAGGCACGACGGTTGCTGGGCATATCGTCGCCGGTATCGACGGCGACCCGGCCAATCTTTACTATGTCCGCTTGCACCAGGATATCCGCATTCTGTGCCGTATTGTTCGCGAGCTCGAGGGCATCGATCTTTCCCGCGTATTTGTGAACGGCGCATCGCAGGGCGGCGGTTTGGGCATTGCGACCTGCGCGCTTAATAGTGAGCTTATCAATCGCGCTGCCATCCTCTATCCCTTCCTGTCGGATTTCCGCCTTGTTTGGGATCTGGATGCCGACGATATCGCTTATGAAGGCCTGCGTTATTGGTCGCGTTGGTTTGACGAGGACTCGACTCGTATTGAGGAGGCCTATGCCAAACTGGCGTACTTCGATTCCAAGAACTTTGCCCCCATGGTCAAATGCCCCGTGCTGTTTGGCACGGGCACAGCCGATATCGTCTGTCCGCCGGCGACGCAGTTTGCGGTCTACAACAATCTGGCCTGTGAGAAGCGACGCGAGTTCTTTGAGGGCTTTGGCCACGAGGAGATTCAGGACTTTGACGATCTGATCATTCCGTTTTTCTGCGAGGGAGGGGAGGCTCATGTCTAAGTGCGAGAGCAATATCGACGAGCTGATCGTCCCCGGGCTCGCGGAGATGCCTGGAACGGTTTCGTCAAGGCTCGCAGAATATCGGGACTGGCGCGGTGATGTCCAAGCAGATGTTTCTGATTTAGAGACATGCGCTTCGAATCTTGAGATTCAAGGCCTGGCCATTACGGCGATTGACTTTGTTAACCCCTGCGCCCGTTACTCGGAGGTCTCCTTTGAGCTCGGTGACGATGCGATTCACGCTCGTTTGATCGAGCCTGTCGGTCGTGCCCGAGTGTCTGAGCGCGTGCCGCTGTGCCTGATGTTTCACGACATCGATCGACCCGTGCGTGGATGGCATCACATGACGAGATTTGCCGCCATGGGGTATGCCGTTCTCGCGCTGGATGACGATGTTGCTGGTGCGGACGACCTGCAGTGGGGGATTGCTTCGCCCGCTTTTGTCAAGCGCGTCCGTTGGGGCTGCGCGTTGGCGAAGGTCGCGCGCAATCTTGATGGCATGGATCCCGATCGCATTTTTGCATGGGGCGAGGGTCTTGGCGGCGGTGTCGCGCTGGCGGTTTCTGCTCTGGACGAGCGCGGACTTGCCTGCACGGCGGTTGCCAATCCAATTCCCGGTGGCCTCGAGGCTCTGTCGTCTCGGGTGCGCGGATCGGTGCTCATGGGCACGTCGCTCATGGATACCGTGAGCGACCCCAAGGGTCAGTTTGCCGTATTCAACGGTCTTGAGTGTGACCGGAGGCATATCATCTATGCCAAATACGCTCATGAGCGTATTAACGCGTTCGAAAACGAAGTCGTCGACTTCTTTAACCAAACGTTCTATCCGTGTTCTTTGGCCTAGACGGCCTGGACACTGCCAACAAGAGTGAGCGGCATAGGGCCGCTCGCCAGACAGCTAAGGAGATTCTTGTGGCAACTCAGAAATTCACCGGCGTTATCCCTCCCGTCGTTGTTCCCGATACCGAAGACCACCAGCTCGACGTTGCCTCCTTTGAGCGCAGCATCAACCGCATGATCGATGCCGGCGTCGATGGTCTGTTCTTCTTGGGGTCTTCGGGCGAGGTCGTCTTCTCCACCGATGAGCGCCGTCGCCAGATTATCGCCGAGGCCGTTCGTATCGTCGACCACCGTGTGCCTGTTCTGGTCGGCATCATCGATACCGAGACCGAGCGCATGATTGAGCACGGCAAGGTCGCCCAGGAGCTGGGCGCCGATGCCCTCGTCGCCACCTGCCCGTTCTATGCCCTGCAGGGTATGACCGAGGTCGAGGAGCACTTCCGCATCCTGCACGAGGAGCTCGACCTGCCCATCTTTGCCTATGACATTCCCGTCTGCGTTCACACCAAGCTCCCCTGGAAGCTCCTTGCCAAGCTCGGCGCCGAGGGCGTCCTTGCTGGCGTCAAGGATTCCTCGGGTGATGACATCTCGTTCCGCTACCTCGTTCAGGAGAACGAGAAGAACGGCCATCCGATGAGCATCCTCACCGGTCACGAGGTTGTTGTCGACGGCGCCTATCTCGGCGGCGCTGACGGTTCCGTCCCGGGTCTCGCCAACGTTGAGCCCGAGGGCTACGTGCGTCAGTGGAAGGCCGCTCAGGCTGGTGACTGGGCTACCGTCAAGGCCGAGCAGGATCGTCTCAATGAGATCTCCCACATCTGGGATGTCACCTCGGGCGTCCAGGGCTATGCCGGTGGCGTCGGCGCCTTCAAGACCGCTATGAACCTCATGGGCATCTTCGACAGCCCGACCATGCCGCGCCCGGTGAAGGCCATGACCGGTGAGAACGTCGAGGCGATTAAGAAGGTCCTCCAGGACAACGGCCTCCTTTAAAGCTTTCCCAGGCACCCGACCTCGCCGTTCAACCGTGCGGCCATGACCCATTAGGTCAATGGCCACACGGCTTCTCGGCGATCTCGGGCACCTGGAAAACCTTTACCGCGCTGTGACGGCTAGCCTGACGGCGCATTTCCTGTAGTTGTTTATATCTCCTAAGGAGAGCGACATGGAGAACAAGTACGTTTGCTCCGTCGATATCGGCGGCACCAAGATTGCGACTGCCATTATGGAGTATCCGGCTGATGGCGGCGTGCCCCATCCGGTCTTTGAAGCTGAGGTTCCCACCGAGGCCCAAGAAGGCGGCGAGGCAGTTTTCCAGCGCATCGAGGCGTCCATCAAGGCTGCTCTCGAGGCGAACCCCGATGTCGAGGTCCTCGGTATCGGTATCGGTGCCGCCGGCGTTGTCGATCCCAAGACGGGCGCCATCGCGTATGCCAACGAGATCATGCCCGGCTGGTCCGGCGTTCAGTTGGGGCCGCGCCTGCGCGAGGACCTCGGTCTTCCCGTTGCCGTTGTAGGCGACGTGCAGGCTCATGCTCTGGGCGAGGCCCACTGGGGCGTCGGCAAGGGCAAGTTCTCCGTCTTGTGTCTTGGCATCGGTACGGGCATCGGCGGCGCATATGTCGAGAACGGCCGCGTGATGCAGGGCTTCCATGGTGCTGCTGGCCATATGGGCCACATCGAGTGCTCGGCTGCCGCCGGTATTCCCTGCGCCTGCGGGCGTTCCGGCCATCTGGAGTCGGTTGCTTCGGGCACTTCCATTGGTCGTATGTACGATGAGCGCTTTGGTCGCGTCGACCCCAGCCGTCCTTCGGTCGGTCGCGATGTGAACGACCTGTGCCGTGCGGGCGACGCAAAGGCGACCGAGGTCATCCATGACGCCGGCTTTGCGCTGGGGGCCAGCTTGGGCTCGCTCGCTAACATCCTGGACCCTGAGGTCATCGTGCTTTCGGGCGGCGTGATTCACCAAGGTCCCGATTGGCGTTCGCAGACGTGGAAGGATTCGGTGCACGAGGGCTATGCCAGCCAGGCGCTCGATCCGCTTCAGGACACGCCGATCCTCATCGGTTCTCTGGAGGGCGATGCTCCGCTTATTGGTGCCGCCGAACACCTTCTTGCGTCGTTGAAGTAAACATAACTACCAAGTGCGCCTTCTGAGGTGCCGCAGATTGACGTGAAAGAGGAGCGAAGCGTACTTCGGTACGCGAGCGACGGTTTGAACGTCAAGGTGCGGTGTCTCAGAAGGCTGTTTTGAGAAAGGTTGAGTCGCACATGACCGTTGATCCTTTGATTCAATCCCTGAAGGGTAAGCTCATCGTGAGCGTTCAGGCGTATATGGGCGAGCCGCTTCGTACGCCAGAGACCATGGCTCAAATGTCTCGTGCTTGCGAGCTCGGCGGCGCCGCCGCCATTCGCTGCCAGGGCCTTGCCGACATTGCCGCCATTAAGGGTCGCTGTGAGGTTCCTGTCATCGGCCTGTGGAAGGATGGGCACGAGGGCGTTTACATCACGCCGACGCTGCGTCACGCTCGCGCCTGCGTTGCTGCGGGTGCCGATATCGTGGCGATCGACGCCACCGATCGTCCGCGTCCCGACGGCAAGTCGGTCGAGGATACCTTCCGCCCGCTGCACGAGGAGGGTGTGCTCCTGATGGCCGACTGTGCCACCATCGAGGACATTCGCCGTGCGGTTGATATGGGCTTCGACCTTGTATCTACCACGCTTTCTCACGGTGTCGCTGCCATCGACTGCACCATGGCCGATGGCCCCGATCTGCCGCTCCTGCGTCAGGCGACCGAGGAATTCCCCGGTCTTCCCATCATCTGCGAGGGCCGCGTGCACACGCCCGAGGAGGCTCGCGCCGCGATCGATGCTGGCGCCTGGGCCGTTGTCGTCGGCACCGCCATCACGCACCCCACGAGTATTACGAGTTGGTTCAAGGCTGCGCTTGAGGCGTAAGACAGGCCTCGTATCCGCTCGGGGCGGTATACTCAATATAGGCAATTGACCGCGCGGGATCCGGGTTGCTGGGTCCCGCGCTTGTTTTTGGGAGGCAGCACATGCAAAAGGGAGATGCCATGGATGCGGCGGAGCGCTCGGAGCGCATCCCCGATATCGTCATCATCACCGGAATGTCCGGATCGGGCCGCACACAGGCCATGCACGTGTTCGAGGATATGGGCTATTTTTGCATCGATAACCTGCCTCCGCGTCTCATCGCCCAGCTTGCCGAGCTCGTCGGCATCAATACGGGCGTGGGCAGGCATCTCGCCGTCACCTGCGATTTGCGTAGCCAGGGACTGTTTGACGAGTTGCTCGATGCGGTCGCCGCGCTCGAAGAGCGCGAGATGAGCTGCGACATCGTGTTCCTGGAGGCTTCTGACGAGGTGCTGATTCGTCGCTACAGCGAAAATCGCCGCCGTCATCCCATTGCCAAGCCGGGGGAGACTACGGCCGATGCCATTCAGCGCGAGCGCCTTCAGCTCCAGGGCGTGCGCGACCGAGCCGATATGATTATCGACACGAGCCGTCTGCGCACCTCTGCGCTGCGCAACAAGCTACGTATGGCATTTTCCGAGCTGTCCGACCAGCAACTCATGGACGTCCACGTGTTCTCGTTTGGCTTTAAGCACGGCATGCCCGTCGAAGCGGACATTATGATCGACGTTCGTTTCCTGCCCAATCCGTTCTACGATCCCGAGATGCGCACGATGACCGGTCTCGATAAAAAGGTCTCCGATTTTGTTCTGGACCATCCCAAGACGCAGGAGTTTTGGAAGGCTTGGACACAGCTGCTCGATACGGTGATGCCGGGCTATATCGCGGAGGGCAAGCCGCAGCTTTCTATCGCCATCGGCTGCACGGGCGGCCAGCACCGCAGCGTTGCCATCGCCGAGGCCACGGCACGTTATTTGGAAGGCGCTCAGTATCATGTGAGCATCTCCCACCGCGACCTGTCGCGCGCCAACACGAAGGCATAGGCCTGCATGTCGTTTACCGCTGAGGTGCGCGACGAGCTTGCGCGCTGCGAACCCGAATGTGAATACTGCGACTTGTCGACGCTCGCCGCCCTCACGCGCGTGAGTGGTACGCTCTCGCTTGCCGGCTCTGGGCGGTATCGTTTGACGGTTGCGACTGAGACGGGAGCCGTCGCGCGCACGATGATCACGCTGACGCATCGTATCCTTAAGCTCAAAACGGAGTTCACCGTCCGCAAATCTGTCTTGCATAAGGTTCGAAACTACCTCATCACCTTGCCTGATCAGCCAGACCTGGATAAGGCCTTGGTTCTGCTGGGTATCCTCGACCGTAGGGGAGGACTTGTCGCCGGCGTACCCCGACATATCGTTGCCCGTCCTTGCTGTAGACTTGCCTATATCCGCGGCGCGCTCATCGCGGGCGGCTTCGTGGCCGATCCACGCGGCGATTTTCATTTGGAGATCGCTGTGCAGGGCGAGCAATATGCCAAGGGACTTTGCGATCTGTTGGAGCAGATTGGGGTCCATGCTCGTGTTAATGCACGGCGGGGGTCATATGCCGTGTACATTAAGAGCGCCGAGGAAATCGAGCATCTATTAAAGCTGATTGGTGCCAAGCGCAGCGTTGCCGAGATTGAGGAGGCGCGCGCGGTCAAGTTGGTTAAGAACGATGTGAACCGTCGCGTGAATGCCGAGCTCGCCAACCAGACCAGAAGCGCCGGTGCTGCCCAACATCAGCTTGCGCTTATCGATGAGCTCGAGCAGCGTGGCCTTCGCGATGCGCTTCCGGATGCCTTGGCGGTCTTTTGCGACCTGCGCGAGCGCTATCCTGATCTGTCGCTGCGTGATTTGGGGGAGATGGCTGACCCTCCCTTGTCGAAGTCAGCCCTCTACCATCGTGTTTTACGGCTTGAAAAGCTCATTGAAGCAAACAGGTAGTTTGAAGTAACGACTTATATATGGATTTAGCTGCTATTTTAGTATTTAAAACGTTTTAACGTAAATTTGATTTTCAATTTCGAGCATTCTCGTGAAATTCAAGTCAAAAAAAAGGTATATTAGGCGAGTGGTTAGTTTGTGGGCCTCAACGGCGGGCGCTGTAGCTCGCGGGGGCCTTACGAAAGGAGACACAATGGCAGTAAAGGTTGCTATTAACGGCTTCGGTCGCATCGGTCGTCTGGCTTTCCGTCAGATGTTCGGTCATGAGGGCTCCGAGATCGTCGCTATCAACGACCTCACCTCTCCCGATATGCTCGCTTACCTGCTGAAGTACGACTCCACGCAGGGCAACTACGCTCGCGATCACGAGGTCGTTGCTGGCGAGGATTCCATCACCGTTGACGGCAAGGAGATCAAGATCTACAAGGAGGCCGACGCTAACAACCTGCCTTGGGGCGACCTTGACGTCGACGTCGTTCTCGAGTGCACCGGCTTCTACACCAGCAAGGCTAAGGCTCAGGCCCACATCAACGCTGGCGCCAAGAAGGTCGTCATCTCCGCTCCGGCCGGCAGCGATCTGCCCACCATCGTGTACAACGTCAACCATGAGACGCTGACCGCTGAGGACAACATCATCTCCGCTGCTTCCTGCACCACCAACTGCCTCGCCCCGATGGCCAAGGGTCTGAACGACTTCGCTCCCATCGTGTCCGGCATCATGACCACCATCCACGCCTTCACCGGCGACCAGATGCCGCTCGACGGCCCGCAGCGCAAGGGCAACTTCCGTCGCTCCCGCGCCTGCTCCGAGAACATCGTCCCGAACACCACGGGCGCTGCCAAGGCCATCGGCCTGGTTCTCCCCGAGCTCAACGGCAAGCTCATCGGTGCCGCCCAGCGCGTCCCGACGCCGACCGGCTCGCTGACCAACCTCTACGCCGTCGTTGACAAGAAGGTCACCGTCGACGAGGTCAACGCTGCCATGAAGGCCTACGCCGAGACCATCCCCGAGACCTTCGCCTACAACGAGGACCAGATTGTCTCCCGCGACATCGTCGGCGAGACCCACGGCTCCATCTTCGACGCCACTCAGACCATGTGCTCTGACCTCGGCAACGGCCAGACCCTCGTTCAGGTCACCTCTTGGTACGACAACGAGAACTCCTACACCTCTCAGATGGTCCGCACCATCAAGTACTTCGAGAAGTTCGTTGCTTAATTTAGCTTTTAGCGAATAGCTCGTTGAGCGTCTAAAGAAGGGCGCGGCCTTATAGGGCTTACACCCTAGGGTCGCGCCCTTTTTATAAGAAATCGTCTGCCGTAATGGGAGGCAGACACGTACGAAAGGTAGAAGCAAACATGGCCTTTACCAAGAAGACCGTCCGCGACATCGATGTCGACGGAAAGCGCGTTCTCGTCCGCGTTGACTTTAACGTGCCTATCAAGGATGGCGTCGTTGGCGACACCACCCGTATCAAGGCTGCCCTGCCCACCATCAACTACCTCGTTGAGCACAACGCTCGCGTCATCCTCATGAGCCACCTCGGCCGTCCCGAGGGCACCGGCTTCCAGCCCGAGCTGTCCCTCGAGCCCGTCGCCAAGAAGCTCGCTGAGCTCTCTGGTCTCGACGTTGCCTTTGTCGCTGACACCTACGGCGAGAAGGCTGCTGAGGCTGTCGCCGCCGTCGAGCCGGGTAAGGTCCTCGTTCTCGAGAACGTCCGTTTTGACAAGCGTGAGAAGAAGAACGATCCCGAGATCGCCAAGAAGCTCGCTTCCTATGGTGACGTCTTCGTTCTCGATGCCTTCGGCACCGCTCACCGCGCCCAGGGTTCCGTCGTGGGCCCCGCCGCTTACCTGCCTGCCGTCGCCGGCTTCTTGCTCGAGAAGGAGGTCGACACGCTGACCGGCATCTTCGCCGAGCCCGAGCGCCCCTTCGTCGCCATCGTCGGCGGTTCCAAGGTTTCCTCCAAGATCGGCGTTCTCGATCACCTCATCGACTCCGCTGACACCCTGATCATCGGTGGCGGCATGGCCTATACCTTCTTCCTGGCTCAGGGCCTGTCCGTTGGTCAGTCCCTCAAGGAAGAGGACTGGGTCGAGCGCGCCGGCGAGATGCTCAAGAAGGCCGAGGAGAAGGGTGTCAAGATCCTGCTCCCCATCGACAACCGTGTTGCCGATCACTTTGGCGAGGACGCTGTCCCCGAGGTTGTTGCTTCCGACGCTATCCCCGACGATCGTGAGGGTATGGACATCGGTCCCAAGACCGAGGAGCTCTATGCCGAGGCTGTCAAGGGCGCCAAGACCGTGTTCTGGAACGGCCCCATGGGCGTCTTCGAGTTTGACAACTTTGCTCACGGCACCCAGGCTATCGCCGAGGCTCTCGCCGAGGCTGACTGCACCTCGATCATCGGCGGTGGTGACTCTGTCGCAGCTGTCAACAAGTTCAACCTGGCCGACAAGATGAGCTGGATCTCCACCGGTGGTGGCGCTTCCATGGAGCTCGTCGAGGGTAAGGCCCTGCCCGGAGTGGAGGCGCTTCTCGATGCCTAATCGCACTCTTCTTATCGCTGGTAACTGGAAGATGAACAACGATGTCGCCGAGGCCGCCAAGCTCGCCGATGAGCTGGCTCAGGCTCTGCCCGAGGTTCCGGCTGGCGTCGAGGTGCTCGTCTGCCCTCCGACCATCGACATCACCACGGTTCATGACCGCATTCAGGCTGCCCCCATCGCCCTCGGTGCACAGAACGTGTACTGGGAGGCCAAGGGTGCCTTCACCGGTGAGTCTTCTTGCGACATGCTCAAGTCCGCTGGCTGCACCTACTGCATCATCGGTCACTCCGAGCGTCGCGACTACTTCCACGAGACCGACGAGGACCAGAACAAGAAGGCTAAGGCTCTCGTTGCCGCCGGTCTTGTTCCCGTCTTCTGCTGCGGCGAGTCCCTTGAGGTCCGCGAGGCTGGCACCTATGTCGAGCACGTCGTGAACCAGGTCAAGGCTGGCCTTGCTGGCCTTGAGATCACCTGCCCCAAGCAGGTCGTCGTCGCCTACGAGCCCATCTGGGCCATCGGCACCGGCAAGACCGCTACCGCTGAGGACGCTCAGGAGGTCTGCGGCGCTATCCGTGAGACCCTCAAGGAGATGTTCGGCGAGGAGCTCGCCGACGGCATCCGCGTTCTCTACGGCGGTTCCGCCAAGCCCGGCAACATCGCCGAGCTCGTCGCCAAGCCCGACGTTGACGGCGCCCTCGTGGGCGGCGCTTCGCTCAAGGCTGCCGACTTCGCCTCTATGGTCGTCAAGGCAGGCGAGTAGGACATATGGCACAGCGTCATCTTCCTGCACTCCTGATCATCATGGATGGTTGCGGCCTTGCTCCGGCTGATGGCGAGAACGCCGTCGCCGCTGCCAAGACGCCCTTCCTTGATAACCTGTACGAGAAGTACCCCCACACCACGCTCGGCGCTTCGGGCGAGGACGTGGGTCTTCCCGATGGCCAGATGGGCAACTCCGAGGTGGGTCACCTCAACATCGGTGCCGGACGCATCGTGTTCCAGGAGCTTTCGCGCATCAACAACGCCATCAAGGACGGCTCCATCGCCAAGAACGAGGTCTTCGTCAAGGCTATGGACGACGTCAAGGCTGACGGCAAGACTCTCCACCTCATGGGCCTTATGAGCCCTGGCGGTGTTCATTCTCACATGAACCACGTCGAGGCTCTGGTCAAGATGGCTGCCGAGCACGGTGTCAAGACCGTTCGCGTCCACGCCTTCATGGATGGTCGCGACGTCGACCCGCAGTCCGGTGCCGGTTACATGAGTGAGTTCTGCGCCTTCCTGGCTAAGATTTCCGAGGAGACCGGTTGCGACGCTCGCGTTGCCACCGTCTCGGGCCGTTATTGGGCCATGGACCGCGACAATCGTTGGGAGCGCATCCAGCGCGCCTACGACGTCATGGTCAACGCGTCCGATGCTGATACCGACCCCGTTGCCGGTATCAAGGCCTACTACGAGAAGGATCCGCGCGGCGACGAGTTCGTCGAGCCCTTTGCTGCCCACAACGAGGGCATCCACGAGGGCGACGCGGCCATCTTCTTCAACTTCCGTCCAGACCGCGCTCGTCAGATGACCCGCGTGTTCACGGACAAGGAGTTCGACGGCTTTGAGCGCGAGCAGATCAAGCTTTCGCACTTTGTGACGATGACCGAGTACGATCCGACGTTTGACGTCGAGGTCGCCTTCCCCAAGACGTTCCCGGAGAACGTCCTAGCCGACGTTATCGCCGCCAATGGCCTGAAGCAGCTGCACACTGCCGAGACCGAGAAGTACGCCCACGTGACGTTCTTCCTCAACGGCGGCATCGAGGAGCCCAAGGAGGGCGAGGAGCGCGTGCTCGTCGCTTCCCCCAAGGTCGCTACCTACGATCTGCAGCCCGAGATGAGCGCTCCCGAGGTTACCGAGAAGCTTGTCGCCGCCATCAACGAGGACCGCGCTGATTTCTATATCGTGAACTTCGCGAACTGCGACATGGTTGGTCACACCGGTGTCTTCGACGCTGCCGTTAAGGCCGTCGAGGCTGTTGACGATGCCCTGTCCAAGGTTGTCCCGGCGATTCTCGCCAAGGGCGGCTTTGCGTTGATTACCGCCGACCACGGCAACGCCGATCACATGTTTGACGTTGCTTCCGACGGTTCCAAGCATCCGTTTACGGCGCACACCACCAACCGCGTGCCGTTCATCATCGTTGATGAGAAGGCACAGCTCACCGGTATCGAGGACGGTCGTCTTTCCGATATCGCTCCGACCATGCTCACCATGGCTGGTCTGGAGCCTTCCGCCGAGATGACGGGTCGCGTGCTCGCCACCGAGGCCTAAGAGAAAACAAATACCGTTTTCTAGCAAGGGGGTTGTCCACAATCGGACAATCCCCTTTTTTGGTATTTCTGCCATTTCCGCCCCGTCCCCGAGTGGCAGGTAGGGGAGAACGGGGGATTGTGGTACAGTACTGGAGTTTGAATTGTTCTATTAAGGAGCTTATCTATGGGTCCGTTCCAGATTCTTCTGTTTGTCGTTTGGGCTGTTTCTGCCGTGGCGCTGACGATTCTCGTCCTGATGCATTCCGGTAAGGGTACCGGCGTTTCGGATATGATTGCCAGTTCGCTGTATAACTCCAGCTCAGCCACAGGCGTTATGGAGCAGAACCTTGACCGCTTGACCGTCATCATGGCTGTCGTATTTGCCGTGTGTGTCGTTCTGTGCATGTTCTTCTTCCCGCAGGGCATCGTGGGCTACTAAGCTCGAGCCACATAAATACTTGAAAAGGGTTCCGCAAGTGCGGGACCCTTTTTGTTTACATATTTGTAACAGAGTCAAAATATCCTCATATACTTCGCCCAACTAAAGAAAATCTCGACCGTTAACCGGAATTAGCCCCAAATCGTGCATAAAATGCGCTACTGTATTGCAATACGTTGGCCCGCTTTGTATAACCAGCCAAAACGGCGGACCGCGTTTGAATGGTTCGATTGGGCTGTCTTGACGTTGCCCGACCGAACTTACTTTGTCCTATCTCATAAGGAGGATGGCATGGCTGATTCTATGTTCCACCAGCCCGTTATGGGTCGTCGCGCCTTTGTCGGCGGTACCCTTGCTGCGAGCTCCATGGCTTTTCTTGCCGCATGCGGCAAGAAGGGCGGCGACGCTTCCGGTTCTGAGTCCGGTTCGACGCTGAACTTCTACATCAACAACCCGGTCTGCATCGACCCCTACAATGTCCAGGAGGACCAGGGTACTCAGGTCGAGTACCAGCTCTTTGACGCTCTGACCTCTTATGACGCCGAGAAGGGCGAGATCGTTCCGCTGGCTTGCGAGTCCTTCGAGGCCAACGACGACGCCACCGAGTTCACCTTCAAGATCAAGAAGGCCAAGTTCCACAACGGTGACGACGTTACCTCCAAGTCCTTCAAGCTCGGTTGGGAGCGTCTGGTCAACACCAAGTCGGCCGTCGCTACCGAGTACGGCCCTTCCGAGGTCTCCTATCACCTTTCCATGGTCGAGGGCTATGACGACCTGCTTGCCGGTAACGCTACCGAACTCAGCGGTGTTACTTGCCCCGACGATGAGACCCTCGTCGTCAAGCTGTCTTCCGCTTACGCCGACTTCCCCTTCGTCGCCTCTCACCCGGCTCTGGCCCCGGTTCCCGAGTGCGCCGAGTCTGATGTCAAGAGCTTCTACCTTGCACCGGTCGGTAACGGCCCGTTCATGATGGACGGCAAGTGGGAGGATGGTCAGGAGATCAACCTCAAGAAGTTCGACGATTACTATGGCGACAAGGCCAAGATCGATGGCATCCACTTCCAGGTCATCAAGGACATGGAGACCGCTTACAAGGAGTTCCAGGCCGGTAACCTCGATGTCTGCGACGTTCCCGTCGCTCAGATCGATGCCGCCAAGAAGGATCGCGGCGTGTCCAAGGACGGCTACACCATGGGTGACGGCGAGCGCATGCTGCTCGGCGCCGAGCCTTCCACCTACTATCTGACCTGCAACACCACGGCCGAGCCGTTCAACAACGCCGACCTGCGTAGGGGCATCTCCCTGGCCATCAACCGTGAGGCCATCTGCAAGACCATCTTCAAGGGTACCCGTACCCCTGCCGACGGCATTGTTCCTCCGGGCATCGATGGCTACAAGGAGGGCGCATGGGAGTTCTGCGCCTACGATGTCGACAAGGCTAACGAGTACCTCGACAAGGTTGCTCCCGCTGGCGCTAACGGGGATCGTGGCATTAGCGTGACCCTGTCCTACAACCAGGACGGCGGTCACAAGGAGATCATGGAGTCCATCATCGGCGACCTCGCCAAGGTTGGCGTTACCGCTGTCTCCGATACCCCTGAGTGGTCTGCCCTGCTCGAGCAGTATCAGAACTTTAACTATCAGTTCGGTCGTCTGGGTTGGATTGCCGACTACCCGATTATGGACAACTTCCTGTATCCGCTGTTCCACTCTGACTCCCTCGGTGGCGACAACCGTTCCGGTTACAACAACCCCGAGTTCGACGCCAAGGTCAACGAGGCTCGCACTACTGTTGACGACGAAGAGCGCGTCGCTAAGATGCAGGAGGCTGACGCTATGGTCGCTGCCGACTGCCCGGTCATCCCGGTGATGTTCTACACGCACACCATCGTCGGCTCCGATCGCATCAAGCACCTCTATGTCGATCCGCAGAAGCACGCCGAGCTGGGTACCGCTGAGCTCGCCTAAGAGTTTGCAGCTTCCGTGAGGGTCAAGTATTTACGTAGACCTCATGGGAAACATACAGTTCTCCCTAACCTGGGGTAAACTGGCTGATGGTAATTTTGGGATGCCGGTCTGGCGATCGGCATCCCATTTAGGTTAATCCCTAGATAGGGGAGTGGTATGGGTAAGTACATCGTTAAACGTGTGCTTCAGTTCATCCCGGTATTTTTGGGCGTTACGCTGATTCTGTTCGCCCTCCAGAATATCGTGCCGGGAGATCCGATCAAGCTGATCGGTGGAGACAAGGCTCTGTCCCCCGAGGTGGAGCTTCAGCTTCGCGTTCGCTATCACCTGGTCCAGTCGGACGAGGACGGCAACGCGATCCTTGACGAGAACGGCGACCCCGTTCAAACGTCGCTCGTGGACCGTTACTTGTATTACATGAACGGCCTGCTTCATGGCGATCTGGGCAATTCGTATCAGCGCAAGCTGCCGGTTACGGATATCTTTGCCCAGAAGTATCCGTATACGGTCAAACTTGCCGCGTGCGCCATCGTGCTCGAAGCAATTATGGGTATCGGTGCGGGTATCATTTCGGCGGTAAAGCGTTATTCCTTCTGGGATATTTTGGTAACGCTCACCACGTCGATCCTCGTTGCGGTCCCGGCCTTCTGGCTCGGTATGTTGCTGCAGCTGTTCTTTGGCGTCATCCTCAAGGACGCCACGGGCGGTGCAATCTCCATGCCGATCTCGGGTGCCGGCGGTTCCAGCTCTCAGTATCAGGATTGGATGCACTATGTGCTTCCGACCATTACGCTGGCTTCGGTTTCGACCGCTTATGCTGCGCGCATCATGCGCTCGCAGCTGCTTGACGTCATGAACCAGGATTACATCCGTACGGCAAAGGCCAAGGGTCTCTCCAATCGTGCGATCATCGTCAAGCATGCGCTTAAGAATGCACTCATCCCCGTCGTTACCTATATTGGTGTCGACTTTGGCGGCATGCTTTCGGGCGCCATCCTGACCGAGACGGTCTTTAACTGGCCCGGTATCGGCTATGAGGTCTATCGCGCCATTAGCATGCGTGACTGGCCCATCGTTATGGGCGGCGTTACGCTCATCGTCGTCGTCGTTATGGTGATCAACCTGCTCGTCGACATTAGCTATGCATTCCTCGACCCGCGCATCCGCCTTGGCGGTCCGTCGGATAAGGCCTAAGGGAGGTACGTCTCATGCAGGAAACTGATTCTCAGTCTCAGGAGCAGGCTACCGCCACCAAAGCCGCATCTGCTCCTGCCAAGTCCCGCACGCTGTGGGGCGACGCTTTTAAGCGTCTTCGCAAGAACAAGCTCGCCGTTATCGGTGTCTGCTGGATCATCATCGTCGTTGTGGTTGCCCTGACCGCAGATCTGTGGGCTAAGCCCTGGCTCGGTTCGCCGACAGCTTCCGACTCGACCACCATGGCCGAGACGTCGCTGCTGGCTCCGTGCGCCGAGCACCCGTTTGGCACCGACGCCCTTGGTCGTGACATTCTCGTCCGCGTTATCTACGGTGCGCGCGTTTCGCTGTCCGTCGGCATTATGGCCACCGCGATCTCCACGCTGATTGGTCTGGTCATGGGTGCTCTGGCCGGTTTCTACGGCGGCATCTGGGATACGATCATCATGCGCTGTGCGGACATCTTCCTGGCGTTCCCGTACGTGCTGTTCGTTGTCGCCATGATCGCCGTTATCGGCCGTGGTCTTCAGAACGTCTTTATCGCCATCGGCATTCTTGGCTGGCCTTCGATTGCGCGCGTCTTCCGCTCTGCGATCTTGACGGTCAAGGAAAACGACTATGTTGACGCTGCGCGCGCGATGGGTGCATCTGACGCTCGCATCGTCGTACGTCACATCTTCCCGAACTCTGTCGCCTCCATCGTGGTCTATGCGACCATGAACATTGGTGGCGCCATTCTGACCGAGTCCGCTCTGTCCTTCCTCGGCATGGGCGTTATTCCGCCTACGCCTTCGTGGGGCTCCATGATTCAGGACGGTCAGCAGTATCTTCTGACTGCTCCGTGGATGATGATCATGCCCGGTCTGGCAATTCTCTCGACGGTGCTCGCCTTCACCCTGTTGGGTGACGGTCTGCGCGACGCCCTCGATGTCAAGATGAAGGACGCATAAGGATGAAGAAGAACAAGAACTATGTGGACCTGAAGGACCAGCCGGTTCCCGAGGGCCAGCATCTGCTCGAGGTCGATGACCTAAAGATGTATTTCCACACCGAGGATGGCGTCGTTCGCGCTGTCGACGGTGTCTCCTACACGCTCGATCGCGGCGAGACCCTGGGCGTCGTCGGCGAGTCCGGCTCTGGTAAGTCCGTGACCGCCATGACCATCATGGGCCTCATCTCGATGCCTCCGGGAAAGATTGAGGGCGGCGACGTTCGCTATCGCGGTCGTTCGATCCTCGAGATGACTGAGGAAGAGATGCAGCACATTCGCGGTAACGATATCGCGATGATCTTCCAGGATCCTATGACCTCCTTGAACCCGGTCTATAAGATCGGCAAGCAGGTGGGTGAGGGCCTTCGTCTGCACCGTGGTTATTCCAAGCAGGAGGCGCTCAAGCGTGCCACCGAGCTTTTGGACCTCGTTGGTATTCCCGAGCCCGAGAAGCGCGTCAATGAGTATCCGCACCAGTTCTCTGGCGGTATGCGTCAGCGCGTCATGATCGCTATGGCTCTTGCCTGCGATCCCGACATTTTGATTGCCGACGAGCCCACGACGGCCCTGGACGTTACCATTCAGGCTCAGATTATCGAGCTCATGCAGGAGATGCAGGAGAAGAACGGCAACGCCATTATCATGATCACCCATGACCTGGGTGTCGTCGCCGATATGGCCGATAAGATCATGGTTATGTACGCCGGCCGTCCCGTCGAGTTCGGTACTGCTGAGGAAATCTTCTACGAGAGCCGCCATCCCTACACCTGGGGTCTTATTCGTTCCATTCCGGAGCAGGCCATCGAGGAGAAGAAGCCGCTGACGCCGATTCACGGCAACCCGCCTTCGCTCATGAACCTGCCCGAGGGCTGCGTGTTCTCGCCTCGTTGTCCCTATGCGACCGATAAGTGCCGCAAGCAGCGCCCCGAGCGCGTTGTCACCGAGTCGGGTCACTACTCTGCGTGCCACTACTCCGGTGACCCCGAGTTCCTCAAGAACGCTCCTGAGACGTCCCGTACGCGCAAGGATTCCAAGAAGGGAGGCGAGGCGTAATGACAGATACCAACGAGCGTACTCCGCTGCTGAAGGTTGAGCACCTCTCTAAGGAGTTTCCCGCTGAGTCCGGCATGCTCGCCAAGCGTTTTTCCAAGCGTGTCGTCTCTGCTGTAAATGACATCTCTTTTGAGATTTATCCTGGCGAGACCTTTGGTCTGGTTGGTGAGTCTGGTTGCGGTAAGTCCACGACGGGTCGCACCATCATGCGCTTGACCAAGCCGACTGCCGGTAAGGTGTTCTTCCAGGGCAAAGATGTTGCCGAGATGAGCAAGCATGAGATCAAGGACATGCGTCGCGAGATGCAGTTTATCTTCCAGGATCCTTATGCTTCGCTGAACCCTCGTATGACCATTGGCGAGATCGTCTCCGAGCCCATGACCATTCACGGCGTGGGCACCAAGGAGGAGCGTATTGAGCGTGTCCGCGAGCTGCTGGACGTCGTCGGTCTGAACCCCGAGCACATCAACCGCTATCCGCACGAGTTCTCGGGCGGCCAGCGCCAGCGTGTCGGCATCGCCCGCGCGTTCGCTCTGAAGCCCAAGCTGATCATCTGCGACGAGCCTGTCTCTGCACTTGACGTGTCCATTCAGGCCCAGGTTCTGAACCTTCTTAAGGAACTCCAGGACAAGTTCGGTACGGCTTATCTCTTCATTGCTCACGACCTCTCTGTCGTGCAGCATATCTCCGACCGTGTTGCCGTTATGTATCTGGGTAAGATGGTCGAGGTTTCGGACTGGAAGACGCTCTACAGTGAGCCGCACCACCCGTACACGCAGTCGCTGCTGTCTGCCGTGCCGGTGCCCGATCCGGATATCCAGAAGACCCGCAAGCGCATCATCCTCGCCGGCGATCCGCCGTCGCCGCTGGATCCGCCGACCGGTTGCCGTTTCCACACGCGCTGCCCAATCGCGCAGGGTATCTGCTCCGAGAAGCTTCCCGAGTTTAAGGAAGTCGCACCGGGCCACTGCTGCGCCTGCCACTTCGCGGAGCCGTTCCCGATCAAGGAATCGCACATCGACCTGTAGCTGGTGATCGTTCGGGCCCGTGCCGGACTTAGTTTTCAGAACGTCCTCGACCATGGAAACCCCCTTATCCTGCTCCTTCGGAGCTGCGGATAAGGGGGTTTCCTGGTCTGCGGAATGTTCTGAAAACTAAGTCCAGCACGGGCCCTGTGTTACCGCTGCAGAGGGGTGCGATTCCTTGATCGCTCACTTAATCTAATAGGAAAGTTAGTGAGGCCGGAGCTTTAGCTCCGGCCTCTTTATATAAGGGCTCGGCAAAGCCGAGCCACCAAATTTGCATCAGCCCCCAGAACATGTTTGAGAACTGTGCCTGAAGCATGTGCCCCTAGGGCAGGAATGAGGATGCTTTCCAACGCATTCCGCAGGGGGCGGCATTATTTTGTAGCGCGAAGCGCAAATCAAAATAATGCCGCATGCCCGAGGACGCGTTGAAAAGCAACCTCATTCCTGCCCGAACAGGTCAGTCTACCTGCGCATTTATAAAATCGTAAACTTTTTTGAAAAAAGTGCTTGCACAGTTCTCGAATCATAGGTTATTATCTTCCTCGTTGAACGCGCGGGTCCAACAAAACGAACCGTGAATCAACAACATAGCATGTCGGAGTGGCGGAATTGGCAGACGCGCTAGCTTGAGGTGCTAGTGACCGCTTTTTGGTCATGCGGGTTCAAGTCCCGCCTCCGACACCATCGCATTTGAGAAGCCTCTTCGGAGGCTTTTTTGTTACCGATAGACGGCGGGGTCCACGATGGAAACGCTTGAACACAACGAGTGGGCAGACGTTGCCCAACTAGTCGAGATCACGAGCGATGCTGTCATCATCTGCGAGCTCGACGGAACCATTCTGCATGTGAATAATCGCTTACTTGGTTTGATGTGCGAGGAACGCGCCGACGTCATTGGTGGAGATGTTAAAGACGTCCTGTACTCGTCCGCTTTTGAACGTGCGACGGAACATCGTCTGCCATTTGAAACTGATGGCTCCGAGAACGAACTGATGCTCAAGCTGAGTGACGGCTCCTTTATCCCCGTCTTGGTTCGTGCGGGCTCCGTAACGCCTCCACGCATCTTTGGGCGCCGCGCGCCACGTGTCCTGGTGGCGCTCCATAGCATCGAAGAACAGTATTCGCACGACCGTCAGCTCAAGCGTGCTCTTTCGGAGCTTAGAGTGGCTAACAAGCGCCTCTCTGGCACGCTCTCGGTCATTATGAGTACCGTGGGCTCCGATGAGCTGCCCAGCCTACTTGATACCGTTTTGAACCAGCTTGTAGGAACGCTCGATGCTTCGGGTGCCGCTATCTATTTTTCTGAGAGCGGCGGTTTTAAACTTCGCGGTGTTTCCAAGGAGCTGTACGACAGCTACCTGCCTGAGTTTTTGCCGTATGGCGCTGGCATTCCGACGTATGTTCTTCGTGAGTCGCGTGCCTGTCGCTTGTCGATTCAACAGGACCTTGAGGGTGATAAGGCCGCCTCCGGTATGTTTATGGACTTGGACAATCGTTCTAAGCACCTGTTGCGCATGCAGGATATGCCTCCGTACCGCAGCGAGATCTGTCTTCCCGTTTTTTACGGTACGCAGATTCTTGGCGTGCTGGAAGTTGGTTGGAAACGCCCTCAAGCACCGCTCGCCTATGACGTTAATGTACTCGAGGTCATTTGCGATTACCTGTCTATCCAGCTGGTCGGCATGGCATCGAGCCTTCGCTCCCGTCGCACGGCCGAGCTTGGCCGCTCGCTCAATGTCTTGCGTGATGAGTTGTTTGCCTTTCTAGACGATTCCGCCGCGGCTACCCAGGCGGTATCGTCCGAGATCTGCAATATGCTTAACTGCCATTTTTGCCCTGTTGAGTATGACGCCAGTCTGGATTCCTACGTCATAGATTTTGAAGGGGGCAGTCGCGTTGCTTTGCCGGACGATCCCGAGAAGCTTTTCTTTTCCACGACGGCGCCAGCGGCACGTCTGGGGGCTGGCCCTGATGGCTTTGAGGCATCTGTTTTGGGCGGTACGAGTGCCGAGGACCTTAAACACGTCCGTATAACTCGCGTTGACGAATCGATGCCTATGGGAGGCTGGCTTAGGGCGCACGGTCTGCCTTGTCAAGGTCTCTACGTTGACTCCGGCATCGAGGCGGGGCGCCCGCGCTCTGAGGGTGATGGCAGGCACAGTAACGACGCGATTGTTCCTGCTTCTGTTGCGAAGAGCCCGACGACGCGCGCGCTGCTGCTTCGTGATGGTAGCCAAGAGCCGATTGATGATCTTGAATATGACTACTTGGTGCACTTGGCGCATGACTTTGAACTGATCTACGAAGGCGAATCTCAAAAGCGCGAGGAGCGCCATATCGCTCAGACCCTTCAGATCGGCATGAGAAATTCCCTGGGGGATGTTCCGGGTATCGCAACCGATTCGGTGTACCTGTCGGCCACGAACTCGGCGTTGGTCGGCGGCGATTTCTATACGCTCATCCGTCTTCCCGACGACTGCGCCGTCATGATTCTGGGTGATGTGTCTGGCAAAGGCATTGAGGCCGCATCGATGTCCGCGCTCGTCAAGACGGCCCTGACGGCATATGCCTGGGAGGGCGCTGGACCGGCCCGCATGGCACGCTCCCTTAACAGCATGCTCATGGGCTTTTCGAGGGTCGAGACGTTCGTGACGGCCTTTATCGCCAAGATTGACCTTAAGGCCGGACGCGCAACGTATTGTTCGGCGGGCCATCCTCCGACCATGGTCATCAGGCCAGAGTCGATGCCGCTGGGTGGCGGTGAGGCACGTGGGGGAGAGGTTGAGCTGCTTGGATGCCAATCGGGCGTAATCGGTGCCTTTGAGAGCATGGTGTACGAGACAGGCGTGTTTACGTTCGCCCCCGGCGACATGCTCTTCATGTATACGGATGGAACGATTGAGGCCCGCGACCGCACCGGAGCGTTCTTTGGCGAGCAGCGCTTGCGCGACCTTCTGCTTTCTGTTTCGGGGGAGGGCGTGTCGGGCATTTGCGGCAAGGTCCTGGGCGAGCTTGACCGATTTACCGAATCGGCGCTGGACGATGACATTGCATTGGTGTCCCTTGAGTTTTTACGGGGTCGTTCATAGACGACGCTGGGCGGGCTGAATCCGCACGGTTGGGGAAACGAATGCATCGAGTGGGCTTTTTTGGGAACCATGGTCGTATGAATGAGTGGAATGACATAGCGGTTTTGACGCCACCGGGCGATATCGACATCGCCACGGTGCCTGCGCTGCGTCGGCGGCTGGATGCTTTGATTGGCCGCGGCGTGCGTCGTGTCGTCATCAACTGTCAGGCTGTTAGCTTTATCGATTCGACGGGCTTGGCATTCCTGCTTACGCGCGCTCGTGAGCTCATGAGGCGAGAAGGCCTGCTTTCGCTCGTCAATGCATCAGGTGAAGTTGTTCGCTTTTTGGAGATTGCTCGTCTTGTCGATATCCTTCATGTCGCGGGGCCGGCACGGGAGTCTATTCCCGCCATTCCGGTGGGGGAGCTGCCTCGCTGGAGTAAGAGTGTCGAGGTCCGTCAGGGTATCGAGAATCTTCCATACTACCGACATCGCATCGCTGAACTCCTTGAATCGCTTCCGTTGCGCCGTGACGAGCGCTACGATGTCGCATTGGCGTCGGGGGAGGCGCTGGGTAATGCCTATGACCATGCGGGCGGTATCGGGTGCGTCCTGACGGTTCAGGCCTATGGCGATCGCGTTGTGGTTGAGGTGCTTGATCGAGGTGCCGGCTATTCTATCGATAAAACGAGCGAGCCGGTCGCATCCGAGGAACGCGGCCGTGGTATCAAGCTTATGCGTATGCTCGTCGATAACGTGGAGGTTGCTCGTCGTACGGACGGCGCCGGCACGCGCGTGCAGATGGTGAAGCTGTTTAGCGGAGCGCTGGAATCGTGTGCCTAGCCAATCGCTTTAACGCGTTTGGCTACTAAGAACATGCGGCAGACAAGTTTTTTGAAAAAAAGTACTTGCGTCTTTTGGACAACTCGCGTAAATTAATAACCCGCAAGCGGACATGGCTCAGTTGGTAGAGCACAACCTTGCCAAGGTTGGGGTCGCGGGTTCGAGCCCCGTTGTCCGCTCCATTGCATTTCCGGACCGTTTAGGCGGTCCTTTTTCGGCGAAGTGGCCAAGTGGTAAGGCAGAGGCCTGCAAAGCCTTTACCCCCGGTTCGAATCCGGGCTTCGCCTCCAGGCAACATCCGGGCGCTCCGACGCCCGTTTTGTTTTACATATGCGGACATGGCTCAGTTGGTAGAGCACAACCTTGCCAAGGTTGGGGTCGCGGGTTCGAGCCCCGTTGTCCGCTCCAAGTGTAATAGCCCGACTACCACGGTAGCCGGGCTTTTTTGTACCCATCGCCTGGGCTCGAACCCGAGAGGGAGCGAGCGTTAAGCAAACGCGGAGCGTTTGTAGCGAGCTGGCGAGGTCGCCGGCAGGCGGCCGAAGCCGGTGCGGATCCGCGAAGCGGATACGCGGACGCCCCGTTGTCCGCTCCAACTATCTTACGCGGTTCTAACGAACCGCGTTTTTTGTTGACGCTGCGCGGGCCCCGGGCACCCCATCTTGCCCCTCAATCGTCGGTCGCGTACATAAAGTACGCTTCCCTCCTCTTTCGCGGCAACCTGGGGCACCCGGAGCCCGCTCGCTCATATGACCCAATCCGCTGTCAAGAGCCACAATGGCCCCGCCGACCGCTTGCAATCGGTCGGCGGGGCCT
>NZ_WQPL01000025.1 GCF_018785245.1 Collinsella aerofaciens | reverse complement strand
CCCATTGTGGCACCCCGAGCCCGCGGAAAGAAGCTGCGCCGCGGGGGAGGCGGCCCCCAATGGCTTTCTCATATCGTCTTTTTCAGGCCCATCGCAGAGGGATTCGAACCCGACAGGGTGCGAAGCTGAGGAAACGCGAAGCGTTTTCCAGCGCAGCACGCGAGGAGCGAAGCGACGAAGCGAAAGCGGGCGGCGTCAGCCGCACGCGACATCCCTCATCGCCCACCACCGAATTGGAAACGGTCCTCGCAAGGGGACCGTTTTTGTTTGTGCCCATCGCAGAGGGATTCGAGCCCGCCAGCACGTCTGTCACAAAGGCCGTGGCCAAATAATGGCAAAAATGAGTACTGCTGCTTTGTTTGCAACATATAAAAAGATAGTATTTGCTTAAGTTACGCAACATATGTCCATTATAAGGACTAACAGTCAGATCAAAATCATGCTTTCATCGCCATTTCGACTTGCTATCTGGCCTTATTAGTTCAAAATTGCTGCTACCAAATCGGTAACAGTACTCATATTTGATGTTTTTTGACCAGCAGGTCTCCCTGTCTTAGCAAATCTAAGGCAAAACGGGCTCCAGACCGCTGAATCATGCCGCATAGGGCACGTCCGCAGTCCGGAACCCGGTCCAAATTGAGTTATTGCGCCGCGTTAGCCCAAGACACCCGACAGGATCTCGATCAGACTGTCCACGTCGGCTTCCTCGCAGACGAGCGGCGGCAAGAAACGCAGCGTATGAGCACCCGTAGCGTTAATCACGGCACCGGCGGCCAGCGCGCGGGCAACAATATCATGTGCGTCGCCCGCGGCATCATCCAAATCACAGCCGAGCATCAGGCCACGGCCACGCACCTCTACCACATGCGGAAGCTTAGCCAGCGCCTGCTCCATATAGGCACCCACCTTGGCAGCATGCTCGGCATAATCGCCGCGCACAAGCGCGGAGAGCGTCGCGGCACACGCCGCGATGGCCAAGCAGCTACCGCCAAAGGTCGAGCCGTGGTCGCCCAGCTTAAACACGTCGGCAATCTCCTTCTTTGCCACGACGGCACCCATGGGCACGCCATCAGCAATGCCCTTGGCAAGGCTCATGATGTCGGGCTCCACGCCATAGGTCTGGAACGCAAACGGCTTACCCGTGCGGAAGATACCGCACTGGACCTCGTCGGCGATAAGCACGGCGCCCACTTCGTGTGCCAGGTCGCGCGCCGCCGCCATAAACTCCTCGGTCATGGGGTGCACGCCACTCTCACCCTGGATCGGCTCGAGCATCACGGCACAAATCTCGCTCCCCAGCTGCTTAAAGATTGCACGCAGCTCGTCCACATCGTTGGGCGTGCAGGCCACAAAGCCACCCGGCAGCGGACGGAAGCTGTCCTGCAGCCAATCCTGCATGGTGGCGGCAATGGTCTCGAGCGTACGGCCGTGGAAGCCGCCGCGCATGCACACGATGGTGTTGCCGCCATTACCGGCACGCTTGGCGTACAGGCGCGCGAGCTTCATCGAGCCCTCGTTGGCCTCGGCGCCAGAGTTGGCAAAGAAGGTCTCCCAAACCTGCTCATCCGCAGCCGGGGCACCAAGAGCAGCTGCCGTGGTCTCATCGCCGGCGGCAATGGCATCGGCAAGCACGCGCGCACCATCTACGTCGTCGTTAGCAAGCTTGGACAGCAGCGCCGCGACCTGTCCGCGCTGCTCGATGTAGAAATAGTTGGAGACATGCATGAGCTTTTTGGTCTGTGCTTCGAGCGCCGAGAGCACAGCCGGGTCGCCATGACCTAGGCTGCACACGCCGATGCCGGCAAGAAAGTCGAGGTACTCACGGCCATCGTCGCCGGTGAGCTTCATGCCGTGACCCTCGACAAACTCGACCGGAGAGCGGCCAAAGGTATGCATAACGTAATGGGATTCAAGCGATTGCTGAGCTACAAGTGACATGAGATGCCTTTCGTTGGGCGCCAGACGGCGCGGGGCTATGGGTGCAGGAATGGGGCGGCTGAGGGTCAGCTAGACCGTCTGAAGCTTCTCGACCTCGTCAAGGTTCTCGGTCAGACGCGCAGCAAACGTCGAAAGCGGATGCGGATGCGTATCGAACTCGTAAGCCGTCTCGGTGGAATGGATCACGGTGCCGACGCCGGCATCGGTCAGCAGCTCCAGGAGCAGCGAATGCGGCGTAGTACCGTTAATGATGTGGGCACGAAATACGCGGCCGGTAAGCGCATCGACGGCCCCACGCAGCTTGGGAATCATGCCCTTATCGACCTCGCCGCCGTAGAGCATTTCGTTAACCTCGTCGAGCGTTAGGTTGGAGATAAGCGAGCCCTTGTCGCTAAAGTCCTTGTACAGGCCATCGACATCGGTCAAAAAGATCGCCTTATGCGCGTGGAGCGCCGCGGCAACGGCACCGGCGGCGGTGTCGGCGTTGATGTTGAAGAAACCGCCGTCCTCCCCCGCCGCGACGGTAGCGATGACGGGGATGTACTCGCTATCGAGCAGGCGCTCGATATAGTCGGTGTTGACGTGCGTGACCTTGCCTACGCGGCCGAGCTCTGGGTCGAGTGGCTCGGCGATAAGGGTGCCGGCATCGCTGCCCGACACGCCCACGGCCAGGTTGCCGTGGTGGTTGATGGCAGCAACCAGCTCTTGGTTGACCTTGCCGCCCAGTACCTCGCGCACGATGTCCATGGTGGCAGGCGTAGTCACGCGCTGGCCGTTCTTAAACTCGACGGGAATGTCGTAGTGGCTGAGCGCCTCGTTGATAGCCTTGCCGCCGCCATGCACGATGACGGGGCGCATACCGATGATCTTGAGCAAAACGATGTCGCTCATCACGTCGCGGCGCAGCTGCTCATCAACCATGGCGGCTCCGCCATATTTGATAACAACCGTCTTGCCGGTCAGGTTCTTAATCCACGGCAGTGCTTCGAACAGCAGCTGCGCGGTTGCTTCGTTGGATTCGCTCGAACGACAATCGCGTGCGAATTTCATAATCTGCCTCGTCTTTCGTATCGTTATCGCGCCGTGCTCCGCTGTCCGCAATCGCGGCAAGATGCGCAGCGTGCCTGGAATCTAGGAACGGTAGTCACCGTTAATGGAGATGTACTCGTGCGTGAGGTCGCAGGTCCACACGGTCGTTGCCGCGTCGCCTGCGCCCAGGTCGGCCGAGATCACGATCTCGGGCGCCTCGAAACGTCGTAGAGCCTCGTCCTCGTCAAAGGGAACAGTCAGACCATCGCGACAGACAGGCATGCCCATCATGTCGATGGAAACGTCTTCCTGATTAAACTTCACGCCGCACTTGCCAAGCGCCATAGCAACACGGCCCCAGTTGCAGTCGTGGCCGGCGATGCAGGTCTTAACGAGCGGCGAGTTGGCAACGGCACGGGCGGCGATATCGGCCTCCTCGTCGTTCACGGCGCCGGTAACGTTGACCGTAACAAGCTTGGATGCGCCCTCACCATCGGCGGCGATATTGCGCGCCAGGCTCTCGCACACCTCGTGCACGGCAAATGCCAACTCGTCGAAGACATCGGAGCCCTCGACGATAGGCTCGGCATCTGCGGCAGCGGCGCCGGAGGCAAGCATGATGCAGGTGTCGTTGGTCGAGGTGTCGGAATCGACCGTTACCTTGTTAAAGGTCTGCTTGACGGTCGAGAGCAGCAGGGCATGAAGTGCCGCAGGCTCGACGGGGGCATCGGTAGTAATGACCGCGATCATGGTGGCCATATTGGGCATGATCATGCCCGAGCCCTTGCACATTCCGCCTACCGTATAGACATTGCCCGCATGACCCGCAGCCTCGCTGACATAGGACACGGCGTACTCCTTGGAGTGCGTGTCAGTCGTCATGATGGCGCGAGCGGCATCGGCGCCACCGTGGGCGGAAAGCGCCTCGTAGGCAGCAGGAATGGCGGTCTCAAACGTGTCGATCGGCAGAATCTGGCCAATCACGCCCGTGGAGGCAACCAGAATCTGCTGGGGCTCGCAGCCGATGACCTGCGATGCGATGCTGCACGTCTCGCGCGCGCATGCAAGGCCGGTCTCACCCGTGGCGGCGTTGGCATTGCCAGAGTTGACCGAAACGCCGGCGATGATACCGTAACCCTTGTCGGCACCGCCCAGGTTGGCACGGCTCACTTGCACGGGCGCCGCGCAAAAGCGATTGGTAGTAAACACGCCGGCACCGGGACAGGGTTTATCGGGCACGACGAGCGCGTAATCCAGACGCTCGGGGTTCTTGCGGAACCCAGCGTGGATGCCCGCAGCTTTAAAACCAGCCGCAGCCGTAACGCCACCCTCGACGGCGCGAATCTTGATATCAAACAGCTCGGTATTCATCGTCTTTATGACTCCTTATGTCAAACAAAAAACGGACATCGGTTGGTGCGCCATGCCAGTCGTGATCATGAGACCAGCTTAAGAGTGGCGCCCCACTCGATGCCCGACTACCAAATCGTTAACAATCGAATGTGCTACACCGGGCACGCCACTGTGGGCAAGCCTCGTCGCTCGTCAAAGCCAAAGACGATATTGGCGCACTGGACCGCTTGGCCCGCAGCGCCCTTGCACAGATTGTCGATGGCGCCCGTCGCCACCAGCACGCCCGCGCGTTTGTTGAACGCAAGGCCAATCTGGGCGGCGTTGGTGCCGACGACCGAAGCCGTCTTGGGCTGCTGGCCGGCATCGAGCACGCGCACAAAGGTGCGTCCAGCGTAGAACTGCTTGTAATAGTCGACGACATCCTCAAGAGCCAGGGAGTCGATGGCCTGCGGCGTGAGCGGCAGCGTCACCGTGGAGAGCAGGCCGCGCTTGAGCGGTGCCAGATGCGGGGTGAAGACGACGCGATCGGTCAGGCCAAGGATTTGCTCAATCTCGGGCGCGTGGCGATGCTTGCCCACGCCGTAGGCCTCCAAGTTCTCGTCAGCGCTGCAAAAATGCGTACGAGCATTGCAGGACTTGCCGGCACCCGTCACACCGCTGATGGCATCAACGATCACGGGGCCGCTCTGGGCAACCCAGCCAGCGCGCACGGCGGGCGCGGCGGCAAGGCTCGTTGCGGTGGGATAGCAACCGGCGCAGGCGACCAGCACGGGTTTGCCGTCGGCATGGTCGGATGCGGCGGTCTCCAAGTCCCGGCAGAATAGCTCGGGCAGGCCAAAGGCACGGGTCTTGAGCAGCTCGGGGCTCGTATGCTCGGCGGCATACCACGTCTCAAAGACGGACGCGTCGTTCAGGCGGTAGTCGGCCGAAAGATCAAAGCAGGAGACGCCCGATGCAAGCAGCGCGGGCACCTGTGCCATGGCAGCCGTGTGCGGCACGGCAAGAAAAACCGCATCGCAGCTCTTAAGCTCGGGGGCGTCATGCGTGGTGAAAACCAGATCGCTCACGCCAGCAAAGCTCGGATACACCGCGGACAGCGGCTGGCCGGCATCGGCGTTGGACGTAATGGCAACAAGTTCAAACTCGGGATGGCCGAGCACGAGGCGAATGAGCTCGGCTCCGGCATATCCAGCCGCGCCGACGATTCCAACCTTCAATGACATATCAGACTCCTTGTCTGCGATTTATGCACCGATGCGCATTTCGCAGTGGTCGTTATGAAGTGGGTTGAAACTTTAGCACCAAAAGATGCATGAACACGTAAATGGCTTGCATATTCATGCATTGAAACAATCCCGACACATTCGCTTGAAGGAATTGACAAATGGAGCGGGCCCCGTATTGACCGGCGCTCCTAACGGCACCGGGCAATACGGGGCCCGCCCATGCGAAAACCAAGTTGTTAGGATGAGCCAGCCGGCTAGAGCTCGACCGGCACCCATTCGTCGTGATTGCAGATAAAAGCCTCGGGATCCTCGACGCTAAAGAAGACGAGCGTGGGGTCGTTAGGCCCCTCATAGTGCTCGCCCAGGTGCTCTAGATGCTTCCACCCGGCTTCGCGCATTTCGTCTAAAGCCCGGTCATCCAAGCCGGCACGCCCGCGCAAGATGAGCCAGCCATGGCCCGGCCACCAACTCGTGGCCTCAAAGCGCTGGTTTTGCAGCAGCTCCTGCCACACATCTTTGGTGCGCGCCGTCACAAACCACAGCTTGCCGTCCTGAATCTGTGCAAACGAGAACGGACGCACATGCGGCTGCCCGTCCACACTCGTCGCCAGATACCACGCCGGCACCGACGTCAGATACTCCAGCACCGTATTCAATCCGTCCACGTTTCCTCCTGTACTAGCTAGTTTGGGAGCCTGGTTTGTGCGAGCTAGAGCTCCAGGCGCTCCTCGCTGCCGTCGATATCACAGAAGCGCGCGGCAATGTTGCGGACCGAAAAGAAAGCAAGGCGGCCGTCGTTGGCACTCTCGTGTTCCTCGCCAATGCCCACCATGTGCTTAAAACCCGCTTGACGCACCTTGTCGCTCGCAACTGCGTCGTCCTCAAGTGCGGCCTCGCCGGTCAACACGATCCAGCACTCCCCCGGCTTCCAGCCCGAGAGTTCAAACTTGGGATTCGCACTCAGCTCCGCCCACACATCCTTGTCGCGCGATGTGCAAAACCACAGCTTACCGTCATCGACCATGGCAAACGAAAACGGTCTCACGCGGGGCTGATGTCCGTCGGCCACATCGGTCGTGGCCAGATACCACGCCGGAATGCGCCTGAGATACGAACAGGCGCGCTCGAGCTGCGCCGTGCGGTCGTTGTCGGTCATAGGGACCCCTTTCCTGCGCTCAAATCGCGCCTAAACAAGTTGAAGATTGATGACGATGACGCAGATGAGCAGCAACGCCGTCACCACCGCCGCCAACGCATCGCCGCGGCCAAATGCAAGCGCATGCAGACGTGTGCGGCCCTGCTCGCCATGATAGCAACGGGCATCCATGGCGGCAGACAGCGTTTCGGCATGACGGAACACGCCCGTGAACAGCGGAATCGCCACACTGCCGAGCATACGCACACCGCCGAGCGGGCCTCCCGTCACGCGCGCGCCGCGACTCGCCTGCGCATCGGCCGTCTGCTTCATCTCGGTGGCAAACTGCGGCATAAAGCGCAGCGCGATACCCATGATCATGCCGAGCTCGTGCGCAGGAAGTCCCACACGCGCAAACGGCGCGAGCAGGCGCTCAAAGCCCGCGGTGAGGTCGAGCGTCGGTGTGGTGAGCGTGATGGCGCTCATACCGGCCATCATCAAGGTTAGGCGGCACGCCATAAAGACGGCGGAATGCAGCGAGCCCTCGCTTATCTGCAAAAAGCCGAGCTGCCACAGAATGCGCCCGCTCTGATCGGAAAACAAGTTGAGCACCGCGACCACCGCGACGATCGCCAGCAGCGGCGCCATCGATGACAGGATGCGACGAGCCGGCACCCGGGACACGGTATAGATCAGGACAACGAAGATTGCGACCGGGACCAGTCCGCGGAAGCTGCTGACTGTGAGCGTCGTGATCAGAAACACAAAGCCCAAGAGCAACTTAGTTCGCGGGTCCAGGCGGTGGATTGCACTATCGCCGGGATAGTAGCTGCCAAAAGAAAACGCCTCCATTAGCAGCCCTCCTCTCGCGCGATCGTCTTGGATTTAGCAATGTCCGCGACGTTAGAAGGACCGTCCGAGCGACCGGTCAGCAATTCTGCCAACTCGTCTGCCAGCGACTCAACCGTATAGAGGCCGTCAAAGCACAGCGGCACGCCTGACTTCGCAAGCGCCAGCGCCATGCGCTGGGCAGCGGGAACACCCAAGCCGATCAACTTGAGCTCATCGGCATGCGCAAACACCCGCGCGGGGGATCCCTCGGCAAACACCGTGCCCTCGTTCATCACGACAATACGGTCGCAGCAATTGGCAAGGTCATCCATACTGTGTGAAACCATGACAACGGTCAGGCCATCGCGGTGAAGTCGATCGATGAGCTCCAGGAAATCACTGCGCGCCGCCGGATCGAGCCCCGCCATGGGCTCATCGAGTACCAGGACCTCGGGCTCCATGGCAAGCACGCCGGCAAACGCCACGCGCCGCTGCTGCCCGCCCGAGAGCTCAAAGGGGCTCTTATCGCCCACAGTGGCCAGGTCGAGGCCCACGCGCGCGAGCGATGACTCAACGCGGCGGGCAACCTCGGCCTGCGACAAGCCAAGGTTATGCGGACCAAATGCCACGTCCTGTGCCACGGTCTCGGCAAACAGCTGACGCTCTGGATACTGAAACACCACGCCGACCTTTGCCTTAACCGCGGCGGCATCTTTCTTGTTTGCCAGGTCGAGCCCCAATGCGTAAACGGAACCCTCCTGGGGACGAATCAGACCGTTGAGATGCTGAACCAGCGTCGATTTACCCGAACCGGTATGGCCCGCAAGGCCCAGGAACTCGCCACGACGCACCGTTAGCGACACATCACGCAGTGCCCACGGACTGCTGGGGTCGTTGCCCCAGAGGGCCTGTTTGTTCGATGCACCCTCGGCGGCCGAGCGCTTGTGCCAACGGCGACGCTCGCGGGCGCTCAGCGAATAGCTATACGAAAGGTGCGAAATCTCGATGACGGGCTCCAGCGCGTCTGCGCCATCGATTGCAGAGGAGACGTTGTCGAGAATACGAGGATCGGATGCGAAAGGCCGCCCGGCGATGCCTGTCCTACTCCGCTCGGCATAAGCCTGCACTATATCGGCGACCATATCCGCCTCGCGCACCTGTGCGCAAATGGGCACGCCCTTCGCGCGAAGCGCCCTGCCAAGACAACACGATGCCGGCATATCCAGATTCAGCCGCGCGAGTTCGTCCGCCCGCGTCAAGATCTCCTCGGGCGTACCGAGCATGGCAACGTGGCCCGCTTGGAAAACAGCAACGCGATCGGCCTCAGCGGCCTCTTCCATAAAGTGCGTAATCATCACGATGGTCATGCCGCGTTCGTGCAGCGCGTGACAAGCCTTCATAAGACCCTTGCGGCCGCGCGGGTCGAGCATCGAGGAAGCCTCGTCCAAGATGAGCACGCGCGGTTCCATGGCAAGCACGCCAGCAAGCGCCACGCGTTGCTTTTGGCCGCCCGAGAGAGCGTGGGTCTCGTGGCGCTCAAAGCCCACCAGGCCCACGGCCTTCAGCGCCTCGCGCACGCGCTGCGCGATCTGGGCCGATTCGACCCCTAAGTTCTCGGGACCAAACGCAACGTCGTCCTCGACAAGCGTCGCCACAAGCTGGTCGTCGGGATTCTGGAACACCATGCCCGCAGCCGAACGGATGTCGTAGACCAGCTCGGGATCGGACGCGTCCATGCCGTTGACGCACACCGTTCCCGCATCGGGCTGCAGCAGCGCGTTCAGGTGCTTGGCAAACGTCGACTTGCCCGACCCGTTTCCGCCGAGGATGCAGAAAAACTCGCCATCCTCGATGTTCAGATCGATGCCATCGAGCGCTTTCGCAGCGCCGTCGTAGCTAAAGGAAACGCCCCGACACTCAATCATGCGCGACCTTTGACCTGGTCCTTCTTGGGCGTGATGAGATTAGAGACCGCCTTGTACACCGCCAGCGTCAACACCGAGTTGAGCACGGTCTTGATGAGGTTAAACGGTAAAACGGCGGGAAGCATGAGCGGCAGAATCACATCGGCCGAGCCATACCAGAACCAAACGCCAATGGTCAGATTCGCAACCATAGAAAGCGCCGTAGCGGCAATAACGCCCAGCGCCAGACCAATCACGGCGCCCTTGTAGGTGTGCATCTTTTGGTAGACGATCGCCGCGGGCAGAATATAGCCCAGCGTAGCCACCAGGTTCATAAGCGCACCGACCCAATCGCCCGTGGTAAGCGCATGGATAACGATCGCCATGGCGGCAACAGCGGTGCCGGCACCAGGGCCGTACGCAAACCCGCACACCATCGCCGGCACCAGCGACGGGTCGTAGGTCAAAAACGGCGCCGAAGGAAGGATAGGCAGCTGCACGTACATAAACAGGGCGCCCAAGGCGCACATCAACGCCATGGTAACGAGCTGTTTGGTGCTCCACCTATTCGTGTTCTCAAAATGGATATGCTGCGACTGTTCAGACATAAGATCACCTGCCTCTTTCATCCGGACTCTAACCGTTGGTACTGGAATCTCACCAGTTCGGCCGGCATGCGAACCAACGCACACACGGGTCGCGGACTCATCGGCTCGGTCACAGACATCTCGCCTGCGCCACGGCGTCCCTTTGACACCGCCCGATTTACCGCCAGTGGGGAATTTCACCCCGCCCTGAAACAGCAATTGCAAGTGTAGCACGGGCAGGTTTTCGCGCAAGTATGCCAAGGGTAATTTATGGCGGGGACCAGTTGCCGCAACAGCCACATTCCCCACCCATCCCAAAGTAACGCGCCTTTCGCGGCAAAGCCGCGAAACAGCGACCGGGACACGTATCCCCATCAGCCACGATCTCCGCCCACGCCGACCTCAAGGCCGTAAACGCAGGGAATCCGGGGGCGGGACGGGGGCTTCTCTCCGGAACATTCCGCAAAGAAGCTCCGCAGCGCGAAGCGCGATGCGGAGCCTCTTTGCATGTCCGAGGACGTTCCGGAGAGAAACCCCCGTCCCGCCCCCGGATTCCCGGTGGGAGTTCTAGACCTTGTCGGCCTTAGTACATACCGCCGCCCTGCTGACCAGCGGTGGCAGCAGCGATAGCGTCCTCAAGCTGAGTGTTCTTGGGCACATCGGAGACGGTGGCCTCGGTGATGAGAATCAGGCTGGCGACAGAAGCAGCGTTCTGCAGGGTGACGCGGCTGACCTTGACGGGGTCGAGGACGCCCATCTCGATCATGTCGCCCCACTCGCCGTTGGCAGAGTTGAGGCCCTGGCCGGCGGGCAGCTCGGCAACCTTGTCGACCACGACAGCACCCTCAAAGCCAGCGTTCTTGGCGATGGTAGCGACCGGAGCGGTCAGAGCCTTCTTGACGATGTCGACGCCGATCTTCTCCTCGGGGTCGTCGATCTCGACAGCATCGAGCGCAGGAGCAGCGTCCATGAAGGCGACGCCGCCGCCGGCGACAATGCCCTCCTCGACAGCAGCGCGGGTGGCCTGCAGGGCGTCCTCGACGCGGTGCTTGATTTCCTTGAGCTCGGACTCGGTAGCAGCGCCGACCTTGATGACGGCAACGCCACCGGAGAGCTTGGCCAGGCGCTCCTGGAGCTTCTCGCGGTCGAAGTCAGAGGTGGTGTTCTCCATCTCGCCCTTGATCTGAGCGATGCGGGCGTCGATGGCCTCCTTAGAGCCAGCGCCGCCGACGACGACGGTGTTGTCCTTGGAGATGGTGACGGACTTAGCGGTACCGAGCATATCGGCGGTGATGTCAGCGACCTTCACGCCCAGCTCGTCCAGAGCGGCCTGGCCACCGGTGAGGACGGCGATGTCCTCGAGGATGCGCTTGCGGCGATCGCCGTAACCCGGAGCCTTGACGGCGCAGACGTTGAGAGCGCCACGGATCTTGTTGAGGACCAGGGTCGGCAGAGCCTCGCCGTCGATGTCCTCAGCGATGATGAGCAGGCCACGGCCAGCGCGCTGGACAGCCTCGAGAACAGGCATGATGTCCTGGACGCTGGAGATCTTCTGGTCGGTGATGAGGATGTACGGATCCTTCATCACGGCCTCCATGCGGTCGTTGTCCGTGACGAAGTAAGCGGAGACATAGCCCTTGTCGAACTGCATGCCCTCGACAGTGTCGATGGTAATGTCGAACGTCTGGGAATCCTCGACGGTGATGACGCCGTCCTTGCCCACGACCTCCATGGCCTCGGCGATCTTCTCGCCGACCTCGGGGTCACCAGCGGAGATGGTGCCGACGGAAGCGATCTGCTCCTTGGTCTCGACCGGCTTGGCCTGCTTCTTCATCTCGGCGACGGCGGCGTTGACGGCCTTGTCGATGCCGCGACGGATGGCCAGCGGGTTGGCGCCAGCGGCGACGTTGCGCAGACCGTCGTTGACGATAGCCTGGGCGAGCAGGGTTGCGGTGGTGGTGCCGTCACCCACGGTGTCGTTGGTCTTGGTGGCGACCTCCTTCACCAGCTGAGCGCCCATGTTCTCGATGTTGTCCTCGAGCTCGATCTCCTTGGCGACGGAAACGCCGTCGTTGGTGATGGTCGGAGCACCGAACGTGCGCTGCAGCGCAACGTAGCGGCCCTTGGGGCCCATGGTGACGGTAACGGCGTCGGCCAGAGTGTTGACGCCCTTGGCAAGCTTAGCGCGGGCATCGGTGTTGAACGTAATGTTCTTTGCCATGGTAGGTAATCCTCCAAAAGAAATGTGACTCGCGTCGCCGCTTCCGAGTCCTATGCGGCGGGCGCGTTCAAAGACGAATCAGAGATTCTGACGAGACTAGGCCTCGACGACGGCGTAGATGTCGTCGGCGCGCATCAGCAGATACTTCTCGCCGTCGACCTTGACCTCGTTGCCACCGAACTTACCGTAGATGACAACGTCGCCAACCTTGACGTCCATGGG
Source organism: Collinsella aerofaciens (assembly GCF_018785245.1). Taxonomy (GTDB): domain Bacteria; phylum Actinomycetota; class Coriobacteriia; order Coriobacteriales; family Coriobacteriaceae; genus Collinsella; species Collinsella aerofaciens_AD. Next base: position 27,165 of record NZ_WQPL01000025.1, on the reverse strand, counting down.
GATGCGCTCACCCTTGTCGTTGACCTTGCCGGCGCCCACGGCAACGATGGTGCCACGCTGCGGCTTCTCCTGAGCGTTGCTGGCAATATACAGACCAGAAGCGGTCTTCTGCTCGGCCTCGTCGGGCTTGACCAGAACACGATCTGCAAGCGGCTTCAAAGACGACATGCTTGTCTCCTCCTTTTTGGGCCGCGCGGTTATACCACGCGAATTAACCCTTTTTGTTTGCGTACGCGTTGAATGGTACCCACGAATGGCGGGTTATACAACACAGAGTCAAAAAATCTTATTTTTTGGCACTTAGATTTTCTGAATACCGGGGGATAACTTAGCAGTGGCTCCCGGGGCGGACCGGAGGGGCGGGATATAAGGTTTCCTGCTCGGGCAGTCCTGCTCGCACGAAGGCCACATTAAGTGGCCTTCGGCTCGTGCGGAACTCGCGATAAACCTTATATCCCGCCCCTCCGGCGCCACACGGGAGCTGAGTCAACGTTATCGGGCCCGGCATTCAGAAAAGTCAGTGCAGCAAAATGGCGATGCGGGTAGGGCGCACAAGAAAGGGGCACGTTGTTGGGACGCGCTCTTTTAAGTTGCGGTGGAATAGTTCCTGGTTTTGGGCGTGAAGGCGGGTTTTAGGAACTATTTCACCGCAACTGAAGGATGGGATGTGGGGCTAGCGCTCGTAGATTAAGTTACCTGCCAGGTAGGTGGCCTGAACCTTGGTAGCCTGGAGCTCTTGTGGGTCAACGGTGAGCGGGTTTTGATCCAGGAGTACCAGGTCGGCGTATTTGCCGGGCTCCAGGCTGCCGAGGTTTTGCTCGTCGCCCGCTGCATAAGCGCTACCCAGGGTGTAGTTGCGCAGGGCCGTTGCCGCATCGATGCGCTCGCTCGGCAGCCAGCCGCCCTCGGGCCAGTGGCTTTTGGGGTCCTGGCGCGTGATAGCCGTGTAGAGCACGTTCATGCTGATAACAGCTGTGATAGGGCTGTCGGTACCGAAGGCTTGGCGAATGCCGCGCTGCTTATAGGTCGCAAACGGCCACATGATGCGGCTGCGCTCCAGGCCCAGATCGCGCTCGGGGCCGCCCGGGTCGAGTGTAATGTGACAGGGCTGGCTCGAGGCAACGACGTTAAGCTTGCGTAGACGATCGATGTCCTCGGGCAAGAGGTTCTCCAGATGCTCGAGCGTGTTATGACCGTGCTGGGGCAGGCCGTACAGTTCGGCGGCCTCCTCAAAGATATCGAGCGCGGCATGGATGGCACCGTCGCCGATGACGTGGATGCGCACGGTGTGGCCGCGCTCCGCGGCCGCCAGAACCAGCTTACGCATGCGCTCGGCAGGAACTGTCAGACGGCCTCGGTCGCCCGGGAAACGCGGATTGGTATAGGGCTCGGTGAGATATGCCGTGTGTTCGCTCGACACGCCGTCGAAGAACTGCTTAAAACCAGGCGCCGAGAGCAGCGCGTTGTTCGCGTAGCGGGTCTGCAGCTCTTCCAAGCGCGACTGGTCATCCAGCAGCGTGGGGAACAGATGGGCGCGGATGCCCAGCTTGCTGGCTGCCTGCAGTTTGTCGTAGACGTCGTCGCGGATAAAATCGCAGCCCGGCATGGGCATGAGCGACATATCGCATATCGAGGTGATGCCCTGCTCGGCCATACGCCTCATTTGATCGGCATAAGCACTTGCGATGCGATCCTCCCCCAGCCACTCAAGGCAGCGCGGTAGCAGCTGCATGGCAGCCGCCTCGTGAACAATGCCCGTGAGCTCGCCGTTTGCGTCCTTGTCGTAGCTGCCGCCTGCTGGTGGCTCGCTGTCGCGCGTGACGCCGAGTGCCTCGAGTGCGCGGCTGTTGAGCCACAGCGTGTGGCCGTCGCCCGAGTACATAACGCAGGGACGATCGGGGAATGCCGCATCGAGCGACGCCTTGGTAGGATGCTCGGGCGGGTCCCAACGGTAGTCGCGCCAGCCCTGCGTCACAACCCAAGCGTCGTCGGGCAGGTCCTGGGAAAACTCGAGCGCGTGCTGTACCAGCGCCGCCTCGGACGTGCCCATATCCATGAGCATGTACGGCGAGGAACCGACCGAGGTATGGAAGAAGTGCAGATGAGCGTCATGGAAACCGGGGCAGACAAACTGCTCGCCGTAGTCGAGAACCGGCGTGGCGGCGGGAGCGGCGGCGATCACGTCATCGGGCTTGCCGACTGCGACGATACGGTCACCTGCGATGGCAATCGCCAGCTCACGAGCAGTATCGATGCCGTCTTGCGCGGTAAAGACGTTCTTGGAGCGAATAATCCGATCGATATGTTGCATGGGCATCCCCATCTCTGGCAGGAAATTCAACACCCCCGAGTGTACTCCCCCGCCTCGGTTACAAAATGCCAAGCGGCAAACGGCAGCTTTACCAGCCCTAGCGGCAGGTGGCATACTGGAGAGAGCCTGTACGATTTTGCGATCAACCCAGCAAGGAGCAAATCGACCATGACGAAAACCAAGGCACAGCAGATTATGGCGGCAACCGAGGTTCGCGCGGCAGACGACGTCACCGCGGCCATCCGAGATATCGCCGCCGAGTTTGAGCCCTATATCATCAAGCAGCGCCGGCACTTCCATAAGCACCCGGAGCTGAGCCTTGCCGAGGAGCGCACGACTTCCGACATCGCCAACCAGCTCGACGCCATGAATATCCCCTACGAGCGTCCGCTCAAGACGGGCCTGGTGGCGACGCTTCGCGGTACCGCGCCGGATGCCTACCGCGAGGACGGCACGCCGCGCCGCCGTATCCTGCTGCGCGCCGATATCGACGCCCTGCCTGTCACCGAGCAGACCGGCGAGGAGTTCGCCAGCGTCAACGAGGGCTGCATGCACGCCTGCGGTCACGACTGCCATATCGCCATGATGCTCGGCACGCTGCAGATTCTGCGCCACATGACCGATGACATCCACGGCGAGATTCGCATCGTTTTCCAGCCCAGCGAGGAAAACGGCCAGGGCGCCAAGCTCATGATCGGCACGGGCGTACTCGACGGCGTCGACGGCGCCTACGCCGCGCACATCTGGAGCGAGGTCGATGCCGGCACCGTAAGCTGCGAGCCCGGCCCGCGCATGGCCAATACCGACTGGTTCCGCATCGACGTCCGCGGCACCTCGTGCCATGGCGCCATGCCCCAGCGCGGCCACGACGCCGTTATGGTTGCCGCCGAAATCGTCAACGCCCTGCAGACCATCGTCTCGCGCGAGATTAGCCCCTACGAACCTGCCGTCATCACCGTCGGCGAGCTGCATGGCGGCACCGCGCGCAACGTTATCGCCGGCACGGCGTACCTCGCCGGCACGGTGCGCACCTATGGCGACAAGACGCATGAGGAGATGCCCGAGCTCATGCGCCGCATCGTGGAGCACACCGCGGCTGCTCTGGGCGCCGAGGCCGAGCTCACCGACTACACCATCGCCAACTACAAGGTCGAAAACGATGCCGCCTCGAGCGAGCGCTGCCGCCAAGCTGCGCTCAAGTGCCTGGGTCCCGCGGGCGAGGGCCATTACCGCGGCACGCTTTCGGGCGAGGACTTCTCGGAGTATCTGCGCCGCGTACCGGGCGTGCTCGCCTTTGTTGGCACGCGCAACCCCCAGATTGGCGCCACCTATGCCCAGCACTCCTGCTTCTATAAGATCGACGAGAGCGTGCTCGCCAAGGGCTCCATGGTAGCCGCTCAGTATGCCATCGACTTTTTGGCCGAGCCCACGCAAGAAGAGCTCGACGGCCCCACGATCGCCGCGGTTGCCGAGACCAATCCCGACCTGGCAGCCAAGCTGCGCTCTGCCAAGGCAACTGCCGCCGAGGCCCGCGACGCCGTGCACGACGCCCGCACCGCCCGCCATGCCGCAATCAAGGGCATTCACGATGCCCGTGCCGCCGCTCGCCACGATGAGAAGCACGGCGAGTAGCCGTCACGCCCACCTATAACAACCTGGCTATAGCAAAGCGGGGGCGAACGTTATCTCAACGTTCGCCCCCGCTTATGTGTCGACCGCTTTTCTAGCGCGTCCTCCGTCACGACAAGTAAGAGCGAAGGATGGCGAGCCAGCGTGGGGTTTCGAGGTGAATGATATCGGTGGGGACTCCGGCGGGCGCATGGCCGCCAAAGAGCAGGCCCGCGTCTGCCGGGTTGATAAGGCGCACGATCCATACGGCAACGACCAGCACGCACAGAACAACAACCGCAATGTCGATGCCGCGCTTTAGCTTGCTCGACGTCACCTCCTCGCGCACGAACGCGAGCACAAACGCAATCGGCACCACCCAAAACAGCGGATGGTAGGCAAAGGCCGCCGCAAAATCGAGGCGCAGTGCTGCCAGCCAGGCCCTCGTCATGCCACATCCCGGACAGGGAATGCCCGTCATCAGGCGAAACACGCAGCCAATATCGAGCAGGTAGAGTGCGAACCAGGCGACAAAGAGCACACCGATGCAAGAAAGGGCGCGGCGAATGAGTTCCGCCGCGCCCTTATGTCCCTGGGAGCTGTTCACGCCGCTCTTATCGTTAGGCACGAGCGCCAAGACGGACGTTGTAAGCCGTTGCCATGGCATTGGTATTCTTGATGATGATGTTCATGGCAAAGATGGGGCCAAGGCCGCACAGCAGCGCGCCGACGATCTGCCACATAAGAACGGTGGTACCGTTCTCCTGGAACATCAGGCCATAGCGAGGAGCATTAGCCTGCAGGCGGTTACCGATCTTGTAGTACCAGTAGAGTGCGTAGAAGCCGCAGGTCACGAACGACAGCAGGATAAATGCTGCCAGACCCGGCGTGGAATCGCCGTCGTCCTGGCACATGACATTGATGTCGCGGGCGAGGCAATAGAGGAAGTAATATGGATAGATGCCGCAGGTCACGATGGAAAGCAGGAGCCAGCCGATCACGCCACGGTCGGTTTTAATCGGAGTATAGCCCATCGGGGCAGGTGCAGGCTGCTGAGCATACTGCTGCTGACCGGTGTACTGCTGCTGCCCGGCGTACTGCTGCTGAGGCTGAGGCTGAACTGCCTGAACCGGAGTGGGCTAAATCTGCGTGGGCTGCGGAGCAGGCTGGGGCTGAGGTGCAGGCTGCGGCGCGGGCTGCGGAGCAGGAGCAGCGGAAGCGGCACCGACGGCAGAACCGCAGACAGGGCAGAATTTGGCATCATCCGAAATGGGAGAACCACAAGTGGGACAGAACATAAGCCTCTCCTTTTCCTAAGGCGTTGCACGCCTTCAAACCTTACACGTCTATGTTCTCAACAATAGCCGCGACGTTGTTGCGCAACATTGGCCAATTTCCGAGAAATTTTACTGCAACCGTTTTCCCAGGCATTTTCTTGCTTTCGCAGTAGAAAAAGGCGCCCCGGGCTCAGTTGCCCAGGGCGCCTCGACCGACTATTCGGTTTGATTGTTTTCGGCAGCAGGATTATCGCCCGGCTCATCCGCCGGCGTGGCAAGGGCATCCCAATCGGGCTCCGCAGGCGTCGCCTCGGGCGCCGGGGCAGGTGCCGGGGCAGGTGCGGGCGCGGGTGCAGGGGCAGGTGCGGGCGCGGGTGCCGGAGCAGGGGCAGGTGCTGGCGCGGGCGCGGGTGCCGGAGCAGGGGCAGGTGCGGGTGCCGGTGCAGGGGCTGCACCAGTGGCGGCCGTGGGATTGAATCCCGCAGGAGCAGGCTTCTTCTCACCCGGAAGCACAAACGTCAGAACATCGTCGGCATCCTCATCGGCCCACTCGCTGGCATAGCGCGCGGCCCAGTAACCAACGGCGCGATACTTGAGCATCTTGCCAAACACAGTCAGGAACACCGTGACAAAGGCAACGATCATCAAGAACAGGATGAGCGTAATGCCGCCGCCCTCGATGATTGCCTCAAGACCCGTGGGGTGATAGTAATAGCTATACATACCAAACGTAGCAATGGCGCCAAAGATGGCGGTGAAGATCCACGTGATGATGTGCGACACGATGCCCGTCAAAAACTCGGGAAGAATCGAGGCGCAGAATAGCTTGCCCAGGTTGGCCTTATAAGACTTCCAGACCTTCTCGAGCGAAAACGCGCTTTCCACGCGCCCCGCGACGGCAAAGTGCATCACGGCGGCATCACCAAACATCTTAAAGAAGATGCCCAGTACCACCGACACGATCATGGCAAAGACAAGCAGCCCCATCGAACCGATGAGGGCACCCTCAAGACCGCTCCAACCATTGAAATAATATGAACCGACGGCACCGATCACGACGCTCTCGATAGCCGAGAACACCACGCCAATCACCGGAATAATGGCCACGAACTCGAGCACACCGGTAATGACAGACGAGAAAATGCCCAATCCAAACGAGGTCGAGCGCAGCAGCGGACGCTCCATGCCGTTATCATCCTTGAGCGACAGGTCACGACCCCACTCGATGGCAAAGCCCGCGCCGCACACGCTTGCCACGTACGCGAGCAAAAAGCCAATGGCCGCTGCGATACCGCCGATAACGGGGATAAACAGCACCAGCACCGAGACAACACAGATCAGCGCCGGCAAAAAGGCGATTTGGCATACGCGAACCAAGGCGCCGGGAACCTTAAGCATGTCGTTGAAGGCCTGAGCCATGCAACCCTTGGGCGCGTTCATAGCCGGCTGGGGCGCAACGAACGGCTGCGGCTGCGGCTGCGGCTGGACAAACGGCTGACCCTGCGGCTGAGGTTGAGCTTGCGGAGCGGGACCGGCGGCCTTGACCTCGGTATTAGGGGCACCGCACACGCCGCAGAACTTGTCGTTATCGCCCATGGGGGCGCCACACTGCGAACAGAACATCGAAATCATCCCTTCGTATCTAGAGCGAATCACCTGGATCGCAAACGATGTCTTTGGCATCATTATCGCCCAATATGGGGACAAATACCCCAAGATGACCGATTTGCAACGTGGGTAGCTTTATTCAATGATTCAAAGTGCGCACCAGGGCTAGTTCGTGCCGCGGAAGCCCTTGCCGACGATTTCGGAGCTATCGACGATGGTGATGAAGGCACCAGGGTCAATCTCGCGGGTATAGCGGCGCAGTTGCACTGCCTCGCGACGGCTCAGCACGCTCATAATCACCGTGACGCACTTGCCCGAAAAGGCGCCGTAGCCACGGCTGATCGTTGCCGTGCGGTTGAGATGCTTGACGATAAACTCCTCGACCTTAAGGGGCTCGGAGCAAATGATCGTGCAGACCTTACGAAGGTGAATGCTCTCGATAGCCTTGTCGACCACAAGCGTCTTGGCAAACAGACCGAGCACGCAGTACAGGCCGACGCGCGGGCCATACAGGAAAGCCGCGATGGTCACGATGCCGATATCGACCAGCAACAGAGCACGGCCGATCTCAAGCGTCGTGCGGCGTTTGAGAATCATGGCAAGGATGTCGGTGCCGCCCGTCGAGGCGCCAATGTCAAAGACAATGGCACTGCCCAGCGCCGGCAAGATGACGGCAAAACACAGGTCGAGCCACATATCGCCCGTCATCGAAACATCCGTCGGAATGAAGAGCTCAAACAGCGAGACGTAGGCCGAAAGCGCAAACGAGGCAAAGACACTCCAAAGGATTGCCTTGCGCTCCAAAAAGATAAAACCCAGGATGACCAGGACCGCGTTGATAATCCACATAAAGACGCCGACGGGCAGAGTCGGGAACAGCGTGGAAAGAATGACCGACACGCCCGAGGTGCCGCCGAAGGCAAAGCGATTGGGGGTTTTAAAGGCCACGATGGCAAAGGCCGTGAGGATCAGGCCCAGATTGAGCTCGGCAAAAAAGCGCGGAAAGCCTGGCTCCTGGCTGCGCTTGCGGCCGGCGCGCTCGCCACGTTCGATATCCTCGCGACCGACAACGCGCTCCATCGGCACCACCGGAGGACGATGCATCTCCTCGGCGGCACGCGACGCCGCCTCTGCCGCAGCGGCTTCAATCGCCCATGCCTTGCTTTCGGTCTCGTGTTCGTCGGCCATTACGGCAACCCCTCGTTAACAATTTGGAAACAATGCGCCCATTAGGGTAACGCGGAACGCGAAGATTGCAACCCTTAGTTAGACGAGCGGTATGCCTGCATCGGGGGCATATAGAAAACGGTCGACCGCACTTTTGCTTGCGCGGTCGACCGTTTAGCGTTTTCGCAGGTAAAACCTGCCAAAATAAACATCCCTTTTTGGTAGGTTACTCGTGCTGGCTGGTGCGGTGCTCGTACTCCTCGGGGGTGATGACATCCTCGATGCGCAGGTTGACGCCTGCCACCTCAAGGCCGGTCATCGCGGCCAGACGCTCGGTGACGCGCGCCTTAACGTCGTCAAAGATCGCAGGCGCATAGGCGCCGTACTCGATGATGACCGAGATGTTGACGACCACGCGGTTGTCATCGGTGACCTCAACCGTCACGCCCTTGGTCAGGTTCTCGGCACCAAACTGCTCCTGCACAAAGTGCATGAGGTTGCCCTTCATGCCCAGGACGTGCGGCACCTCGCGGGTGGCCATGGCGACGATTTTCTCGATCACGCCGTTGGAATAGGTCAGCGAGTCCTCGGACTCGTCCGCCTCCTCATCCATCTCCTCGTTATCCTCGTCCGCATCGGACTCGGCCTCGACGAGCGCCTCGTCCTCGAGCGTTACGTCCTCCGCCTCGGCGGCGACGGCCTCATTCGCCTCGAGCTCGGTATCGGCCACATCGACCTTCGTGTTAAAAGCCATGGTTCCTCCTTATGCCTGCCGCAGATGCGACAGTCGAATACATATTAGCGGCCGCTAAACAGACGGCCGAAGAAGTTGACGATACCGTTCTCGCCGTCGCGAATCTGGCCGATCACGGCGCCAATCAGCACAAAGAATGCGATGACGAGCGTGTCCCACAGGCCCAACGTAAGTACCAGCACGGCGAGGATAAAGCCTGCCAAGGCGCCGAGCGTAGTATTGGGGTGGCGCACGGCGTAGCTCCAGATAGCAGCGCCCGTACCTTTGATGAGCCCCATGGCCTCGTCAAAGTCGTTGGCGGCGCTGTCGTGCTGCTCGCCGGCCTCGGGCTTGGTGTCGGTGGTCTCGCCTGCCGGCGTAGCGTTCTGGTCGATCGTCAGGCGCGGCGTGCGGGCGGTCTTGTCTTGGTTGGTATCACTCACCGGAAACCTCCACGGTCTGGACGGTAGTCTTGGACGGCAAAAAACGGACGCGCGCGGTCGTGCCCGGCGTGCCGAGCATGGTGTCGCAGGCCTTCTCGATGCGCTGCTGCATCGAGGTGGCAAGAGCGGCAACGTCCTTATCATCGAGCGCGATGGCCTCGACCTTAAAACGAACGCGCGACTCGTCGGAGCCTTGAACGCGTGCCTCGATACGCTCAACCATCACGCGATCATCGAACTCCGCCGCGGCACGGGCGCACGAGGAAAGCGCTGCGAGCGTGACCTCGATATTGCGCTCCCCCGCCGGATGCACGCAGGACGGCTCGCGACGCGCGAACATCAGGCGGAAAAACCCGATAAGCACGCCAAGTGCCACGATGGCGGCGCACACCGTAACGACGACGCGAGGCATGGTGTCACGCAACAGCAGCATAAAGCGATACGTATACGGTCCCCAGAACTGGCAGACAAGCGTACCCAGCGCCACGATGGCGGCGGCAAGATACACGATCGCTAGGGCTCGTTTGAGTACGCGCACGCGCGCTCCCTTCAGGTTTCGGTCCACAGAATGCAAAACGGTTCGCATCATTATAAAAGAGCCGGGTCCGGTGCTCTACGCACGCGGATCCGGCTCATCTATTCCACGAGGCTTGCATGCTCGCTTCATTATGCCCAGATATGCACGGCTTAACCCGTGCGGGCGCTACTCCTCCTCGAGGGCAGCGATGACCTCGTCGGTCATGTCCATGGTGCTGTAGACGTCCTGGACGTCGTCGAGCTCCTCAAGACGGTCGATGAGGCGCTGGACCTTCTTGGCGTCGGTACCGGAGACCTCGGTCGGGGTGGTCGGGACCATGGTGGTCTCGGAGCCCTTGACCTGGACGCCCTGCTCCTCGAGCGCCTTGGAGACAGCCATGACGTCGTTAGCAGCGGTCCAGACAATCCACTCCTCGCCGGCGTCCTCGTAGTCCTCGCCACCGGCCTCGGCGATGGCCATCATGAACTCATCCTCGTCACCGGCAGGACCGTTGGCGATCATGGTCTCCTTCTTGGCGTTCTCGTCCAGGATCTCCTTGGCGACGACGATCTGGCCCTTGCGCTCAAACTGGAAGGCGACGGAGCCCGAGGTGCCCAGGTTGCCACCAGCGTGGGAGAAGGCGGAACGGACATCAGCGGCGGTGCGGTTGCGGTTGTCGGTCAGGCAGTCAACGTAGACGGCGACACCGGCGGGACCATAGCCCTCGTACACGATGTTCTCGTAGACAGCGGCGTCGGCACCCGAACCGAAGGCCTTGTCGATAGCGGACTTGATCTTGTCCTTGGGCATGGACTGAGCCTTGGCCTTAGCAACAGCAGCAGCGAGGCTGGCGTTGTTCTCAGGCAGCGGGTCGCCGCCGAGACGGGCAGCAACGGTGATGTTGCGGCTCAGCTTGGAGAAGAGGGCGGAACGCTTGGCGTCCTGCGCGCCCTTACGATGCTTGGTTGTGGCCCACTTAGAGTGTCCGGACATACGTGTCTCCTATCGGTTTCGACCTAAAGCCCAGCGCAGATGCTCGGGCAATATAAACAAACGTCGTTATGATATACCTACTGGCCTGCGAGATAAACCCCAAAATGAAGGCGTCGTGATGATACAGCCCCTTGGTGCAAAGTAACCTGTCCCCTTTGCACCAAATTAGGACCAGAGGAGGTCGCTGCGGGTGATGGTGGCGCCGATGGCAAAGGGCATGCAGGCGATGACCGGATACAGGTAGCGCATGTAGGTCGAGCCGTTGCAGGGACCGATCAGGCACACGGCGAGCACGCCCAGCAGCGGCACCCAAATGGCCAGCCCGCGCCACGAATGACGACGTAGCAGATAGACCACCACGGCGATCATGATCCACACATAGGTGGCCGAGCTCATGGTGAGCGAGATAAACGGGATGCGCTGCACCGCCACGCGATACAGGTTGATCAGGTGGTCGCACCAGCGCACAACCTTGCTATCGACCGGATGGAAGTCGAAGTACTTGAGGTTATCGGGCTTTGCCATAATCTCGGCACTGCGCGCCGTGCTGTAGACCCACGCATCGCGGGCACTCGGATAAAAGTAGCCGTAGTAGTTATTGATGAGCGCCGAGATATAGCACTCGGGATCCTTTTTGAACATCTGGGCCCACACCTCAAAATAGGCCTTGATGTCCTCCTGCGAGGCGTACTCGTTGAAGCAATTTTTGACAGCGTCCGACTTATCCGGGTTGTAACGGCGGCCCAGATTCTCGTACTTGAGCACACGGTCGATCACGGCACGCTCTTCGTCGGTCACCAAGCCGTCGCAAGGAGCCTCCACGATGGTGCCGTCCTCCTTAACCGTGGGGTTGACACCCGAGTTGAGGCCGTCGTGCTTTTGGACGAAACGAGCCGTCTGCTGGAACGGAATCGAGAGGATTTCGCGCTTGGAACCAGGCGTGATGTCGTGCGCCGGCATAAAGACCTTGGTGAAGTACATATTGGAGGCAAGACAGAGCGCAAGCACCGCAAGAACGCCCACCCAGCGGAAACGCGGGATGGCGCCCGAAGGCGCAGCACCAGCCTGTTTGGCCGCACGACGAGCCACATGCGCGTCCCACGCGCAAAACGCCGCCGCGATCACGCATGCCGCCAGGGGAAACACCAGGCCGCCATTGCGCAGAAACGTGGAACCCATGGCGCCCAGAGCGAGCAGCAGCCAGTCGTGGCGCGCAAAGAGCACAGGCCTCTGTTCGCCTGCACGCTCGACATTGGCATCGCGACGGGGCAGGCCGCAGGCCACGAGCTTCACGGTCTGCACCAACAGCACCAAAAACGCGTCGGCAAACAGCACGTCTTTGGTAAGCAAGGCCGCGTAGTTGGAGAACATGGGCATAAACACAAAGAACAGCAGGATTACGCCGCGGACCGGCAGGCTCACGCCCAGCTTGCGCAGCGACGAGATGGAATAGGCCATGCAGGCGGCCGTAATGACGAACTGAGCGCAGGTGTAGATGGCAAGACCTGCGTTGGCGCTGTTGAACAGTGAAAGCCCCAGCTGGACGCACGAACCGATGATAGCCGTATGCACCACGGGGTGATGTCCGTTGAGCAGCACATTGGGATTGAGCAGACGCAGGTAGTCACTCGTGCCGTTGGGGTAGTTGAACCACTGGCGAATCTGCGCACCCGTATCTCCCATAAAAAGGCCGGGCAGCGAAGCGATGAGCGTGGGCGCCCAGGCGACCATAAGCACCAGGAAGGGCCCGGCAAAGGGATGGACCGAGAGCACGGCGTGAGCCACACGCCATACGCGGCCAAAGTGCGCTTCAGAAAACGGAATGCGCCGAGAGCTCAGCCAATCTAGACACTCAAAAGCCAGATAGAAGGCAACGACCGCCAAGAGCATCCAGCCCGCACCGCCTATCCAGGCACAGATAATGCGGGCCTTGTCGCCGAGCACGATCTCGGCCGAATCGGTGAGGTCGTAGCTGCGGCCAAACACCATGCAGACGGCAAAGAACAGCGACGGAAGGATCACCGAGGGACGCCAGGCGTCGCCGCGGCCAAAGAATACGTAGCGAAACGGCAGCGTGAGCAGGCAGGCAAGCGCAAGCAGCATGACCGCGTCGGTATGGCCGGCAAACGAGAGGAGCACCTCGTAGCACACGTACAGCATGCCCGAGGCTTTGGGGTCAATTGCCAAGACTGCGTTGCTCGACACCGGGGCGGGATCGATGGAAAACGCCGTGGTCGCCAACAGCGCGAGCAAAAATGCGATGAGCGTCTGCTTGGCGGGGTAGCGCTTAAACCAGACGATGCGGGCAGCGTCGCGCGCAGCCGTTGTGGAGAGGTCGGAATCCTTCACAGTCCGAAAGCCTTTCTAGAAACCTATCAAACTCGGCAAGACCACCACAAAGGTGCCTGTCCCCTTTGTGGTGGTTTTGGTGGTTAGGCGTCCAGGTAGACGCGCTGGGGCTGGTTGCGGTGTCGGGCGAAGATGATGAGCGCCAGGCCCGCGATTACGAGCGGCAGGCTCAGCAGCTGACCCATGGTGATGACGCCGCCCAGCAGATAGCCCAGCTGCGCATCGGGCACGCGCACAAACTCAATCAAAAAGCGAACGATGCCGTAGCCCATCACAAAGACGCCCATAAACGTACCCTGGGGCAATAGCGGCTTTTTGCGGCTGAGCACCTGCAGGATGCAAAAGAGCACGATGCCCTCAAGAAACGCCTCGTAGAGCTGGGAGGGATGGCGCGGCATATCGCCCGCGGTGCCGCCAAAGATCACGCCCCAGGGCAGATCGGTCGGCTTGCCCCACAGCTCGCCGTTGACAAAGTTGGCGCAGCGCCCCAGGCACAGGGCCAGCGGAGCACCGATGACCGCGAGGTCTGCCAAAGTCCAGGCGTCGAGCTTGTACATGCGGCACACGATGATGCCGCCCAAGATGCCGCCCACCAGGCCACCGTGGAAGCTCATGCCGCCCTCGTTGGTGGCAAAGATCTCGAGCGGGTGAGTCCAATAGTAGCCATCGCCGTAAAAGACGACGTAGAACAGGCGCGCGCCGATGATGAGACCAAAGACCGCGCCGACCACGACGCTCGTCAGGTCATCAATCGTAATGTCGAAGCCCCAACGACGCTGCGTGCGGTACATAACGACCGCCGTGAGCAGAGCGCCGACCACGTAGGCCAGGCCGTACCAGTAGATGGTGATGGGGCCCGCCGAGATTGCGACGGGATCAAGCATATGGTAGAGGTCGTTGAGCATATCGATCCCCCTGCTCCCTACATACAAATGCGGCCGCGGGCCTTACGCTCGCAGCCGCATATTTGGACGTAACGTCTATGCGGAGCGTACCGTCCGCAGCTTTCGCATCTTAGAACGGCGCGTACTCGTCGTACAGGTCCTCTGCCTCGCCGGAAGCATTGACCTGCTCAACGCGGGTAACGCCGGGCACATGCTCCTTCAGGATGCGCTCGATACCCATGGAAAGGGTTAGCGAGCTCATGGGGCAGCCGGCGCAGGCGCCCTGCAGCTCCAGCTTGACGACGCCCTCGTCGTCGACGCCCACATACTCCATATCGCCGCCGTCGGCCTGCAGGTTGGGGCGGATCTCTTCAAGAACCTTCTTAAGCAGCTCTTCGTTAACAGCCACAGGGGCTCCTTTCTCACAATAACGCGGGCACGCCCGCGGACAGAAGCTATGTTACTACAGCCATGTACCCGCTCACGAGCCGTCCATGCGCGCAGACGCGACTTTCACGAGTAGTCAATTTGGGACGGGGCTCTTTGAACTGCATTCGTCGTCAGATGGCGACAACGCATATCACTGCTGAGCCTGTCCCCCGGTACCAATCTGAACATCGACGATGACCTGGCGGTAGCTGATGCCGCAGGAGTCGAGAATGCGGCGGCTGATACGGCCGTCGTCGGTATCGGCATACTTGTTGTCCAGGTAGACGACCTCGCCCACGCCCACCTGCGCCAGGATCTTGGCGCAGTCGTGGCACGGGAACAGCGTGACGTAGACCGTGGAACCCTCAAGGTCTTTGAGCGAGCCGCGGTAGTTGAGCACGGCGTTGGCCTCGGCATGCACCACGTAGTTGTGCTTATCCTGCAACGGGTCGTCGCTCGTGCCCCACGGGAAAAAGTCGTCGTTGAGCGCCGAGGGCGTACCGTTGTAGCCCACCGAAAGGATGCGGTGGTTGGTGTTGGCGATGCACGCGCCCACCTGCGTGTTGGGGTCCTTGCTGCGGCGCTGCGCGGCGATGGCCACGCTCATAAAGAACTCATCCCAGCTAATGACGTCGCGGCGCTTGCCCGACGCGGTTTGATGAAGATCGTCCGACATGGCAGACACCTCCGAAATCGCAATAGTTTGACCCATTGTAGCAGGTGGAAGGTGGAGACGTTTTTGTCCCATCGCCCCCATCGCTACGCGCGACGGGGCTTTTGGTTGATGTGGTAGAGCTCGGCGAGACCCCGCAGCGTCAGCGCATCGTCGACCGTCAGGCTATGGCCGACCAGCGCCGCAAGCGCCTTGGCATCGTCACCGGTAATGACGATGGGCACATCGCCCTCCCCCGCGGCCTTGGTCGCGCGCATCTCGGCGAGCACCATGTCGAGCATGCCGTCGATGCGGGCCACCTCGCCCAGAACCACGCCCGAGCGCATGGCCTCGCGCGTGTTGCGGCCGATGACGTGTGTCGGCGCCGAGGGCTCAACCTGGGGTAGGCGCGCTGCTGCCGCCGAAAGCGAGCGGGCGCCGAGCGCCAGACCGGGCGCGATGACGCCGCCGACAAAGGTGCCGTGCGCGTCAATCACCTCGATATTGGTCGTCGTGCCCAGGTCGATCACAATGCACGGCGAGCCGTAGACGGCGCGGGCCGCCACGGCATCGGCGATGCGGTCGGGGCCGATCTCGGCCGGATCGTCGTAGTGCACGGGCATGCCGGTCTTAAGTCCCGGCCCCACCGTGAGCACGCGCCCCGTGCAGGTACGGGAAAGCGCCGCCTTCCACGGGCGCTCGAGCGCCGGGACCACGCAGCTCAGCACAGCAGCCGCGGGCACAAGCGCGCCCGGCATGCCCGCATCGGCCGCCAGTGCAGCCATGACCTGCACGAGACGCATGCGCGCCTCGTCGGCTGTGATGCTCGACGGCGTCGTGATCTCGCACGTCGCAAGCGGGCATTCCTGTGCCGCGGCCGAATCCTCGGCAAACAGGCCAAAGCGAATGGACGTGTTGCCCACGTCGACCGTCAATATATATGCGCACCCATCAAGCATCGTCGGCGCTCCTTTCGTCTGCCCAGCAGTATATCCCTCCGGCAAACAGGGGTAGCTAAAATAGCCCCGTCCCAAAATGACTAGCTTGCGGCTATACTGGTGCGCGGTCGTTTGCGAGCTCACGCGGCGACCCTTGGTAACCCGACTTCCCGCGCCGTATCCGTAACGGCGCTCCCGGGGGAAGCGGATATACGCAAAGGAGTTCTATATGAGCAATCCCTCGAACCGTGCTTCGATGCGCGGGCAACTCACGCTGCGCGGCGTCGTCATCGGCGTCCTTGGCTGCGTGATCATCACGGCAAGCTCGGCCTACACGGCCCTCAAGATGGGCGCCCTCCCCTGGCCGATCATTTTCGCTGCCGTCATCTCGCTGTTCTTCCTGAAGCTCATGGGCAACGCCAGCCTCAACGAGGCCAACGTTACCCACACCATCATGTCCGCGGGCGCCATGGTCGCCGGCGGCCTGGCGTTTACCATCCCGGGCGCCTGGATGCTGGGCTATGCCGACCAGATCAGCTGGCTCGACATGTTTATCGTGGCGCTCGCCGGCACCATCTTGGGCCTTCTGGCGACAGCGCTCATCCACCGTCACTTTATCGTGGACGCCGCACTTGAGTTCCCCACCGGCAACGCCGCGGCTCAGACCCTGCGTGCGACCGAGGCCGGCGGCAAGACCGGCAAGCAGCTCTTTGGCTCCATGGCCATCGCCGGCATCTACAGCGTGCTGCGCGACGCCCTGGGCGTGGTGCCCAGCATGCTTTGCACGCTCAATATCCCCGGCGTGACCTTTGCCATCTACAACTCGCCCATGTTGCTGTCCATCGGCTTTTTGGTGGGCTTCGCCCCCGTCGCGTTCTGGTTTGCCGGCGCGCTGCTGGGCAATTTTGGCATCATCGTCGGCGGCACCGCTGCCGGTCTGTTTGACGTTATGACCGCACAGGGCATTGTTAAGTCCCTGGGTATGGGCCTTATGATGGGCTTTGGCGTCGCCGTCGTCCTTAAGGATATCCTGCCGCAGGTCGCCGGTATCGTCCGTGGCCTCGCCGCCGACAGCTCCACCGACACCGACGAGCAGTCGCTCATCTCGGGCTCCCTTAAGCTCGACGCCGGTATCATCGGCCTGGGCGCTGCCGCCATCGCCGTGATCATCGCCATCGTGCTCGACCTTGGCCCCGTTCCGGCCGTCATCGTCACGCTGTTCACCTTTGTCACCACCATCATGAGCGCGCAGAGCTGCGGCCAGACGGGCATCGACCCCATGGAGATCTTCGGCCTCATCGTCATGCTCATCGTTGCCGCCTTCGCGCAGCTCGCTCAGGTCAAGCTGTTCTTTATCGCCGGCATCGTGGCCGTAGCGTGCGGCCTTGCGGGCGACGTCATGAACGACTTCAAGGCCGGCGCCGTGCTGGGCACCAACCCGCGCGCGCAGTGGGTCGGCCAGGCCATTGGCGGCATCGTGGGCGCCCTGGTCGCCGCCGCCGTCATGGTCGCGCTCGTCACCGCCTATGGTCCGGACGCCTTTGGTCCCGACAAGAGCTTCGTTGCCGCGCAGGCAAGCGTGGTCGCCACCATGGTCTCGGGCATCCCGAGCGTGCCGTGGTTCGCAGGCGGCTTTATCGCCGGCATCGTCATGTACTGGCTCGGCATTCCGGCCATGATGATCGGCTTGGGCGTGTACCTGCCGTTCTATATGTCGCTCACGGCTTTCTTGGGCTCCTGCGTCAAACTCGCCTACGACAAGTGGGCCGCTCACCGCGACGCCGAGGCCGGTCTTTCGGACGAGGAAAAGGCCGCCAAGGACGCCGCCTTCCAGGAGCAGGGCCTGGTTGTCGCCAGCGGCCTGCTGGGCGGCGAGTCTATCGTCGGCGTTATCCTGGCGTTTGTCTCTGTTGGCCTGAGCCTGCTGGGCTAAACCCAATAACAACGCACCCGTGCAGAGCGCGGGGTCGGAGACCATCCGGCCCCGCGCTTTTTTGTCTATTTGACTCTTATGATCCTCACGGCGTTTTTAGTCATGCCAATTGGCCTGACTTCCAGGTCAACAAACCCTGTCTGACACCTTGCTCAACGCGGTGTAGAGTAAAGACGACGGGCGGGATACGCGGCACGTGTCAGAACGAGGTGGACATGGAACTCGATAAACAACAGCTCAAGCGACTGCGCGAGCGCCATCATCGGCGCCATGGCATCCGCCCCGCCCACAGCGAGGCCATGGAGAACGCAAGCCGCTTTCTAAAGCGGGCATTCAACATTCGCGAGGGACGCGCGCCCTATCACGTGATTCGCAAGCGCTTTGTAAACGGGGCGCGCCTGACTGGCTCACACTTATGCATCTTGATCATTGCCATGTTGATCGCGAGCATCGGCCTCGATATCGACTCGGATATCGCCATTGTAGGCGCCATGCTCATCTGCCCGCTCATGGGCTCGGTCCTTGCCATGGCATACGGCATCGCCACGCTCGACCGCGAGATCACCCTTGAGGCCGTCGCGAGCTTGGCTCTACAGATGGCCTTTTGCCTGGTCACGTCCACGTTGTACTTTAAGCTCTCGCCCCTTGGCACCACCACGGCCGCCATCATCGACAATTCGACACCGACTGTGTGGGACCTTGCCGTCGCGCTCGCGGGCGGCTTTGCGGGTGGCCTGGGCAACTCGCGCGACCAGGAACCCGCCACGCTCATCGCCGGCGTGGCCGTGGCGACTGCGCTCATGCCGCCCCTGTGCGCGGCGGGCTATGGCATCGCCATCGCAAGCGGGTCATTGTTTCTCTCGGCGCTTTATGAGTTTGGCATCAACGTGGTCTTTATCGCGCTGGCTGCCGAAGCCGTTCTGCTTCTTTTGCGCGTGCCGCTCAAGCGCGACCTGAACGGCGACGGCATTGTAACTGCCGAGGAAGATGCCGAGGTCGACGAGCTATCACGCAAGGTGCGCCGCCGCATCATTGTGGGCACGGTAGTCTTTGCCATCCCCTGCATCGTTATGACGGCGGGTTCCATTTGCTCGGCGCAGGCCGGCGTGCAGGACGGCTACGGCGTCACCGAAACCACGCGCGAGCTTGCGGCGGTGCTACCGGGCTTTAAGGACTACACCGTCGCCGTCGAGACCTCGGCTACCGAAGGCGAGGAAGAGGGCATCGTCGAGCGCGAGATTGTCGCCCATGTGACGACAAGCGAGGCGCTCGGGGCGCACGACCGCCACGCCGCTCGCAAGCTCATCGACCTCAATGTGCCCGAGCTCGATCGCGTGGAATTTGACGTGAAGTGATGCAGAGCGCGGCCCTACAGCTCGTACTTATACACGCGGTAGATGTACTTTTCAGCTTCCATCTCGTAGGTGGTGATGGCCAGACCGTACCGATCGTACTCGGTAAAGGTCCTGCCTGGCCCGATGCCACGAGCATGCTATTTGAATCACCAACGCGCTGCGCACTGCTCACATAGCCCGAAAACGGCACGGCGATCTGGTCTTCGAGCTCGTAGGTGCGCGCCGTCTCGTCCACTGTAAAGATGCGCCCAAACGAATGCGTGCCCTCGTTGTAGTCGGTCACCACCACGGCGCCCAGCTGGCCCCAGTCGAACTTGGGATAGCTTTCGGCCGCACCAAAGTTGTTGTCGTACAGCAGCACCTGGTAGCGACCGGTCGTTGCCGTGTCAGAACTCGACAGATACGTCACACTGTGCTGGCCCGCGTTGAGCGAAAAATCGCCCTGGGCTTGCAGCAGCTTGTCCTCAAAGCCCGAGCCGGCCCATTGTCACTCCTTTCTATTTCTGGGTCCATCTTCTCACTGTTGGCGGCCGAAAATGATCCGTTTTCCTCCGTCCCCGAGGGATCATTTTTTAGTACTTGAAGAAGCCCTCGCCCGAGCTTTCGCCCAGCTTACCTTCGTCGAGCATTTTCTTGAGGACGGAGGCCATGGCCTTAAAGTTGTAGGGCATCATCATCTTCTTGAGCAGCGGGCTCACCAGACCCGGGACCTTCTGATACTGCATAACGATGTTGTAGGCCGTCTGGATGCCCACCGTGTCGAACACGCGGAACGGGCCCTTGGGAGCGCCGGTGCCACGCGTCCACGCGAGGTCGATGCTCTTGGGATCGCTCACGCCCGAGACGTACAGATCAAGACCCGAAAGCAGCCATGGCACCAGCATGGAATTGAGCAGGTAGCCGTTCTTTTCCTTGTTGACGGGAAGCGCCAGCATGCGAATGTCGTTGGCAAAGTCGACGAGCTCGTCAAAATAGCGCTTGTCGGTTTGGCTCTGGGCCATGACCTCGGTCATGTTGTTCTTCCAGATGGAGTTGGCAAAGTGCAGCGATAGGTACTTCTCGGGGCGGCCGGTGTACTTGGCAAAGGTACTCGGCAGCAGTGTGGAGGAGTTGGTCACGACGACGGTCTTTTGCGGCAGAACCGGGGCGAGCTTCTTGTAGAAGTCGATCTTTGCCTGAGTGTCCTCAGCCATAGACTCGATGACCAGGTCGGCGTCGGCCACGGCCTTGGCAAGATCGAGCTCCAGCTTGAGTGTGGAGTAGGCACGCTCAACGGCGGCGAGTGCCGCCTCCTTGTCGAAGGGCTGGCCGCTATCGGCGATACCGGCGCACCACTCGCCCGTACCGTCCGCCATGCCCTCGATAGCAGCGATGTACTCCTCGCGCACATGATCGATCTTGGGTTGGGTGCGGCCGATGCTGCCCTCGCTGCGCAGCCAAATCGTTACATCAAAGCCGCAGTAGGCAGCCTGAAAGGCAATCTGGCTTCCCAACACGCCGCCGCCGGCAACACAAACGGTCTTGTAGCTCATAGAACGGTCCTCTCTTACGTAATTCCATAGATGTGTATTTATTCAACCGTAAGGGGACTGCACGCTGGGGATGGGTTCTATAAACGGACGGTAATTTGCGGCGAACGGCTACACTTGTTCATTATTTCAAGGCGCCGAGGGCGATTTTTTTGCCACCGAGACGTCGTTTGCGGAAGTATGCGGCAAATTCCGGAACCCTTGAGCACACCCCGATTTTCCGCCAATAAAACCGCAGGTACAGGGCTTGGACATATTCGGTGTGCTCGGTCTATTCAGATTTTGCCGCATACTTCCGAAATCTAAGTTCGCAAAGGGTGATAGTCGGGGCGTTTACGCAACATATGTCCAGCAAAAACGGGTAGTAGCCGGTACGGCTACCACCCGTTTGTCTTATATCCGGCTCAAAGCGGGCCGGCTACTTCTTAATGCCGCGTCCCAGGCGCTCAGCGACCGACGCCACGGCGCTCTCATCGACCGAGCCGCAGCTCACGCAGCCGTCATGGGCACGCATCTGGCCGGTGACCTCGTCCATCGCGAGCGGCGCCACCTTCTCGAGCTTAAAGCCCTTACCGGCGCGCATGTTTTCCTTGGCCACGCTGATCATGAGCTTAATGCGGTTGAGCTGGTTGACCTCGGACGCGCCGGGGTCGTAGTCCACCGCGACGATATTGCTCTCGGGGTGCTGGCGGCGCAGCTCCTTGATCACGGCCTTGCCCACCACGTGGTTGGGCAGGCACGCAAAGGGCTGCGTGCAGATGATGTTGGGCGCGCCGTGGTCGATCAGGTCGAGCATCTCAGCCGTGAGCAACCAGCCCTCGCCCATGTTGTTGCACACCGAAAGCACCGTGCGGGCCTTGTCGGCCATAGTGCCGATGCGCTCGGGCGCCTCAAAGCGGCGGGACTTCTCGAGCATCTCCTCCACCGGCGTACGCATCCAGTCCACGAGTTTGATGAGCGCCTGCATACCAGCACGCGTTGTAGCAGAGCTACCCAGCTCGTCCTTCTGTAGCTCCGCGTTGCTCATGGAGTACAGGAAGAAGTCAAGCAGGCCCGGCACCACAGCCTCGCAGCCCTCGCGCTCAATGACATCGACCACGTGGTTGTTGGCCGTGGGGTGGAACTTGACCAGAATCTCGCCGACCACGCCCACGCGCGGCTTGGAGCCCTCGCCCACAAGCGGCATGCTGTCGAACGCGCGGATGGCCTCACGCGCAAGCTTGGTGTAGTTGTGGCGGTTGAACTTAGGAGCCAGCTTGCGGGCGCGCGCCATGTACTCCTCGTAGAGTGCGTTGGCGGCACCGGGCGTGGCCTCGTACGGGCGGCAGCGGTAGAGCATCTGCATCATCACGTCGCCAAAGAGCACCGCGTAGACTGCCTGCTTAAGCAGCGCCGGCGTAATCTTAAAGCCGGGGTTGTCCTCGCCGAGCGCCACGGCCGAAAGCGAGATCACCGGGATCTCGGGGTGACCGCTCTCGCGCAGGGCCTTGCGGATGAGTGCGATGTAGTTGGTGGCACGGCAGCCGCCGCCGGTCTGGCTGATAACCACAGCGGTCTTGGACAGGTCGTACTGACCGCTCTCGATGGCCTCCATAATCTGGCCGGTCACCAGGATCGACGGATAGCAAATGTCATTGTTCACATAGCGCAGGCCAGCCTCGACGGCGTCGTGATCGGTCGAGGGCAGCAGCTCCAAGTTGTAGCCGGCACCACGGAACACCTCTTTGACCAGGTCAAAGTGGATCGGCGCCATCTGCGGGCACAGGATGGTGTAGCCCTCCTCGCGCATCTGCTCGGTAAAGGGCACCTTGGGCCACGCGGTCGAAGCACTCTCACGCTGCGCCTCGAACGTGTACTTGCGACTCGCGAACGCGGGGGCATCCGTGGAGGGCGCCACCGGCGCGGCATCGCCCTGCTCGTAGGCCTCGCCCGCGGCCGTGGCATCGGCCAGGCGCTCGGCCTCCTGGTCCTTGAGCGCGGCCATGAGCGAGCGGATGCGGATGCGCGCGGCACCCAGGTTGGACACCTCGTCGATCTTGAGCACGGTGTAGATCTTGCCGCTGGCTTCCAGAATCTCCTGCACCTGGTCGGTGGTCAGAGCGTCCAGGCCGCAGCCGAAAGAGTTGAGCTGAATCAGGTCCAGGTCGTTGCGCATCGTCACAAAACGGGCGACGGCGTACAGGCGGCTGTGATACATCCACTGATCGACGACGCGAATCGGACGCTCGGGCTTCACCAGATGCGCGAGCGAATCCTCGGTAAAGACCGCAAAGCCAAAGCTCGAGATAAGCTCGGGCAGGGCATGGTTGATCTCGGGGTCGTTATGGTAGGGACGACCGGCGAGCACGATGCCGTGACCGCCGTGGTCCTCGACCCACTTGAGAGCCTCCTCGCCCATGGTCTGGATATCCTCGTGGAAGCGCGCGTCGGCCTCAAAAGCAGCGTTGACGGCGGCATCAACCTCGGAGCGCGTGATTTTAGGACCGCGCACGCGACCGCGACCGGCCTCAGCATCGGCCACACGGTCGACGGCGAGCACCTGGTACAGGCGGCGCTTGAGCTCGGTCTTGTCGTGATACGGCACAAACGGATACAGGAACTCGATGTTCTGCTCGCGGATCTCGTCAATATTGAGCGCCAGCGCCGTGGGGTAGCTCATGACGATGGGGCAGTTATAGCAGTTGCCAGCCGTCGGATCCTCCTTGCGCTCCCAACGCACGCACGGCATCCAGATAAAGTCGACGTCACGGTCGATGAGGTTCATCACGTGGCCGTGGCTCATCTTTGCCGGGTAGCACACGCTCTCGGACGGCATGGACTCGATGCCCGCCTGGTAGGTCTTTTTGCTCGACTGGTCGGACAGCTGCACGCTAAAGCCCAGGCGCGTAAAGAACGCATGCCAGAAGGGGTAGTTCTCGTACATGTTGAGCGCGCGCGGGATGCCGACGGTGCCGCGCGGGGCCTCGTCGGGGCTCAGGACCTCGCGGTTAAAGAGCAGCTCATTTTTCTTTTTGAAGAGGTTGGGGGCCTCGGTCTTCTGCTTTTTGTGGCCGGCACCCTTCTCGCAGCGATTGCCGGTAATGAAGCGCCTACCGCCGCCAAAATCGTTGACGGTGAGCTGGCAGTTGTTGGAGCAACGACCGCAGCGGACATGCTTTTGCGTCACGGTGAGGTGCGCGATGTCCTCGGCCGAAAGGATGGTCGAGGTGCCATCGGCGCCGGCGCGGTCGCGGGCGAGCAGGGCCGCACCATAGGCGCCCATACAGCCGGCGATGTCGGGACGCACGGCATGAACGCCGGTGAGCTGCTCAAACGCGCGCAGTGTGGCATCGGACATAAAGGTGCCGCCCTGGACGATCACCTGGCTGCCGATCTCCTTGGGGTCGCGCAGCTTAATGACCTTGAACAGAGCGTTCTTGATGACGGAATAGGACAGGCCGGCCGCGATGTCGCCCACCGTGGCGCCTTCCTTTTGCGCCTGCTTGACGCGCGAGTTCATAAAGACCGTGCAGCGGCTGCCCAAATCGACCGGGGCCTTGGCATGGATGGCGGCATCGGCGAACGCGCGCACGTCCATGTTCATAGACACGGCGAAACTCTCGATAAAGCTGCCGCAGCCCGACGAGCAGGCCTCGTTGAGCATGATGTGCTCGATGACGCCGTCCTTGACGCGCAGGCACTTCATGTCCTGGCCGCCAATGTCCAGAATGAACTCGACGCCGGGCAGGAACGCCTTGGCGCCGCGCAGATGCGCGACGGTCTCGATCTCGCCGGAGTCGGCCTTGAGGGCCTCGATGAGCAGCGCCTCGCCGTAGCCCGTGGTAGTCACGTGGCCGATGGTGCAACCGGCGGGAATGTGGTTGTAGAAATCGGCCATGATGACCTTGGCCGTGCCCAGGATGTCGCCGTTGTTGTTGCCGTACCAGGTGTGCAGCAGCTGACCGTCCTCGCCCACGAGCGCGGCCTTCATGGTGGTGGAACCGGCGTCGATACCGATGAACACGCGGCCGGTGTAGCCTTCGAGCTTGCCCTTGGGGACGACCTCGGTGTCGTGGCGGCCCTTGAACTCGGCAAAGTCCTCGTCGGTGGCAAAGAGCGGATCCAGACGCTCAACCTCGGCACCCTGCGTGTCACCCAGGGCATCGATGGCCCCGATGAGCTGCGGGAACGTGCTGAGCTTGTTGGACTCGTGCGCCATGGCGGCGCCGCTCGCCACAAACAGGTGAGCGTTTTGGGGCACGATACGGTGCTCCTCGTCCAGATTGAGCGTGAGGTAGAAGCGGTGGCGCAGCTCGGAGAGATACTGCAGCGGGCCGCCCAGGAAGGCGACGTTGCCGCGGATGGGACGGCCGCACGCCAGGCCCGAGATGGTCTGGGTCACGACAGCCTGGAAGATGGAGGCGGCCACGTCCTCGGGGCGGGCGCCCTCGTTGAGCAGCGGCTGCACGTCGGTCTTGGCAAAAACGCCGCAGCGGCTGGCGATGGGATAGATGGTGGTGGCGTTGGCCGCGAGCTCGTTGAGGCCGCTGGCGTCGGTGTGCAGCAGGGTTGCCATCTGGTCGATGAACGCACCCGTGCCGCCGGCGCAGGTGCCGTTCATGCGCTGCTCGATGCCGTTATCGAAGTAGATGATCTTGGCGTCCTCGCCACCCAACTCGATGGCGACATCGGTGGCCGGGATGAGGGTCTCGACGGCACGCTTACTGGCGATGACCTCCTGGACAAACTCCAGGTCGAGCCACTGGGACAGCAGAAGGCCGCCCGAGCCGGTGATGGCGCAGGTCATCTGGGCCGTCGGCAGCACGGTCGCGGCGCCCTCGAACAGGTCTCGGGCGCAGGCACGGACGTCGGTGTGGTGGCGCTGGTACTTGGCGTAGACGATCTGGTTGTCGTCGTTGAGCACGGCGAGCTTAACGGTGGTGGAGCCCACGTCGATGCCCAGGTGCAGGTTGCCGTGGGCGTTGCCGGGGTTGAAGATCGCGCCTTCGGGGGCGTGGGCGGCGGCTACGGGCTCGGCGGCGGTGACGGGCTCGCTAGCGACGGACGTTTCCCCTGCCGCGTTCTTGGCATCGGCAACTGCCTCGGCAACTTTCTCGGCGGCCGCGGTCGCGGCCTTCTGCGCGGCGTCCACCACGGCGGGCGCGGCCTCGCGTGCAGCAGCGACCATGCGGTCCTTGATGCCCTCGACGAGTTTGCTCATTGTCTCTCCTCTTAGTTGTTGGACTCGACGGTTGCGGTGGTGTCGACCGCGTCCTCGAGCTGCAGATTCAATAGCTTCATGCCGTATTCCGGCACGTTGATATCGATGGGTTGGCCATACAGGTCGCCGGGGCGCACAAAGGCGAGCACCGTCATAATGCGCGCCATGGCCTCGGGCGATTCGGTGAGCCCACGCTCAAACCAGCGCTGAATCAGGCCGACCTCGGCACTCACGACATAGGTAACGTAGTAGTCAAAGAAGGTGCCCAGTGCCAGGCCCAAGATGCCCGTCTGTGCACGCGGCACCACGGCCTCGCGTGCGGTATCGATGATCTTTTTAATAAAGGCGGGGTCGCCGCCCGGCCCCAGTAGGGCCCCGATAAGGTCGCGATTAGCCGCAAGATAGCGAAGCAGCTCAACCGAACCGGGTGCCGGCTCGAGCTCGTCGATGTTGCGGTAAAGATCGGGTAATTGAGCTGCGGTGATAAGCTCCACCCGCTCGCGAATCTCGGCAAGCAGGCCGTCCTCGATCTGGCTGATAAAGTCGGGGATATCGCGGTAGTGCGAATAGAACGTTCGACGCGTAAGACCGGCGCGCTCGGTGAGCGACGCGACGTTAATGCGCGAAAGGTCGCCGCTTTCGGCAAGCTCGCTGGCAAGCGCCTGGCGAAGGGCGCGCTGCGAGCGAAGGGACCGGCGATCACATTTCTCGAGCTGGGACAAGCGTCCTCCTTGTTACTCAGACTGTACGCTATTGCACAGTGCGAGTATTATTGCACACCGTGTGTATCAACACGTAAAGGCAATATTTGGAATGTGACAAAGGGCAGTCCCTTTGTCACATTCAGCGACCGCCTAGGTTGTGCCAGTTGTGCCTGGCTTTTGGAGCGGCATTGCCGATTGTTCAAAATGTCATTCGTGGGTAGAATAGTGTCGACGGCAGCCCAAGTTCTGGAAAGCTGGGCAGCGCCGTTGCTTGGATTAAGGGGTCAACGCCTTAGCGGCGGCGACCCCTTTAATATGAGAAAGCCATTGTCAATAGGCGTGTTTGTTCGA
This sequence comes from Collinsella aerofaciens, assembly GCF_018785245.1. GTDB lineage: Bacteria > Actinomycetota > Coriobacteriia > Coriobacteriales > Coriobacteriaceae > Collinsella > Collinsella aerofaciens_AD. Next base: position 184 of record NZ_WQPL01000025.1, on the reverse strand, counting down.
GCCCGGTTTTAAACCGGGCTTTTTAATATGAGAAAGCCATTGTCAATAGGCGTGTTTGTTCGAGCCCGGTTTTAAACCGGGCTTTTTCGTTTCCCGTCGGGAGGGCCCGCGCACGCTGCATGGCTTAGTCGACGCTTGCCTGGCAAGCTAATATCCGCGGGCTCTTGCGGGTGCGCTTCCGGCG